>JANNRP010000111.1:0-10901 GCA_031401535.1 Hyphomicrobiaceae bacterium | reverse complement strand
CGGGGCAAGCTTGGTTTCGACACGCTTCTTGGGTTGCTCGACGCGTGCCTGTTGCTTGGTCTTGACCGATTTGGCCGCCGCCTTCTCAGTCAACCCTCGTTGAATTTTCATCTGGGTGCGCGCCGCATCTTCCAGTTCAGGCTTCAAGGTCAAAGACTGCTCCCACTGATAGCGCGCCTCACGCTCACGGCCGACGCGCCACAGAGCATCACCGAGGTGATCGTTCAGTACCGGGTCTTCCGGGCGCAACTCGACGGCTCGCTCCAGGAAGCGCGCCGCCTCCTTATAATTTCCAAGCTTGTAATGCGCCCAGCCCAGGCTATCGACAATATAGCCGTCATCGGGTTTTAGGGTCACGGCCTTCTCGATCAGTGCCATGCCCTGCTTCAGATTCTTGTTCTGGTCGATCCAGGAATAACCTAGATAGTTCAAGATCATCGGTTGGTCTGGATAGAGCTGTAACGCTCGTTGCAGGTCGGCCTCGGCCAAAGGCCACTTCTTCGTGCGCTCGTAGCTTGTGCCGCGTGCATACCAGAACGACCAGTGCTGCTTTTCAGGCTTGGGCAACAGGGCGATGGCGCGCCCATAATAGTCGATCGCTTCATCATAACGCTTGCGCGCCCGCATGATCGAGCCCAGCGCGTCGAGCGGTTTAACGTCGGTCGGATCGCGCTTTGCCACATCTTCGAGCAGTTGGCGCGCCTCGTCGACGCGGTCCAGCATATTGAGGTTGATCGCCTTGCGGATCTCGACCGACGACTCGAGTGGCGTGTTTCTCTCAATCCGATTGTAGGTGGCAATTGCCGCATCATAATGCTTGGTAGTTTCATGAACGTTGGCAAGTGCCGCTAGAGCGAATGGAAACTCTGGCCGCAGATAGAGCGCCATTTGCAGATAGAGCGCACCGAAACTGACGCCACCTTCACTGGCTAGCGCCTCGCCGAGCCCATAGAACACCTCCGCCATGCCCTGTAATGGCGTTTCCACCAACAGGGGGATGCGCACATTTGGATTGCCCAACTGATCACGCAGCGCGCGTGCCATCGGGTGCCCGTCAGAACCGGCACGGTCGGTGTGCTCTTTCAAAATTGCCTTGGCGAGCTTGAAATCACCTGAGTTGGCGGCGTGTTGCGTGAAGGCGAGCGCGGTGCGCGGCGTCCGGCTGTCGGCCTTGAAAATGCGTTCATAGTTGGTACGGGATTCGGTGCGACGGCCACCGATGTCGGCAATCAGCGCGCGGTGGTAGCGCATATAGAACTGCGCCCATTCGGCCTGCTTCTGAACTTCGATAAGCTGCAGACCTTCATCGGATTGCTCCTGCGCCTGCTTGGTCCAGGCCCGCGCGAGCACACTGGTCAGCTCGCCGATCGGTCCTGAATTGGCATTACGGAAATGCGCATCGGCTTCCGCCCAGTTCTTGGCCTTGAACGCAACGATACCAAGAAACAGATGCGTCATACGATTTTGGCTTTGAGACTTTGCCAACTGCTGCGCAAGAGCGAATGCGGCATCGAACCGGCCTTCGGTCAACTCCATCAGAAAGGAGTTCTCGATGAGGACATCGTTGCCCGGATCCAGGGTCATGGCGCTGCGATAATAGTCGGCAGCGGCGGCCGTATCGTTCAAGCCACGTGCGTGACGGCCAGCAAGGTAACTGCCAAGCAGCGAGCGCGATTCATCGGATTTGCCGGCGGCCTCTACTGTAGGCACAGCACCGTAGAGTATGGCTAGGCTTGCAGTGGCCAAAGCGACAGCCAATAGGAGAAGCCGTCGAAACGGCACTCCCGGCTGTGACAGCTCAGTGCGCATTGCGCTTCTCCTGGCAGGCCGCAGCCCGCTCAATTCGATTCAAATATTAATATTAGAATAGCAAAGACACTGCTGCTTTGGCGACTCTATGGCTGTCGAATATCCTCGTTCACACGCACTTTTTGTTGCGAATGTGTGACACCACGTCGCTGGATCATCAAACTGTGGGCGTCAGGCCCGCCAATACTTGCCCAAACACTGGACCGTCGATGTTGCCGCCGCACAGAATTACCCCCGCTCGTCGTCCCTGAAGCGCGGCCCGCTCCTGCAACAGCCCGGCAAGCGGTGCAGCGCCTGCACCTTCAGCGAGATTGTGCGTATCAGCATAATAAATCCGGATCGCCGCGGCAATTTCGTCATCGCTCACCCTGAGAATACGAGCGGCGCCTGATTTGATGATCTGCAGCGCATCGGGATTGGGTGTGCGCACTGCCATGCCATCGGCGAACGTTGCCGCGCTATTGGTCGGTATGACGTGACCCGCATCGAACGATAACGCATAGGCGGGCGCTGCCTCGGCCACCACGCCGACGACTTCGGTTTTTAATCCCAGCAGGTCACGGGCGGTGATGACGCCGCAAATGCCGGAGCCAAGACCAATAGGCACATAGACCGTGGCAAGCTCGGGCGCCGCCCTGAATAATTCCAGCGCGTAGGTAGCCACTCCGATGACAAGGCGGGAATCAAAGGACGGCACGAAATGCAAACCGCGACGTTCGGCGAGACTTGACGCATGCTCCCGCGCTTCGTCGAAGTCGCGACCGTAGACGATCAGCTCGGCACCGAACGCCTGCATGGCCGCATTCTTCTCAACCGAGTTGCCCTCCGGCACGACAATCACTGAAGGGATGCCCGCCCGCTGTGCTGCAACGGCAATCGACTGACCGTGATTGCCCCGGGTTGCCGAGATCACCCCGTTGATTTGCATCCCGTTTGGCGCCGTCATTTGACGCCTCAGCCAGTCCATGTAGACAATGCCGCCGCGAACCTTGAACGCACCAGTCGGTGTGTGGTTTTCATGTTTGACCCACACCTCCACGCCGGTACGCTTCGCCAATAGCGGCCAAGCGTACTGCGGCGTTGGCGGCATTGTCGCATGAACCAGCGCGGCAGCGGCCTCGAGTTCGGCCAATGTGAACAGCGTCATGCGGTAGTCCTTGTTGAAGCGGGGGTCATCAAACGCGCACGCTGCTCTCGCATTCCGCGAATGACCGATTGCAACAGCAGCGATCAGCATTTCGATCAAGCCATTGATTTATCCGCACAGGCAAGACATACCAAACTCCAGTTTGGAAGACTTGTTTTGGGTTGCCGCGGGAAATGCCTAGCCGTACGGCGAATGCGATTGATTTCTGGCGGGGCATCGCGCTGGTCATGATCTTCATAGATCACGTGCCTGGCAACGCGTACATTAACTTCACGCTTCTGCACTACGCATTTTGCGATGCAGCGGAACTGTTTGTGTTCCTCGCCGGGTGGTCGCTGTCGCATGCCACCGGCGGTCCGCTGTCGCCACAGCGACCCGGTCGGATCATTATCCGACTAGTGGCGCGCGCCATCGAAATCTACCGTGCGCAAATCGTCCTGACCGCGCTGGCGCTAGCCATATTGGCGGCAATGGCGCTAACCCGTAACAACCCACTCTTTCTCGAATGGCACAATGCGGGTCCGGCGTTTCTCGATCCGGTACGAACAACACTGGGATGGGTGCTTCTGACGCATCAGCTGTCGTTTTTTGACATCCTGCCACTTTACGTGGTGGTACTACTTATGGCGCCTGCCTTTATCATCCTGGCGCGCTTCAACCGACTATTGTCGCTGGCAGCTTCGGTGCTGCTTTACGTCGTCACCCTGACGTTCGACCTACGGTTGCCGACATGGCCCGGCGAGGGCGGCTGGCTGTTCAATCCGATGGCCTGGCAGCTATTGCTCCTGCTCGGCTTTCTGGCCAGTGAGATCGCTCAGGACAACGTTCAGTTTCAGCGATTTGCACGTAACATGATGTGGCCAGGCGTCGTCTGCTCAGTAATCATAATGGTGCTCAGTATTCGCGGCGTCGACATCGATCCGCTCGCCGTGCCGGAACCGAGGGCCTTCTTCCTGATCGACAAGACCAACCTCCCGCCATTGCGGCTGATCAGCATTTTGGTGCTGGTGGCAGCGTTCCAACGATTGTTTACCGTTAGCAGTCAACGGCTTGGGCGATTTGGAGAATTCTTCTGCGGTTTGGGCCGCAATTCACTTGCGGTTTTCAGCGTTGGTTCTTTGTTAAGTATGTGTGGCCAACTTGCCCGGTTTATCTTCGGGGGTAGTTTGACGATTGACACAATAACTGTAATATCTGGGCTTATAGTCATGGGGGGAACTGCATGGTTTGTCGAATGGCGCACGCGCTCGCCAAGCTCTCCGTCGCGATTGTCTTGATGTTGCCGGGCGCAGCAAGTGCTCAGCAGCAAGTTGCTATCGCGTCCATAGACCAACAAATCATGGCACTGTCGCAGACCCCGCGTGCCTATTCGCGTGAGTGCAGGATTACGGCTGCGGCGCATGAGGGCCGCACGGCTCTGCGCAGTATGCGCCGGGCGTTGAAAGAGAACCGGGTCGTCAAGGTGCTCGCCATCGGATCGTCATCGACGTCCGGTATTGGGGCTTCAACACCGTTCGCGACTTATCCGGTTCGGCTGGAAGCCGATCTCGAAGGCCAGTTCAAGGGCGTCGATGTCGATGTCGTAAGCCGCGGTGTGCCGGGTGAAGCCGGGATCGGTGCCTGCAATCGCATGAAACGTGAAGTCGCCGAGATCAAGCCCGACCTTGTAATCTGGCAGGTCGGCACCAATGATGCCATGGCGCGTCTCGACGTTGCCGAGTTCAAAACAAACCTGACGAATACGTTGCAATGGCTGGCACGAAATCACATCGATGTCGTGCTGATTGATCCGCAATACGTCGAGCGGCTCGCCATGGACACGCATTACATACGCTTCGTTGCCGCGATAGAGGAAGTTGCGCGCGAGCAGCGCGTATTGCTGGTGCACCGTTTCAGTGCGATGGCTGACCTTGCCAAGCAGGGCGGTGAAAGTGCGATCCTAGCGAGTGACAAGTTCCACCTGAACGATCTCGGTTACAGGTGCATGGCAGAATATGCGGCACGCGCTATTGTTACCGGCATCATTCAGGCGCAAATCGATCCATCCACGACGAATCCTGCGAACTGATCTTCCAATGAGCCGCAAATTGTACTGCGGCCCATTCTCTCGATCTCAGCCCGATCACATGCCGGTATAATTGGGCCCGCCGCCGCCTTCGGGCGTCACCCAGTTGATGTTCTGACTGGGGTCTTTAATATCACACGTCTTGCAGTGGACGCAGTTCTGCGCATTGATCTGAAATCGGGCACGGTCCGAATCATCCTTCAGAATCTCATAGACTCCGGCCGGACAATAGCGCTGTGCAGGCTCGGCATATTCGGGCAGGTTGACGGCTACGGGAATGTGAGGGTCGGCCAGTTTCAGGTGAACCGGCTGATCTTCCTCATGATTGGTGGCGGAAAACGCAACACTCGTAAGCTTGTCGAAAGTCAGCACGCCATCGGGACGTGGATAGTCGATCGGCTTGGCTTTGCCGGCTTTGATCAGCGACGCGTAATCTGCCTTACCGTGGCGCAGCGTGAAGCCAAGGCCAATGCCCGGAATTAGCGTATTTAACCACATGTCTAGTCCGCCGAGCGGTACGCCAAGCTTGGTGCCGAACTTAGACCAGAACGACTTGACGTTGCGCACGCGCTTCAGGTCGCGCGCAATCGGCCCCGCATAGACAGCGGTCTTGTAGGCATCGAGCGTGTCGTGCGCGCGTCCGTCCTGGATCGCGTCGAAGGTTGCTTTGCCCGCATGGATGCCCGACAGGATGGCGTTGTGCGAACCCTTGATGCGCGGCACGTTGACGAAGCCAGCCGCACACCCCAGCAAAGCGCCACCCGGGAACACAAGTTCTGGGATCGACTGCCAGCCGCCCTCGGTGATAGCCCGCGCGCCGTAGGCGATGCGCTTGCCACCCGCGAACGTCGGCGCTATGCGCGGATGCGTTTTGAAACGCTGAAACTCGTCGAATGGCGACAAATACGGATTCTGGTAGTTCAGATGCACGACGAAGCCGACGGACACCAGGTTCGCGCCGTAGTGGTAGAGGAAAGAACCGCCACCGGTCGCATTATCGAGCGGCCAGCCGAACGAATGCTGCACCAGACCGCGCCGATGGTGCTCCGGTTTGATCTCCCACAACTCTTTGAGCCCGATGCCGTATTTCTGCGGATCACGGCCCTTGGAGAGGTCGAACTTTGCAACCAGCTGCTTTGTCAGTGAGCCCCGCGCGCCTTCACCAAGCAGGGTGTATTTGCCGCGCAACTCCATGCCGCGCGTGAAGCTGTCCTTGGGCGCCCCGGTCTTATCAACCCCCATGTCGCCGGTCGCGACGCCGACCACCGCACCCTTGTCGTCGTACAGCACTTCGGACGCGGCAAAGCCCGGATAGATTTCGACACCGAGGTTCGTCGCTTGTTCGCCGAGCCACCGCACCACATCGCCAAGGCTGCCAATATAGTTGCCATGATTGTTCATCAGTGGCGGCATCAGCGCGTTCGGCAGCCGGATGTCGCCGGCCGGTCCAAGAAACAGAAACTGGTCTTCGGTCACCATCGTGTCCAACGGCGCACCCAGCGCCTTCCAGTCAGGGATCAACTGATTGAGCCCAATGGGATCGATTACCGCTCCCGATAAAATATGCGCGCCAACCTCCGAGCCCTTCTCGACGACGACCACAGACACGTCGTGGCCGGTCTCGGCGCTCAATTGCTTCAGACGGATCGCGGCTGCCAATCCCGACGGTCCGGCACCGACGATCACCACATCGAAATCCATGCCTTCGCGTTCCGGCAGCTCCGTTCCGTCCTTGGCCATCTCGACTGTGTTCCTTGCTCTTAAATTGAACTGTTGAGCAGATAGCACAGCGCCGGTGGTTTGACGTCAAGGGTGGTGTAGCAGGACGAGATAAATCGTCGCGTTTTTCAGCTCAAATTCACAGGATCTGCTTGCAAGCGGTCGAGGCATCGGCACACTCGCCGCAGCATCGTTGCGGGGGAGGATCTATCCATGAAGTCTCATGCGCGCGTCGTGGTTGTCGGTGGCGGCGTGGTGGGCGCAAGCGTGCTGTATCACCTCGCCAAGCGCGGCTGGACGGATACGGTACTCGTCGAACGACTCGAATTGACGTCGGGGTCCAGCTGGCATGCGGCCGGCGGGTTCCACACGCTCAACGGCGACCCGAACGTCGCCAAACTGCAGAGTTATACGGTCAAACTCTACGCCGAGATCGAGGCGGCGTCCGGCCAGTCATGCGGCTTCCACATGCCGGGCGGCTTGATGCTGGCCGATACACCCGCCCGCATGGACTTTCTCAAGCTCGCCCATGCCAAGGGCCGCTATCTCGGCATGGATACGGCGATAATCAGCGCGGCTGAAGCCCAGCGCATGATGCCGATGTTGGACGCCAGCCACTTCGTCGGCGCCATGTATGATCCGCTTGAAGGGCATCTCGACCCATCCGGCACCACGCACGCGTACGCCGGAGCCGCGCGCAAGCTCGGATGTGAAATTTACCGGCATACCCGGGTGGTCGAATTACAACCACGCACTGGTTCCGGTTGGGACGTGATCACCGATAAGGGCACCATTGTCGCCGACCACGTCGTCAACGCGGGCGGCTTATGGGCACGTGAAGTTGGCCGCATGGTGGGCATCGAGCTGCCGGTACTCGCCATGGAGCATATGTACCTCATCACCGAGGATATGCCCGAGGTCGCAGCCCTCAACCAAGAGACGGGCCGTGAACAAATCCAGTTGATCGATTTCGCTGCCGAAATCTACACGCGGCAGGAGGGCAAGGGCATGCTGGTCGGCACCTACGAGCAGGACTGCCGTCCCTGGCAGCCGGACACCACGCCGTGGGACTTCGGGCCGGAGTTGCTACCCGAAGACCTCGAACGCATCGCACCCAGTCTCGAAATCGGCTTCCGGCATATTCCGGCGCTCGCCAAGGCCGGTATCAAGCGCGTGGTCAACGGGCCATTTACGTTCACGCCCGACGGCAATCCGCTGGTCGGACCGGTGCAGGGTTTGCGGAACTACTGGTGTGCGTGCGGGGTGATGGCAGGCTTCAGCCAAGGTGGTGGCGTCGGTCTCGCGCTCGCCAACTGGATCGTCGATGGCGATCCTGGATTTGACGTATGGGGCATGGACGTGGCGCGTTACGGCCAATTCGCGACCAAGAGCTATACCAACGTCAAGGTGCGCGAGAATTACAGCCGCCGCTTCCGCATCCGCTTCCCCAACGAGGAATTGCCAGCAGCACGACCGCTACGCACGGCACCGGTGCACGACACGCTCATTGCCGCCAACGCCGTGTTCGGCGTCGTGCATGGCCTCGAATGGCCGCTGTGGTTTGCAGCGCCGGGCGACAAGCCGGAAGAGGCCGTCACCTATGGTCGGTCGAACGCCTTTGCACATGTTGGCGCCGAGTGCGCAGCAGTCCGCAGCGCCGTCGGCCTGATGGAAGCGTCCGCCTATGGCCGGTTCATGGTCGAAGGACCGGATGCCGTCGCGTTCCTCGACTATGTCTTGGCCGGAAAGATACCGACTGTTGGCCGTATGGTGCTAAGCCCCATGCTCAACGACGCCGGCAAACTCATTGGTGATTTGACCGTTGCACGGCTTGGTCTCAATCAATTCTTCCTGGTCGGGTCGAGCGTTGCGGAACGCTTCTATCTGCGGCGGTTCGAGGCATGCAGAGGCCGCTACGACGTGACTTTCAGATCGCTCCTCGATGAACAGGCAGGCTTGGCGATTGCCGGTCCCCGCGCCCGTGAACTCCTCGCCCGTGTCACGTCGGCCGACCTCGCGAACGCTGCCTTCCCATTCATGGCCGTGCGTCGGATTGATGTGGGCCTCGCACCCTGCATCGTCGGCCGTGTCAGTTTCACAGGCGAACTCGGCTACGAGATCTGGATGTCAGCCGCAGCGCAGCGTGCCGTGTTTGATGCGCTGACCGCCGCTGGCGTCGATCTCGGCCTGCGCCTGTTCGGCGGGCACGCGCTGAATGCACTGCGGTTGGAAAAAGGGTTTGGCTCCTGGGCACGCGAATACCGGCCGATCTATTCGCCGGTCGAAGCCGGGCTCGACCGGTTTGTGAAAACAAGCGATTCCGATTTCGCAGGCAAGGCTTCCTCCATCGCCGACCAGATCAGCGGTGGCGAACGACGCCTCGTGTTGTTTGACGTCGATGCCCGCGATGCCGATGCCTTTGGCGACGAGCCGATCTGGCACGAGGACAAGGTCGTCGGCTGGATCACCTCGGGCGGATATGGCCACACGGTCGGCAAATCGCTGGCACTTGGCTACGTGCCGCGTGACCTTGCCACGGCAACATCCGGTTTCCAGATCGAGATTGTCGGTGAACGGCGGGCGGCGACAGTCCTCGCGGTGCCGCCGGTCGATCCAAAGGGCAGTCGGATGCGTGGGTAGCGGACGGGGGGCGTTTACTGCAGTTGTGCCCGCAATGCCGCCGCCGATGCCAATGGCCCAATCACAATCGACACGATCGACACCGCCGCCACCATCAACAGCGACGATGTGAAGCTGCCGGGCGGTGTCACCACTGCCGAGATGGCGGCTATGCCAAAGATCAGCGTCGGGATGTATAGCGGCAGCACCAGCAGGGCAATCAATACGCCGCCCTTGCGGGATTTGAGCGTCAGCGCCGCCCCAATGCCACCGAGCAGACTGATGGCCGGCGTGCCAACGAGCAATGTGGCGGCCAGCGCCGGATAGGCTGCCAGTTCGAGGTTGAGCAGAAGCCCAAGCACCGGCGCCGTCAGGCTGAGCGGAATGCCGGTCGTCAACCAATGTGCCAGGGCTTTTGCCAGACAGATCATTTCCAGTGGTGTCGAACTTAGGCTCAGAGCATCGAGCGTACCGTCCTCATAGTCCGTCTCAAACAGCCGAGGCAGTGTCAGAAGTGCCGCCAACAGCAGTCCGACCCAGAGCACGCCCGGCGCAATGCGGCTCAACAGTTGCAAATCAGGACCAAGCCCGAGGGGCATTAGGGATACGACAATCAAGTAGAAGCCCAGGGCCGTGCCGATCGCCGCGCCTTCGCGTAAGGCGAGTGTGACATCCCGGCGCAACAGGGCTAGGAACGCACTCACGCGGCAATCCCATCGGTATCTGTCGCGCCAAGCCGCAATTCCTGAGGACTGCCCAGACCAAGATCAACATGCGTCGCCGCGATCACAATTCCACCCCGCTTGAGATGCGCAGCAACGACGACAGCAAAGCGTTGTCGGCTTGCCGCATCAAGTGACACTGTCGGCTCGTCGAGCAACCAGATTGGACGATGTGCCGTCAAAAGGCGGGCAAGTCCCAAGCGGCGGCGTTGACCGGCCGACAGGTAAGCAGCTGGTACCGACGCCAGATCCTCAAGATCGAGAGCCGAGAGAGCCTGGGTGACGTCGTGAGTAGGGCCGCCTAGGAAATCAGCCCAGAACGTGACGTTTTCCGCGACTGTCAGCCGCGCCTTCACCGCGTCGAGGTGGCCTGCGTAATGGCACTGTTGGCCAATCGTCAGTTCTGAATCGCCTCCGCTGAGCTGAAACGAGCGGCCAGATGGCGTCAGAAAACCGGCAATCGCTCTCAGCAGAGTTGTTTTCCCAGCCCCGTTCGGACCCGTTAGCAGCAACGCTTCACAGCCGTGAACCGTGAACGATACCTGCTCCACGATCGGCTGTCCGCCGCGCACGATGTGTAGATTTTCGGCGGTGAGTACCAGAGGCATGGGCGGAAACCGTGTCCAATCCTAGCGTTAACATATCAACTACAATCGACTTTGGTCGGATCAGCCGCGCATGTACGAGCTGTGGCATCACCGGCCAAGGCGTTATATAGAGAGCACAAGTTCCCTGACGCTAGCGCAAAAGCTGAGGACCGCCGGGCGTCCGCCTGGCAGACCTCGTCCCCACCGGCGCACCGGTGGCGCGGCTTGTTTCA
>JANNRP010000110.1:0-4770 GCA_031401535.1 Hyphomicrobiaceae bacterium | reverse complement strand
ACGATAACGAGGACGACACCACCAGCACACCCCTGCCACGCGGCACCAATCGTTTGCCCCTGATCGCAGCGCCCGTGCTGCTGAGCCCGCTGTTGATGGGGCAATTGTTAGTGATTGCGGCGAGTGACCTGTTGCGCAACGCAGCCGATCCAGATGGCGACAGCCTGACCGTGCAGAGCCTGATCCCATCATCGGGGCGCATTGCGGTCAATACGGCAGGTGACTGGACATTTTTTGCTGAACCCAATGATGCGGGTGTGGTTTCGTTCACTTACACCGTGAGCGATGGCTTGGGGCTGGATGGCAGCCCCCAGGTTGCCTACCTCGACATCGTTGCGCCGCAGGACCAACTCGTTGCCGGAACGTCTCTTCGCGATACCATTGTTGCGACATCGGCTGGCAGCGTGATCGATGCTCAAGCCCAGGATGATATGGTTATCGGTGGCAGTGGAGATGACGTCATCTTCGGCGGTGATGGCAATGATCGGATCGTGGCAGGCGATGGCAACGACATAATATATGGCGGTGCGGGCGATGATACGATCTTCGCCGGTGGCGGCGATGACTTTGTGTTTGGCGGCGCTGGCAACGACGAGATTCTAGGTGAGGCCGGCAATGATCGGCTGTCGGGTGATGACGGCAACGACGTGATCAACGGTGGAGCCGGTAACGACGAAATCACGGGTGGAACGGGTGATGACCGTCTTGACGGCGATAGCGGTAATGACCAGCTGGTCGGCGGCGAAGGCAACGATTCTGTTTCCGGCGGTGAGGGCCTCGATACGATCGATGGCGGAATAGGAGCCGACAGTCTACTCGGTGACAGTGGTGACGACATTATTGAGGGCGGTGACGGTGACGACACGGTACAGGCAGGAGAGGGTAACGATACGGCGTCCGGTGGATCTGGCAATGACCTGATCCTGGGCGATGCTGGCGCCGACGTGATCGCTGGTGGCGAGGGTAACGACCGGATCGACGGCGGCATCGGCAATGATCTCCTTAGTGGAGATAGCGACAACGATGTCATCGACGGCGGCACGGGTGACGATACCATCCGGGCTGGCTTGGGCAGCGACCTGGTGGACGGGGGAGCGGGCAACGATCTAATTCTGGGAGACCCTGGGGACGACGTGATCGCGGGCGGTGATGGTAACGATAGTGTCGATGGTGGCACCGGTAATGATCTGTTGATCGGTGGCAGCGGCGACGATCAGATCGACGGTGGCGCGGGCAACGATGCGGTGATCGCCACAGTCAATGACGGCGATGACGTGGTTGACGTTGGTGATGGGATCGACACGTATGACGCGGCGGTCACTTCAGCCGATGCCGTGATCGATCTACGGGCTGGCACGGCAACAAGCGAAGACATCGGATTTGACCGACTATCCGGTGTTGAGAACGTCAACAGCGGTAGCGGCAACGATGTCATCGTTGCCAGCGACAGCGTCAATATCCTGTCGGGCGGTGAGGGCGACGATGTCTTCGTGTTCGGGTCGGTCCTAGCCACCGGCAACGGTCAAGGATCGCGTGACCGCATACTTGATTTTGCCGTCGGTGACCGCATTGATATCCAGAGTCTGAGCCAAGAATTCGCCCAGGCGCTCGACGACGTGTTTGAGGATCAGAGCATGCGCCGGTTCGTGCTAGTCCGCGATCAGGCAACGTTCTCGAAGCCAGGCGAAATGACCTTCCGCTATGACAGCTTCGAAGGTCGTCAGGTCACCATACTTGATGGCAACCTCGACTTTGATGCCGACGCCGAATTCCAGATCGAGTTTGTCGGGCATTACGAGTTGCGGCCCGAAGATTTCTATTCGCAGAACTGAGCACGTCGTGGTGTCGAGCCTAGCGTCTCGATGTTTGTCGAAAGAGGGTGCGAATGACAATCGAATGCGCCGATAGTGCAGTTAGCCGCTCTTTTCGCGCTATCCAGCAGACGGATCCGCGCGCGAACGGGCAGGATAAGCGCCTAGTTAAGGGACAATTGCCAGGCCGCGGCGCCGCTCAAACCATCGACACAAGCTCTAGTTTCGCAATCAAGGGGCAAATGGGCTTTGCCACGATTGTGATGACAGTCCTGGTGTTCGGGTTCGGTGGCTGGGCCGCGTCGGCAACATTGTCGGGCGCCGTCATTGCACCCGGCACGTTTGTCGTCGAGCGCAACGTCAAGAAAGTGCAGCACAGCTATGGCGGTATTGTCTCCGAGATCAACGTCCGCAACGGCGACCGCGTCACCGACGGCCAGATCCTGGTACGGCTCGACGCCACCCAAATACGCGCCGAACTGGGCGTCATCCGCGCGCAATTGGTCGAGTTGACCGCGCGCACGGCCCGCCTCGTCGCAGAGCGTGATAATTTGCCCGGCGTTGTGCTGCCCCAGACGTTCCTCGCCCAGAGTGTGGATGCGCGGGCCGCAGCTGACGGCGAAATACGACTGTTTGAAGAGAACAAGCGCACCCGAGACAGCCAGCGCGACCAGCTGCGACTGCGGATTGGACAGTCCGGCCAGGAGATCATAGGGCTGACATCGCAGCGTGATGCCAAGCATGGCGAGCTTGCCATCATTGAGAAGGAACTCGAGCAAATCCGCATGCTGCACAGCAAGCAGCTCACTCCGGTGTCGCGCGTTTATACGATGGAGCGCGAGGCGACGCGGTTGGCTGGCGAGCACGGCGGGCTCGTTGCACAGATCGCCCGCGTCAACGGTCAGATCAGCGAAATCAACGTCCAGATCCTTGCGGTCGACGAGAATGTGCGCGCGCAAGCGCAGCGCGAGTTGCGGTCTATTGAATCAAAACTCGCCGAACTCTCCGAGCGTGAGATGGCCGCCAAGGACAAGCTCAACCGCATTGACATCCGAGCGCCACGGGCCGGGGTGGTGCATGAACTGGCGATACACACCGTGGGCGGCGTCGTAACCGGGGCCGAGCAACTGATGCTGATCGTGCCGGAAGAGGATGGCCTCGCGATCCAGGCGCGGATCGCACCAGCCGAGGTCGACCATGTGGTGGTTGGGCGCACGGCGCGCCTCAGGCTTTCCGCGTTCAACCAACAAACGACGCCCGAACTTGGTGGCCACGTGGTGCATGTCTCAGCGGACGTCACCGTCGATCCCAAGACCGGTCAAAACCACTATCTGGTGCGACTGGCGATCGATGATAAATCACGGCAGTTGGTCAGCCAGCTGAAACTCGTGCCAGGCATGCCCGTCGAGGTGTTCATGTCAACTGGCGAACGCACCGCGCTGTCGTACCTGACTAAACCCTTCACCGACCAGATGAACCGCGCTTTCAGGGAGTAGCGAGGGCAGGTAAGCTAACTGGAGCCAGTTGCTGGCGTCTGTGTCAGCATGGGTGTGTGTTTTAACTGTCGTGATCTCAGCCAATTTGGCGGCGTCGGCTGCACCGAGGTACTCCCGCTATCGGTGATCTCTGATTGCAAGTCTATTTTTACACTGTTTCGCGCGAGCGCTGGAGTGCTTTTTGACATTTAGGCGGCCCTTGGGACTTGTCTTCCGCGAGCAGAGCTGCGGGGAGGAAGAGACATATTTCTGGTATCCGGCAATGATGACCATTGTATTTGATTTAGTCGAAATAGTCGGGTGGTGCATTGGTGCTTCGATAGTTTGATAGGCTGGCCAGGCAGCCAACAAGCCGACATTGGAATTATGCGTCAGTCTGCAGGGTGACACAGAACAGATCGGCACGAAGGGCTTTGTCTGGGTGGATTCCACCGTGCGGGACAGCCATTGAAAAAGCAGAAAGCGCTTCTTTTGATCCCGTACCTGACGTCGATCAGAAATAAATTTGTCGTTGACATCAAAATGATGGTTGACCCTAACAATCATACCGCGTGGACGTGGCCGCAAACGGGCAGGATATTAGAGCCTTGGTTGTCGGTATGATGCGAGTGAAGCGGCGGGTCTCGCCGCTTTCGGTCGTTAACAGAGGTGCGCCGCTAAACTTAAGATTGCGCCGTAGTGGAACCCCGTCGCCTTGCGTCTTGATCAGTAACTTGACGCTACGGGAAATTTCGACGCTTCAGGATGTCGCAGGTAACCTGGACGGGTGTTCTGGCAACGACACATGCGGACTGAGCAACGGCCGACATGGCCTCCGCTCAGCTCATTGTTTGGCGCATTGGAGTGCGTGCGATGGTCGTTTTGCCATGTGTCAAACGACTTAGACCTGCCAGCTGTAGGACTACCTATCGATGCGGGCTTCGCTGTAACTTTCAAACAACTAATCAAGCCGGATGAAAAGGTCGAAAGTCTCCTGGCAATTTGCAACCCGCTCGCCAGGGACGAAGACAAGGCATGAAATCAGACTCGGCTCGGAGGGCACCAATGGATTACTTAGACGACCTGGAAGCCGAAAGTATCCATATCTTCCGCGAGGCTGTAGCGCAATTCGTGGCTCCGGTTCTGATGTATTCGATTGGCAAAGATAGTTCGGTCTTACTTCACCTTGCACGAAAGGCATTCTATCCGGCACCTGTTCCGTTTCCAATCCTGCATATCGACACAGGGTGGAAATTTCGCGAGATGATCAAATTTCGCGACAATACTGCGAGACGCCTCGGGCTTAATATGATCGTCCATTCTAACCCGGCTGTTATGCACGATAGGATTAGCCCTTTAGCTCACGGGGCATCGGTCTATACGGATGTGGCGAAAACCCAAGCGCTGCGTCAGGCGCTCGATCATGGAGCCTTTGATGCAGCCATTGGGGGGGCACGTCGGGACGAAGAAAAAAGCCGCGCCAA
>JANNRP010000109.1:0-3597 GCA_031401535.1 Hyphomicrobiaceae bacterium | reverse complement strand
CGCGGACGTTAGACGGCAGCCTGATCGCCGTGGGTGGTTTGACGTGCGGATTTATTGTAGCTACACTTAATATGTGCGCATTACCTGTGACCCGAAGAAGCGAGAAGCGCTGCTTCGCGAGCGGGGGCTCGACATGCGGCGAGCCAGAGAGGTTTTTGCCGGCACTCATCTGACTCGCATTGACGACCGCTTCGATTACGGCGAGCCGCGCTACATCTCCGCCGGCTGGCTGGACGAACGAATCGTCGTCTTGGTTTGGACTCCACGTGGCGTTGCACGGCGAATCATCAGCATTAGGCATTGTCATGAACGCGAAGAGAAAAAAATCAGGTCGAATCTCACCATCGACGGATGACGCTCCAGAGATCACGGACGCCTGGATTGCCGAGGCCGATCTGTATCGCGGCAAGCGGCTCGTCCGTCGCGGTCGGCCAAAACTCAAGAATCCTCGTGCGCTGCTTTCACTGCGATTGCCGCCCGGGGTGATAGCCTCTTGGAAGGCCTCCGGTCCTGGCTGGCAATCCCGGATGGCGAAGGTTCTCGAGAAGTCTCAGCCGAAGACACGGCGCACTGCCGTCTAACTATGCGTTGGAGCGGTCCGTGAAAGATTGCGGATGGCGCGCCGCAGGCGCGCGGAGAGATTTTACGCCTGCGGCGCGCTGGAACGGCTTCGCGCGGACCGCTCAACGCGAACGTTAGATTGCCGAGAGTCAGCTCGGCGCTATGATTCGGGCGAGGTCACGTTGGGAGGCGCCCAGGGCGATGAGTGACCGCATCAGCAAATCGATAGAGACCGTGGGATCACCGGATTCCATCTTTGCGACTCGAGATTGGCTGGATTGCACCGCCGCAGCCAGATCATGCTGCGTCAGTCGCTTGCGCTTGCGACGAGCCTTGAGCCCCTCCGCCAGCTTGAGGCGCAACTCGATCAGTGCCGCCTCCTCCGCCGACAGATCCAGAAATTCCTTGGCGTCGCCTACTTTCCAGCCGCGACTCGCGAGTTTGGCTCTCTTACTTGCACGCATCGTCATACTCCCGAAAACGCCTCTGGCAGGTCGCAATCACATCTTTGGGTGTAGTGCGCGTCTTCTTGGCGAACACCGCCCCAATCACGATCGCATCTCGGTCCGTTCGGTAGACAATTCTCCAGGTCGCCTTGGAATCCCCAATACGCAACTCGTGGCATCGCCTTCCAATTCCAGGCATGGGCCGCGAATGGGGCATTCCCAACGACTCACCACGCTGCAGTCTTCTAAGCAACATCCCGGCTTCGATTCTGGCAGCCGTTCCGAATGGCGGGGTCTTGATCTCCCCATGCAGCCAAACAATCGGCTTGTCAGCTGACGCCACGGGGTGCAATATATGTCAGTAATGACATACTGTCAACTTGAGCCCGGCAATCTAACTATGCGTTGGAGCGGTCCGTGAAAGATTGCGGGTCGCGCGCCGCAGGCGCGCGGAGAGATTTTACGCCTGCGGCGCGCTGGAACCGTTTCGCGCGGCCCGCTCAACGCGGACGTTATGCATCTCTGGACTAGCATTCGCGTTGCCTTGAGCATTGCCGCCTCACTTGGTGTCAGCGCGTGCGACAGGGATATACCCCAAACCATTGTCGGCACTCTCGCCTCGCACGAAGGCCCTGTGGCACATCAAACGTTACGCTTGTATGCCTCATACCCAGAGTGCGACGGCACCTTCCTGGAATCGACCACCGATGACGCGGGTAGATTCCGATTTACAACTCGTTCCACGAGAGGCGGCATGAGCGTGGTCACGCAGTCGATTGCCCTTTGCACCGAGGTCGCAGGTACTTGGAGCCCTGTGTGGGCAACAGTCACTGGTGGCGGAGCGCGCACCGTCAACCTGACGTGCATGCCACGCATCCCAGATGACCCATTCGTAAAGTTCTGCGAAGTCAAAGCTGACTACTCTGAATGAGATGCATAACTAGGCGTTGGAGCGGACCGTGAAAGATTGCGGATGGCGCGCCGCAGGCGCGCGGAGAGATTTTACGCCTGCGGCGCGCTGGAACGGCTTCGCGCGGACCGCTCAACGCGAACGTTAGGCCCGCATGGCGTTTGTCCTGGTTCGCTGTGATGCCGACGGCCAGCCGCTCGAACGGGTGGCGAGCCTTGCCGAAGAGATTCAGGCGAACTGTCTCGGCACTGCTGCGCTGTATCGAAAAATCGGGTACGTCGAACCCTGGGTAGGTTACATCGCTGTTGACGACGGTGTCGGAGTGGGCGGTGGCGCCTTCGTTGGTGCGCCACGAGATGGCCGTGTGGAAATCGCCTACTACACGCTGACAGAACAGATCGGTAAGGGTTATGGCACAAGAACCGCAACAGGGCTGATGGAGATCGCTCGTAAGCACGATCCACGTGCACAGCTTATCGCGCACACGCTTCAAGAGGAAAATGCATCTACAAGGATTTTGCAGAAACTTGGGTTTGCAGTTGTCGGAACGGCCCAAGATCCTGACGCCGGCGAGGTCTGGGAATGGCGGGCCTAACTATGCGTTGGAGCGGTCCGTGAAAGCTTGCGGGTGGCGCGCCGCAGGCGCGCGGAGAGAGTTTACGCCTGCGGCGCGCTGCAACGGCCTCGCGCGGCCCGCTCAACGCGGACGTTAGGCAACTCTCGAACTCTCCTGTGATCCTTGACGGCTGTACCTTTTATGGTACACTCTGCCGATGCCGATTGCTCGTCCCATTCCGGTACGGTTCTTCCGCCTGGATTCGGGACGCGAGCCAGTCAGAGAGTGGCTGAAGAGCCTGCCGAAGGGGCATCGCAAGGCCATTGGTGAGGACATCAAAACGGTGCAATTCGCGTGGCCGATCGGAATGCCTCTGGTGCGCAAGATGGACGACGACTTGGGGGAAGTCCGGTCTCACATTTCGTCCGGCATCGCCCGAACCTTCTTTACGGTGCATGAGGAGCTCATCGTGTTGCTCCACGGGTTTGTGAAGAAATCCCAGACCACGCCGGCCAAAGAACTCGCGATTGCGAAGCGTCGCCTAGCCAAACTGAGGGCTTGAACATGGGTAAAAGAAACATTGGCAGTGATTTCGATGCCTTTCTTGAAGAGGAGGGCCTGCTTGAGGAAACCACCGTTCGTGCCGTGAAGCGATACATTGCCTATCGGCTGGCCGAGAGAATGTCGGAAGCCAGACTCAGCAAGTCCGAAATGGCGCGGCGCATGGACACCAGTCGTTCCGCTTTGGAACGCCTGCTTGATCCGGACAATCCTTCGGTCACGCTGCAAACATTGCAGAGCGCGGTCCAGGCTCTCGGTGGTCGACTCAAGATCGAACTCGCCTTCCGCAAGCATGCCGCCTGAGTTGCCTAACTATGCGTTGGAGCGGTCCGTGAAACGCTGCGGCTGGCGCGCCGCAGGCGCGCGGAGAGATTTTACGCCTGCGGCGCGCTGGAACGGCCTCGCGCGGCCCGCTCAACGCGGACGTTAGATCTTCCTGAGCCGGTCGTGCCAGATTGACACTATACGGCTATGCCGTATAATGCCTCGGTGTTCAGTTTCATCGAGACTCAGCTCTTTACGCGTCTGGTGAAGCAGTACCTTTCAGATGAGCAGTATTTGCA
>JANNRP010000108.1:0-7523 GCA_031401535.1 Hyphomicrobiaceae bacterium | reverse complement strand
CTTCAGTCTTATTTACACCCGACTAGGGCTGCATTGCGAGCACCGGTAGTTGAGGATTCTATTGTTGAGTGACGATAGCGCACCATTCTGGCAGACCAAGACCCTCGACGAGATGGACCGCACAGAGTGGGAAAGTCTGTGCGATGGCTGTGGGCGGTGTTGTCTTGTGAAGCTTGAAGATGAAGATACACAGGAGATTCATCTGACACGGCTGTCCTGCCGGCTACTAGATGTTGGCAGCTGCCGGTGTTCTGATTACGCCAACAGGCAATCAAAAGTGCCCGACTGCATTGCCATCGATCCTGCTAAAGTGCGCAATCTCAGCTGGCTGCCGCCAACCTGTGGCTATCGGCTCGTGGAGGAGGGGCGCGACTTGCCCTGGTGGCACCCGCTGGTATCTGGCAGCCAAGATACGGTTCACGAAGCGGGTATTTCGGTCCGCGGCTGGGCACTCAACGAAACGCGCATCAAGCCCGATCAATTTCACCGTTACATCATCAAGGATTTCAAATGCTCTGATTGATGTGGCCGAATAGCCCGCTCAGCCTGGGTAAAAACATCGCACCCGCCCTGCATCAACGAGCGTTGCGCGCTGTGCACTTTGTCGCCACTCTCATCTGCTCGCCCCATCAGTCCTTTTCGGAGCATCTATGCGCAGCTTTCACTTTCCCGGCCGCTCGGCCGTTTACAGTCAGCGCGCCATGTGCGCGACGTCACATCCATCGGCGAGCCTGACAGCGATCGAAATCTTGAAGCGGGGCGGTAACGCGATCGATGCCGCGATTGCGACGGCGGCAGTGCTGGGCGTTGTGGAACCAGCCATGACCGGGATCGGCGGCGACTGTTTTGCGATCATCGCCAAGCCCGGGCAAAAACCAATAGCGCTCAACGCGTCTGGCTATGCGCCGAAGGCCGCGACGGCTGCATGGTATGCCAAGAAGGGCATCAAGCAGATCGAGACACAAAGTGCTCACGCCGTGACTATCCCCGGCGCCATCGACGGCTGGGCAACACTGTTGCGCGATCATGGCACGATGTCATTCGAGAGCCTGCTCGCTCCCGCGATCGAATTTGCCGAACGTGGATTTGCTGTTTCGCCACGGGTCGCTCACGATTGGGCCGGCCTCGTTGGCAAGATCAAGACCAATGAGGCGGCAGCCATGCACCTTCTCAATGCAAAAGGGCAGGCGCCGCGGATCGGCGAAATCCACAAATCACCGGCCGCCGCCAAGACATTGCGTGCCATCGCCCGGGATGGCCGCGACGGCTTCTACGATGGCGAAGTGGCCGCCGATATGGTGGCCGAGTTGAAAGCGCTGGGCGGCTTGCATACGGCGGCCGACTTTTTGGCTCAAGGCAGCAGCTATGTCGATCCGATCAAGGTCGCCTATCAGGGCGTCGAACTCAATGAACTGCCGCCCAATAATCACGGCATCGTTGCACTGATCATGTTGAAGATGTTGGCAAAGATCGGGCGCGTATCCGACAGCCCAATGGCGCCCGAGCGATACCACGTGATGATGGAGGTGGCGCGCCTGGCTTACGGAATGCGCGATCGGTTTGTCGCCGATCCCGATATGGCAAAGGTGCCGGTCGACTTCATGCTGGCATCGTCGACTATTGATAACCTAGTCAAGCGGATCGATCTCAAGCGCTGCACGCCTGATCTTGGACCGGTGCCGGAACCAGTTGGATCGGACACTGTGTGCTTCTCGATCGTCGATGACGCCGGCATGGCGGTGTCATTCATAAATTCGCTGTTTGCCGGCTTTGGGTCTGGACTTGCGACCAAGAAGTCGGGCGTCGTGTTTCATAACCGCGGCCAGGGCTTCACACTCGATCCCACCCACCCCAATTGCATCGCGCCCGGCAAACGGCCCATGCACACCCTCGTTCCGGCGATGGCGATGAAGGACGGCAAAGCTTTCGCAGCATTTGGCGTGATGGGGGCCGCTTTCCAGCCCATTGGTCATGTCTACATGCTGACCAACATGCTGGATTATGGCCTTGATGCTCAGGAGGCCATCGACTGCCCGCGCATGTTCTTCGAGGGTGGCGAGGTCCAGATTGAGAGTTCCGTGCCCGCGGCCACTGCTGAGCGGATGGCCCTGATGGGTCATAAGATCACCGTCCGACCTGATCCTTGGGGTGGCGCGCAAATCGTCGTCATCGACCGGGACAATCATGGACTGATCGGAGCATCCGATCCGCGCAAAGACGGCGTGGCGCTCGGCTACTGAACGGAGCCTGCCGCGCCCAGCCTCGGTACGGCGCGGCGCAAGCCCTCGAGAATGGGTGCGTAGGCGTCGATGTCACGCGCTTCTGGATAGACCATGTAGACCGGATAGACAAAGCGGCGTGCCCGCTTCGTAAGGCGCAACCGGCCACGCGCCACGTGGGTCTTGACCAGCCGCATCGGGAAATAGCCTGATGCCGGGTTTGCCAGTACGTAGTCAAGGGCGACCGAACCAATGTCCAGGTTGAGGCCGGCCCGCACCAGATCGGGGTAGGCCGCAGCATGGTCGAGTTGAAAATCGTGCCCCCAATCAACAAACACATAGTCTTCGATGCCGCGCCTGGAGCCCGAAGGCTGGCTCGACACCTGGACGATCTCTTCATCGAACAGGTGTTCGGTCAGGAGCCCTGGCGGCTGTGCCGGTCGGTACATCACAGCCAAATCCAGTGTGCCTTCGACCAACCTTTGAGTGAGGTCCGGCGACGTCGCTGACGATGCTGATACGGCGATATCAGGAATGTTGTGTCTAAGCCACGCCAGCCACTTCAGCAGAAAGCCGTCCCACAAACCAACCGACGACCCGACAGCCAGATGATCGCGATGCTGCGCCGACAATCCAACTTCAAGCTGCGCGCGTTGCCAAACGCGGACCAGCGCCAGCGCATGTTTTTGGAACTGCTCGCCGGCCGCCGCAAGCGTCGCGCCATTGTTCGAACGATCGAACAGCGCACGCCCCAACAGATCCTCAAGGCCCTTGATGCGCGCACTCACCGTCGACTGAGTGACGTTCATCTTACGCGCGGCGTCAATGAAGCTGCCGGTATCGGCCACCATCAAGAAAGTCCGAGCAAGAGTGATGTCCATGGTGTCCCGATGCTCGACTGCCGACGTCGACAACGCCGCCTATGGTTGTGCATTAACCCGTTCGCCGTCGCCCCGATTGTCAGGTGGGGCGCTTTCGTTCAAAGTGAAGCTGTAAATTCGTCTATCGAATTCTTCGATAGCGGTCACCGGAAAAATCCGTTTGCTCGGTCTTGTGAATCTCATGAGAGTAAATCTTGTTACGACTCAAATAATGAGTCGGGCGAAGAGCCCCGTAAGCAATGGGCACTCACAGAGAGAAGGAAGACTGATATGAAAGCTCCTGCAAAGAAGCCTGCCGCCGCCGCCAAGAAGCCAGCCGCCAAGGCTGCTCCTGCCAAGAAGCCGGCCGCGAAGAAGAAGAAGTAAGCCAGCGTTCTATTGGTACCAGTGAGGTCGGTTGCTATGAAAGCCTTGAAGTTCAGGTCTTTTTCGTTAGCGATCGGCCTCATTGGCCTTTTCTTTATGGCCACAAGTGCATCGGCGGTTTCGGTAACCAATCGTGATGACAAAGATCACAAGCTCACCATTATCGAGGGTGAAGCGAAGATCGATCACACGCTAAAACCCACGGCAGTTCTTGAAGGACTTTGCCTGAAGGGTTGCGTAATCCGACTCAACGACAGCGAAAACGATGAATACGAACTCGAAGGCACCGAGGTCGTATCGATCGAAGACGGCTATCTTTACTACGACGGTCCGGACGTTCCATCGGACGCAGCGCCGACTGACGGGACAAAGCCAAAGCCCCAGTAGGTTGCGGGCGGAGTTATCAACAACTTCGTGCTGATACTCAGCTCAGGTCAGGCGCCGACACTCGTTGGATTTCAGTGCTGGTGCGGCGGAATGCGCTTTCGAGCGCCATATCAACATCACTCATGGATAGAACGAGCCCAAGGTCAGCAAGGCTGGTGACGCCGTGTTGGCTGACACCACATGGCACGATGCCGCTGAAATGCTCTAGATCGGGTTCGACATTCAGGCTCAGGCCGTGAAAGCTGATCCAGCGCCGCAGCCGGAGACCTATAGCCGCAATCTTGTCTTCGACGTCACGGCCACGTTCGGGACGGGCCACCCAAACCCCGACCCGATCGGGGCGAACTTCACCGCGTATGTTGAAGGTGGCCAGGGTTGCGATGATCCAGTCTTCAAGGGTGGTAACCAAACCACGCACATCACGTCCACGCGTGCGGACATCCAGCATGACGTAGACAATGCGCTGGCCAGGCCCATGGTAGGTAAACTGGCCACCGCGGCCGGTTTGGTGGACCGGGAAGCGGTCGGGCGCGAGCAGATCCGCGGGCTTCGCGCTGGTGCCGGCCGTGTAGAGCGGGGGGTGCTCAAGCAGCCAGATCATTTCCGGCGCCCGACCGTCGGCGATCAACGCGACACGATCTTCCATGAACCGCACCGCCGCAGCATACGGCACCGGTTGATCGCTGATCGCCCAGTCGACGGTGGAGCTCGTGGCAGGCTTGGGTATGTCGTTCACTGCGTTAGGGCCTAAAGAAGTGCAACAGCGGGCTTTGAGGCGATGACGTTGAAATGTTCAAGCTCCGTCAGCCATACCTTATGACCGGCGCCAAACCTTTTGCCGTTGCCGACAGCAGCGTTGGCAATTTTAATGGTGCATCCTCGAATGCGATCTCCTCGGTGATGAGTGCGTCGAGGCGGACATCCGACAGCAACTCCAAGGCGGCAGCCAAGCGGCGTGCGTAATCCCAGCGCGCGCGGCGGCTTGATGCAACATGCCCGACTTGCG
Organism: Hyphomicrobiaceae bacterium; assembly: GCA_031401535.1. Lineage (GTDB taxonomy): Bacteria > Pseudomonadota > Alphaproteobacteria > Rhizobiales > Hyphomicrobiaceae > JAKFWF01. Next base: position 2,664 of record JANNRP010000108.1, on the reverse strand, counting down.
ACGATAAGAGCTTCAGTCGGCGACTGTGGAATGCGCCGCCAAGCGGCACAGGTATGTTGCCGTCGCCATACCAGGACAGCTCGACGAGGGTAGCCTCAAAGCCGCAGGCAGAGATTGCCGTTGCAAGCCCCGGTGCTGACGCGCTGGTGTGGAAGACAACGTCTGCGTCTGACGGCGCTTGTGCCGGAATTGCAAACGCCATGCCCAATGATGCCGCGAGGTCCGCACGGTCTGTCGCTAAGTCAACAAGGGTGACTTGGGCACCCGGCAGGCGTCCAGCGAGGTAACCGACGAGCAAACCGACGATGCCGCCACCCACAACTGTGATGCGGTCGGCGGCGCCTGCGCCAGAGTCCCACAATGCGTTCAGTGCCGTTTCCATGTTCGCCGCGAGCGTGGCGCGGCGCAGCGACACGTTATCGGGGATCGGCGTCGCCATTGCCGCCGGCGCAATAAATCGATTCTGGTGTGGGTGCAACACGAATACCGGTCGGCCAATGAGCCGCTTTTCCCCTTGCTCCACAATTCCAGTCGCGCAATAGCCATATTTGACGGGGAATGGGAAGTCGCCAGCCTGCAAGGGCGCGCGCATGCGTTCCCACTCGGACTGACCCACTTTTCCCGCCATGATAATCCGTTCGGTGCCCCTGCTGACGCCGCTGAACGAGGTTGCGACAAGCACCTCGCCGTCCAACGGCGTGCGCAACGGTTCATCGCGCAGCTCCACCACGCCAGCGCGTGCGTACCACAGCGCGCGGGCGGTATCGATCTGCACTGGCGCCACTACTTCGATCGTCATTCAATATCCTCGTGAAGGGCACGTGCTATGAGCGAAGTTCCGGGCATTTCAACTGCCATCCCGCGCGAACCGACCGGTGTGCTGATTACTACGCCAACAGGCATTCAGTCCATGGACGAACTCCAGCGCCGCCGCTGGATCGTTGCAGGACTGAACATCACGACCTGGTTGCTGTTGATGTGGGGTGTGGCGCATGTGATGGGCGCTGGCGGTTGGACTGTGCTCGACTACGTTCTGTTCGTGGCGTTTGCCATCGGGTCGCCGTGGACCGTGCTCGGCTTTTGGAATTCGGTGATCGGGTTTTGGCTCTTGCACATCGCCTACGAGCCGATGAAACAGGTCGCGCCGTTTGCGACAGCCGGTGACCTGCCAACACCAATTACTCTACGCACTGCCATTCTGATGACCTTGCGCAATGAAGATCCAGCGCGCGCATTCTTGCGCCTGCGCACCGTCAAGGCGAGCTTGGATGCGACCGGCGAGGGCGCACACTTCGACTACTTTATCCTGAGTGATAGCAACGACACTGATGTTGCTGTCACGGAAGCCGCCGCCGCCGCGGCATGGAAACACGAACTGGGGGACACCAGTGTAACCGCGCCGCGCATCACCTACCGATGCCGCACTGATAACACAGGCTTTAAGGCTGGTAACGTCCGCGACTTCTGTGAGCGCTGGGGTGGTGATTACGAGTTCATGTTGCCGCTCGACGCCGATAGCCTGATGACTGGCCCGTCGATCGTGCGGCTGACGCGCATGATGCAGGCCCATCCCCGCCTCGGCATCCTACAGAGCCTCGTTGTCGGCATGCCCTCATCCAGCATGTTTGCCCGGATCTTTCAGTTTGGCATGCGGCACGGCATGCGCACCTATACCATGGGGCAATCCTGGTGGGTCGGCGACTGCGGGCCGTTCTGGGGGCATAATGCGCTGGTGCGTATCAAGCCGTTCGTCGACGAGTGTCATTTGCCGATGTTGCCGGGCAAGCCACCGTTGGGTGGGCATATCTTAAGCCACGATCAGGTCGAGGCGACATTGATGCGGCGCGCGGGCTTCGAGGTGCGCGTGCTGCCGATAGAGGATGGGTCCTACGAGGAAAACCCGCCAACCATGCTCGATTTCGCCAAACGCGACGTGCGTTGGTGCCAAGGCAACATGCAATACATCAAGTTGCTGGATCTGCCGGGACTTTATCCCATGAGCCGGTTCCAACTCGTGTGGGCGATCCTGATGTTCCTCGGCATTCCGGCGTGGACGATGATGATCGGGCTGTCACCGTTAGCGGCCTGGCAGGCACAGTCGATCGCTGATTTCCCTGGAGGATTAGCAGCATTCCTCTACGTCGCGTTCTTTTTGATGTACCTGTCGCCCAAAATCGCGGGCCTAGCCGATGCGATGCTGACCAAAGGCGGGGTAGCGCGCTATGGCGGTTGGCTGCGGTTCGTGGTCGGCGGCGCGATCGAGTTGGTATTTTCATTCCTGCAAGGTGCAGTATCAACCATTCGGACGACAATTTTCATGGCCGGTCTGGCGTTGGGAAAGTCGGTCACCTGGGGCGGTCAATCGCGTGATGCATACGGGATATCCTGGCGCACGGCCATCAATGATTTGTGGCCACAACTGGCCTTCGGTATCGTTATTTGCGGCGCGCTCTATGCAGTGTCGCCGACAGCGTTCTGGTGGAGCCTGCCACTAACAGCCGGGTATCTCGTTGCGGTACCGTTTGCCGTTGTCACGGCGTCGCCAACAATGGGACGCTTGTTCCAGAAGTTGGGCCTCAACGGCATTCCAGAGGATTTTGAGACCCCAGCGGAAGTGAAGGCTGTATTGGGGGGCGATGTGGGCAGCCCTCGTCTACCAGTGCC
>JANNRP010000107.1:0-7279 GCA_031401535.1 Hyphomicrobiaceae bacterium | reverse complement strand
GCTACGCGAGGATGGCGTCGTTCTGAACTCGCTGCGGCTCAGGGCCTTCCCGTTTACGGCGGAAGTGAAAGCCTTCTGCGATGCGCATGACCGGATCTTCGTCGTCGAACAGAACCGCGACGCGCAGATGCGCTCGCTGCTGATGGTCGAGGCTGGCATTGCAGGCGAGAAATTGATTGCCACGCTGAACTATGACGGCATGCCGCTGACTGCCGCCTTCGTGCGCAACGCCGTACTGAAACACCTCGCGCCAGCCAAGGCGCAGGCGGCGGAGTAGGCGGGATTTCCAGGTCTGCGGCGTCTCGTGTTAGATTCGGCGTTGAAATCCGGCACCACAGGAGCACTCTCATGCGGGCCAAGCTGGCCGAAGCCAATCAGATGACCATCGAGGAGTTCCTCGCCTACATGGACACGCGTCCGGATGGCGAGCGGTGGGAGTTGATCGAGGGGGTGGCCATCATGAATGCATCGCCGACGCAGTGGCATCAGGTGATCGCGGCAAACATTGTGCACGTCCTGATGACGACCAAAGCCGCCCGCAATGCGCCCTGGTTGCCGCTGCTTGGTGTTGGCACCCGTGTTCCAATTTCGCCCAACAGCTTGCCGCAACCCGACGTTTACGTGCAGGAAGGTGATGCCCAGTCATCGCCGGTCACCGATGATGCCTTGATCCTCTTCGAGGTGCTGTCGAAATCGAATACCAAGGCTGACCGCACTTGGCGCCGACGCGTGTATGCCAGCATCCCCAATTGCCAGCACTACGTAACGGTCTCGTTGAAGGCGCCTGCGGTCATGCGATACGACCGCGACAGCGACTGGGCCGAAACGAAGATCTCTGGCCTCGAGGCGATGCTGCCGCTGCCCGCCATCAACCTTGAAATGCCGCTCCTCGATATTTACCGGTGGACCCCCATATCGTAGGTCGCCGCCGCCAAATCGTCCGTGTCACAATCAGGCTGCAAAAGTGAGCAGAAGCCCGCCATGTCCTACATCGCCAAGCCATCCGCCTACCACCCGGCGCTCAAGAAGAACGACCTTGGGCTGACGCATCGCGACTACGAAGGCACGATGTCGACGCTGTGCGCCGGTTGCGGTCACGACAGCATCACCGCCGCCATAATCGAAGCCTGCTTCGAGATGGATCTGCCTGCCCACCGCATCGCCAAGGTATCCGGCATCGGTTGCTCGTCGAAGACGCCGACCTATTTTCTTGGCCGCAGTCACGGCTTCAATTCGGTGCATGGCCGGATGCCGTCAGTGACCACGGGCGCCAATATGGCCAATCGCGACCTGACCTCTATCGGCATATCGGGCGACGGCGATACGGCGTCGATCGGCCTTGGGCAGTTCTGTCATGCCGTTCGGCGTAAGCTGAATATGACTTACATTGTCATGAACAATGGCTGCTATGGACTGACCAAGGGCCAGTTCTCGGCGACCAACGACAAGGCGTCGCCGTCCAAGAAAGGTGAGGCCAATCCGTTTGAGGCGATCGACCTGTGCCAGCTCGCCATTCAGCTTGGTGCCGGTTACGTCGCGCGCTCATTCTCCGGCGACAAGCGACAGCTGATCCCGCTGATCAAGGCGGCCATCGCCTACAAGGGTTTTGCCTTCCTGGACGTGATCTCGCCGTGCGTGACGTTCAACAATCATGCGGCATCGACCAAGAGCTACGATTATGTCCGCGCTCACAATATGGCGTCCGAAAACAAGCTCGATTTCGTCGAGGCTAAAGAGGAAATCACCACCGACTACGAGGCTGGAACGTCTGCCGACATTACCTTACATGATGGCTCGGCAGTTCGGCTCTACAAGGTTGACGGTGCGCACGACCCGCGCGATCCGGACGCGGCCATCATGACCATACGGCAGAATGCCTCGATGGGATCGGTCGCGACAGGACTGCTCTATATCAACGAGGAACAGCAGGATCTACATGACCTGCTCGCGAGCGATGCGCGACCGCTCAATGCGCTGCCGATGTCGGAACTCTGTCCCGGCGCCAAGGCACTCGCGCAGATCAACGCGCGGCTGCAATAACGCAACCGACACTGATATCGTAAATTTCGACTACAGATAGATCGTGGCAAAGGTCATCGGCCCCGGGCGTTCGCCCGAGGCCGCTGGTTCGAGAATCACAGCTTCTTGTTGATCTCAGCGGCGGCCTTGTCGGCAGCGTCCTTCACGGCATCTTTCGTCTTGCCGAGCACCTGCTGGGCTTCGCCTTTGATTTCCTGCATTTTGCCTTCGGCTTGCAGCTTGTCGGAGTTGATGACCTTGCCGACGCCCTGCTTGGCATTACCAATGGCTTCGTTGGCGACCCCGGTGATCTTATCGGTGGTGCTTCCCATGATACGCTCCTGCGCTTGATTGAACATAGTGTCAGCCAACCTCGGCTGCACAGCGAACAAACACCGGAGCAGCGGATAGGTTCCACGACTGCTTTTGTTCGCGCTCACCGTTTTCGGACGATACGCGTCCAATTGGTTGTCACGTGACAGCTCTCGCAGACCGGTCTGCGGCCGCGATGGACATCGTCTTTTCTGTGGCAACTGATGCACGTAACGGGTGTATTCTCGATCGTCGTGACGTGGCAGTTCTCGCATGACACGGCCACGTGCTTGCCGGTCAGGGGAAAGCGGGTTTTGCTGTGATCGAAGTTCAATTGCTTGAAGCCGCGCAACCGGTCCGTGATTGACAGCGCCTTGCTCACCGGATCGATGGTCGGTGCATCCATCGCCGCGCTGCGCTTTGCCAGTTCGGCTATAGCCGAGTCGACCTGTTCCGCGACGACGACCGCAGGTGGAATAGTGACCTCGGACTTTGGCTCGACAGCCGGTTGCTGTGGCTGAGCCCGTCGGCTTACGACCTTGGGCTCGGGCGCGACGACACGCAGTTCAGGATTTTCCTTCAAGAGATCGGCAATACCGTCGGCCTGAACGGCTGACTGCCCCCCGGTCGCTGCACCCGGAACCGGGATCGTGATTAACTGCCGCTGCCTTTGGGCGATGATGGTTGGCGCTGCCGGTGGTGCGACCGGTGCGGTGACAGGCTGCGGCACAACGATTGGCGGCGGGCGCACGGGTGCTGGTATCGCAATCACATCGCTGATCGGCGCTGCTGGTGGGGGCTCGGCATCCGCTGGTGGCTGATCAAGGCCCCACACGGCGTAAATATGTGCACCCGTCGCGATCACGGTCACGGCGAACAACGGCAGGTGCAGTAGCCGCCATAGTCGGCCGATCTGTTCACTGAGCGCACGCCGTGACGCCCTGAGTGCCGATGTGAAATACGCAGATAACCGAGCACTGATCTGACTGCGATAGGCCACCGTCCAGTCACTTCCCCGGGTTTGCGACGTGATGAGCCAGTCGGCGTGCTGCAGGATTCGGGCGCGGTGTTTGCGCAGTCTGAGGCTTGCTGCAATGCCGGATCGCGAGGCGAGAGCGTCGGCGTCGAATGCGTTCAGGTCCTCGATTAAACTCTTCAGCGACGGGCTGGGGCCAAGTTCGGCCAGCGTCCCCTTTGCTTCGCCGAGCAACTCATCCGCCGTCCGCCGCTCGCCATAAAACTCCTGACTAAGCCAAGCATAGAGATAGTGGCCGGCCAGCCCGCTGACGACGACCGTGAGCATCGTGAACAGTGCTACGTTGGCACGCAACGAACCGGTACCGAAATTACTGTGGTACAAAATGAGGATTGGCCCTAGCAGCCCTAGCACGATGTGCAGGTGGAACCAGCGGCCAACGCTGATCCGACGCCCGACGCCAAATAACTTGCGCAATGGATAGAGCAGCAGCAGCGCCATCAGCGTTGCGCCCATCACGCCGAACCAGAACCTCCAGCCGGAGCCGAACGCGATCTTTTCGAGCTCAAGGCGAAACGCTGTCTGCCATACGGCGGCACGCGTTCCAGCCGGTAACTCGAAGCCGAACGCAGTCAACAGCCCGGGAGCGAGGGCCAGAACCACGAGCAGGGCATAGGTGACATGAATCCACCTGGCCCCGCGCGGATTGGGATTGACCGCATGTAAAATGTCGGACACAGGGTGCCTCAAGACGATCGCAGGGCGGGTGCGGCACGCATCGGATGATCCGCCTAAGTGACGATTCGTTCAATATTATGGTTTATCAATCCTTGCGGTGTCGGGCGTGAGGTGGTCGGCCACAGCGATATCTCGCAACGAATGCGAGCTGCGGCCACGATCCAGCCAAGCTGTGGTCATGTTGCCGCCAACGAGTCCGGCGAGGCAATAAGCATGATGGACTGGTTTCCAAAACTCGATAGCTACGAAGCCTATTCCGTGCCACTGCTGGCCGCATGGGCGCTTTATGGAGCGCTTCGATTTCGCACCGAGCATCGCAATCGCGCGGTTCGCGATGCGGCGATAGGAGCTGGGCTGTCGGAGCCGCCATCGCTACATCCCATCATCGATCCTGCACTATGTTTCGGCTGCGGCGCGTGCGCACATGCGTGCCCCGAGGGTGGATCAGTGTTGGGGCTCATCAACGGCAAGGCCGAACTGATCGACCCGACGTCGTGCATTGGTCATGGGGCCTGTAAGACGGCATGTCCGGCTAACGCGATCAGTCTGGTGTTCGGAACGGCGACGCGTGGGGTAGAAATTCCAGAAGTTTCGCCGCAGTTCGAATCGAGCGTCCCGGGGCTCTTCATTGCAGGCGAGCTGGGTGGCATGGGCCTCATCGCCAACGCCATTGAGCAAGGGCGCCAAGCTGTCGACGGCATCACCCGGCTGAAGGGCTTGAAGCAGGACTACCAGTACGACGTGGTCATCGTCGGCGCCGGGCCGGCCGGAATTGCCGCGGGACTTGCCGCTAAGGAACACGGGTTGAGTTCCGTGATCCTCGAACAGGCTAGTTTCGGCGGTACGGTCGCCCACTATCCTCGCAATAAGATCATCATGACGCGGCCAGCCAAGTTGCCGCTTTATGGAAAGGTGAACTTCCGCAAGGTCCGCAAAGAGCGATTGCTCGATTTGTGGGCCAAAGTCGTGCGCGAAACCAAGATTGCCGTTCGCTACGGTGAGCGCGTCGAGGATGTCGTGCCGCGCGACGGCGGTTTTGACGTACTGACGCCACAGGCGGTCTATCCGGCGCGGTCCGTATTGCTCTCGACAGGGCGGCGCGGCAGCCCCAACAAGCTCGGCGTAGTTGGCGAAGAGCAAAGTAAGGTCGTCTACAGTCTGGTTGATCCGCGGCAGTATCGCGGGCAGCGGGTGGTGGTGGTCGGCGGCGGTGATAGCGCCTTGGAGACGGCTGCCGCGCTCGTTCGTGAGCGCGACGTCCAGGTCACGGTGTGCCATCGTGGTTCAGCCTTCACGCGGGCGCAACCGCGCAACCGCGCCATCATCGAACGCGCAGCACACAATCGACACGTGCAGGTACTGTTTGAGACCAGCATCACTGCCATTTATCCCGATCGGGTGGATTTGGTAATGCGTGGACAACGCACAGCGCTGCCGAACGATTCTGTGATTGTGTGTGCGGGCGGAATGCTACCAGGCCCGTTCCTGCGCCAGATCGGAATTCAGGTGGAGAGCAAGTTCGGTACTGCGTGAAACGGCAGGCCTCCTATGCATCGTGGCGTGATTACAATCTGCGACGGCAGTTTACCGTTGTGGACAACAAACGATGCAACAGGCCGGGAACGACGCACCATGAACAGGCTCGATGGCAAGGTGGCACTCATCTCCGGTGGTGCACGCGGGATCGGTGCCGAGACGGCGCGGCTGATGTCCAAGGCGGGTGCCCGGGTGATCGTCGGCGATATTCTGGCCAACCAGGGCCAAGAGACAGTGGCGGCGATTGCGGCGGCCGGTGGCACGGCGACATTCGTCGAACTCGACGTCACCAGCGAAGCCTCATGGTCGGCGGCGGTGACTGACGCCACGCATCGATATGGCGGGCTCGACATCCTGGTCAATAATGCCGGCATGTTTCTTGGCCGTGATTTCGAAGAGGCAACTTTGGCCGATTGGCACAAGCTGGTGGCAGTCAACCTCACCGGGGTGTTTCTCGGCACGAAGATTGCCGCCCCGGCGCTGAGAGCGAGCGGTAAATCCAGCCTGCACGGCAGCGCCATCGTCAATCTCGCGTCGATTGCAGGACTTGTTGGTTCGCCGATGGACCCGCTTTACTCGATGACCAAGGGCGGCGTCACGCTATTCACAAAATCGACGGCGCTGTCGTTCGCCCGCAAAGGGGACCGCATCAGGGTCAACTCGGTGCATCCCGGCGTGATCGAAACCGACATGGGCGAGCAGACGTTTGTGCGGCGCATGGCGCTGATGAAATCCAATGATATCGATGCCGCCCGCGAAAATTCGCGCCAGATGCACCCGATCGGCCGCCTCGGTGCACCGGACGATATCGCGCTTGCGATCGTGTTTCTGGCGTCCGACGATGCCAAGTTCATGACCGGATCGGCGCTGGTGGTCGACGGCGGCGTCACGGCTCAATGATCCGGTTCACGCGTCCAGAACTTCAAGCACCAGTTCGAAGGTCATTAATACCGGGTTGTCGCCGCGCATCAGACGACCCTCGGCAAGCGCGCCGGTGAAGTCCACAAGGCTTGCATCGATCGTCGCCTGTACGGTGCCGCTGGCATCGGGTGCGATCAGACCTGAGCGGATATAGACCTCGGTCGCGAAGTTTTCGACGACGCGACCATCATTAAAACGGGCACCAATCGTGCTGCCGACGCCGCCACGCACCCGCGCATTGGTGATCCCGTGTTGTTGGCAAAATGCTTCGAGGCTGAGAGCAAAATCCTGGTTTGGCCTCAGCCGCAGTGCAAAGGCGCGGACCGGTGTCGTCGACTGTGTCCGGGCAACGGGTATCGGCGCAAACAGCGTGAAGTTCGTCTCCGGGTCCAGATTGGCCTCGAACAATGCGCCATCCAATCCGAAGCCGGTGACCCGTGCGCGGCGGGCGACCGTTGTTTCGATGGGAAGGACGTGGCCGCCGGTGCGACGGCCATCAGCTTCGGTCCACAGGGCGTGACAGTGAAAAAACGGCGCTCCATCCCGACGTCCAAACGTCATGGCGCCATTGCTGATGCAGGCGATGCCAGCGGGCCGGAATGTGTCGCTGTAGAACGCGGCGTTATCACCGGTCTTGGACAGGGCCGGCATGACATAGGCGAAAGGTGCGAGCGCTACGTCGGATAGCTCGAGCACACCACCGCCGAACCCTTCGGCGGCAAAGCCTTCGCGCACGGCATCGATCAGCAGCGCGCCGGGCGCCAGATCGAACGACAC
>JANNRP010000106.1:0-6384 GCA_031401535.1 Hyphomicrobiaceae bacterium | reverse complement strand
CCGCCAAGCCCTAGTCCCGCTGCCGCGATAAACTGCTGATGCGCAGCAGCTGATAACGGCAGTCCTATTTTGGCAGCGCGGCCCGCATCCAGCACAATACCCAGATCCTTGACGAAGATATCTACAGCGCTGGTCACTTGTCCATCATCGACCACCATACGTGGACCACGGTTCTTCAGCATCCAGCTCGATGCCGCGCTGCCTGATAAAATTTCAAGCGCCAGTGCTGCATCAATTCCCGCAGTCTCGGCGAGCGCCAAGCCTTCGGCCGCTGCTGCGATGTGAACGCCAGCCAGCAACTGATTGACGGTCTTCATGGCAGAACCTTGACCTGGCGTCTGCCCCAAGTGGTAGAGGTTGCTGCCCATTGCCGACAGCATCGGCTTGACGCGCGCGAATACCGGGTCCGGTGCCGCAGCCATTATCGTCAGTGTGCCCGACGTCGCACCAACAACACCGCCCGATACCGGCGCATCGACAAACCCCCGCCCCGTCGCCATCACACGCTCGGCTATAGCAGCAACACGCGCCGGCGCACACGTCGCCATCACGATTACGGTCGCGGACGGTTTCAAAACATCGAGTGCGCCACCGGCGAATAGTACCGCATCCGCTTGATCGGCGTTGACAACCATCAGCACCAGCGCATCGGCGTCTCGTGCTGCCTGGCGTGCGGACGCTGCACCATGGCCACCGAAATCCGCCAAACGTGCCACGGCATCGACCCGCATATCGAAGCCGGTGACATGATACTGTTGATTGACGAGGTTCTGCGCCATCGGCAGCCCCATGGCACCGAGCCCGATGAATGCGATGGCGTGTGTCATCGATGGCGTCTCCTGAAGTTAGTGTGGTTTGTTTATGCCGAGGCGCGACGATGTTGGTTGAACGTGCGCCCGTTCCGGCAACGTATCCCAAAATTTCACGGGTGGTCCACGTTGTAGAGGGTCAAGCCCTAGACTATTTCGGCTTTCTCGAGCACGGCTCCCAACAGCACGTTGGCGCCGTTGGTCACCCATTGCGGCTTGCAATCCTCGGCCTCGTTATGGCTGATGCCGCCGACGCAAGGCACGAAGATCATTGCCGATGGGCAAACGCGCGCCATGTAGACCGCGTCATGGCCAGCCCCTGAGATGATGTCGTGGTAGGTCAGACCATTCTTTTTCGCAGCATTCCGAATAGCAGCGAGGCAGCTGTCGTCAAAGGCCTGCGCGGGGAACTTTGTGATCTGCTCGATGTCGATTGTGAGATCTAGTTCGTCAGCCACGTCGGATGCGAGATTGTGCAGACATTTGCTCATCGTTTCGAGCGATGGCTCATCAGGATGACGGAATTCGGCCGTCAGGAATGCTGAACCCGGGATCACGTTGCGCGACGCGGGCGTCACGGTAATAACACCGCATGTTGCACGGCCCTCCGGCATCATCATGCGGCCGATGCGGTTGATACCGTCGATCAATCGGGCGGCGCCTAACAGGGCATCACGGCGGCGTTCCATCGGTGTCGAACCAGCGTGACTGTCTTGTCCGGTGATGTTGATCTCATACCAGCGCTGTCCCTGAGCCGATGTAACAATCCCGATGTCGGTGCCATCCTCCTCCAGAATCGGACCTTGCTCGATATGCAGTTCGAAGAACGCGTGAACCGCTCGGCCCCCAACCGGCTCCGTGCCCGTATAGCCGATGCGATCCAGTTCATCACCGATCGACTTACCCTCGAAATCCACGATGCCGCGAGCAAAGCCGAGCGAAAATGCGCCCGCGAATACACCAGACGCGGTCATGGACGGGGCGAACCGCGCACCCTCCTCATTGGTCCACATCGCGATCTCGATCGCGTGCTTGGTCGTGACATCCATATCATTGAGGGATCGGACCACTTCCAGAGCCGCCAATACTCCAAGAACACCGTCAAACTTGCCGCCGGTCGGTTGCGTGTCGAGATGACTACCTGCCATCACCGGCGGCAGTTTGGGATCGCGGCCTTCGCGCCGAGCAAACATGTTGCCGATTTTATCAACCTTCACCGTGCAACCGGCCGCCTCACACCATCGGGCAAAAAGGTCGCGACCTTCCCGGTCGAGGTCCGTCAGCGCTTGGCGATTGCAGCCACCCTTCGGTGTAGCGCCGATTTTTGCCATTGCCATGAGGCTATCCCAGAGCCGTGCCCCGTTGACCTGCAGATTGCTATCCGTGCGCATCGTACGAGCCTTATTATTTAAAATCTTTGGTCTGGCTAGACGGCAGTAGTCCCGCGAACCGCAGCAGATCGCAAGTGTCCGGCAACAAGCCGATCTGCCATAAGCTGCACGTGGTGCCGCAAGAAGGAACCATTCAACCGCTTCGCGATCTATGACTTCTTCTGCCATACTTGGTCATGTGGTGACATAAATCCATATGATGTTTGACCAGTGGCCAAAAACTTTCCGATTTTCGGCAGCACGAAGGTCCGTACGGCGGCGAGGAGTTCGACCTCATCCCACGGGCTTTCGCAACGAAATGATGCAGCGACTGGGGCTTTGCCCCAACTTCATCGAGCTCGATGCGTGCTGCCATCGGCTCCACGCTCCTCCGAGCACCCGGCAACAGCAGCCCGGTGCAATAAGCCGTGAGCGGTTCATGCCGATCCGTGTGGCCGATGACCCCGTTCAAATGCTGGATATGCTCGAAAAAAGCGCGACGCTACGCCCTTCGCGGCTCGCTGATCCATTGCTGCCCTCGCCGCATATTACGCGGATTAGTCGGATAGCATGGTTGGGTTTTTTTATGACACAGTAAGATTAGGAGCCTAAGCAGCTTTGCAGACCGATACTCAAGTTCTTCATGAGCGCTACATACAAGCCAGCCCCAGCAGTGAGTTGAGTGCCTTCTGGGTCGAGTGTGGCGGTCCGCACCTTCGAGCCTTCGGTGACGGCCGCAAACACCTTTGGTTGAAACTGTGGCTCGCCGAACACGCAGATGGCACCAGTGTCTGCGATCTTCTTACGCACGGCCGTTAATCGCTTGCCACTGGGTGCTGCCTCGGGGCTCACCGTCATCGAGCCGACAGCCGATAATCCAAAGCGACGCTCAAAGTATTGATAGGCGTCGTGGAACACGACAAACGGCTTGCCAGCCAATGGCTTCAGATCAAGTTCCAGTGTACGGGACAACATCGTGATTTCGGCTTTCGCGCTTTCCGCATTTGCTTTGAATGCTGCAGCGTTCGTTGGTTCGGCTTCGCTCAAAATCTTGGCAATGTAGTCGACCATCAGTTTCGCGTTGTCGGGGTCGAGCCAGACGTGATTGTCCGTTTCATCGTCTGCGACAGTCTTCTTCCCCTTGGACTTGCCCGAACCGTGATTGTGCTCCTTGTGAGCATCCTCCGTGTGGCCTTCGAACGCCCCGCCCTCGCGCTTCTGCAGCAACTTTAGCCCGGGTGCATCCTGCAACGATGCCACCTGCACGGACTTTGTCAGCGACTTGACGAGCTTGGCCGTGAACGGCTCGAGCCCCTCGGAAAATCGAAAAAACACGGCCGCGCCATTAACCGCTCTCGCATCCGACGGCTTCATGGCGTACGTGTGTGGTGATCCGCTGCCGCTAATTAACACGGTCGGCGTTCCGGTCGCTCCCATGACACTTGCAACCAGCGCGTGCGCCGGCTTGCTCGTGACGACCACCTTCAACTCGGCAGCCACCGCGCCGCCACCCATCCCCAGCACACCAGCAATCACAGGCAGCGACGCCCGAACAAAGACCTTGAACATATTAAACCACTCCCATGACTAGCGTGGCGCCCGGCCGCGCTAGCATTTATAACAGTATAACGTTATATAGTTCAAGCATGACTGCTTGCCTGACCCGTCAAAGTCCTGCTGCAATCGTATCGCGAACTCGGTTATGGATGATTTACCGCTTGGCCCGAGGATGGGCACGTCTGGACATGGTAACTGCAAAGCTCGTAAATCGCGTCGTCAGTACAAATATTCCAAACCAAGCCACCACCCAATTTCTCAACCGAGCATACGCATCCATGAAACGGTACGGCCTAACACTCATTGCCACGATCGTAACACTCCTCACCTGCGGAATCGGTCCGGCCCTTGCCCATCCCCACGTTTGGGTTTCGGTCGAGAGTAAAGTGCTGTTCGAGAATGGCGCTGTAACCGGCCTGCGCCTGCGTTGGATCTTCGACGAATTCTATACGAACATGGCCATCGACGGCCTCGATACCAACAACGACGGCATCTACAGCCGCACGGAGCTTGCCGAGTTGGCGAAGGTCAACATCGAAGGGTTGGGTCAATTGGGCTACTACACCCATGCCAAGCTTGCCAGTCAACGTTTGAGCTTCGACGCGCCGAAAGACTATTGGCTCGATCATGCGGCTGTCCAAGAGCTGCCTGGACCAGGCAAGGCGATGCAGTCACTATCCTCCGATAACACTGCCGCGCCCGATGGCAAGGCCGACAGCAAATCTGGCTTCTGGGCTGGCCTCGTCGGGCGCCTGACAGGTCCAGCACAGGAAAGACCGCCAGAGATCAAAGTCCTGGCGCTGGAATTTACTCTACCGTTGACGCAGCCAGTGTTGGCCGAAGCTGAGGGCTTTGAATATGGAGTCTATGACCCGGATTTCTGGATCTGGTTCGACTTTGTCGCATCCAGGGGAGCAGCGTTAGGACCCAACGCTCCCGCAGGCTGCACGGCGACGGTTGGTGTACCGCAAAAAGACGCCGCCCAATTGCAGCAGCTGAACGAAGCCTTGTTTAGCCAACTAGGCGGTAGCCAGCCTGGGGCTGGTGTCGCCAAGTCTGTGAGCCTGAAATGTCCAAAATCCTGACGTGTCCCACCTTATGATACCGGCGATCGCGATGCGACCAAGGTCCTTGGGTGTGCTGCGCGTGTTATTGATCATCTTGGCCGCGTTTACCGCTCCTGCACTAGCGCAAATGTCGGGCTTGCAGCCGCCCGCTCCGCTGCCGCCATTGCCACCACCGGGGTTGGTCGATCAGATCTGGTTGTTCGTGCTCGACGGCCAACGCGAACTGACCGGTGGCATGACGGCAGCACTGCATCAACTGAAGGCCGGTGACCCGGCGCGTTCGGCAGCGGTGCTCGCACTGATCAGCTTCCTCTATGGCATTTTGCATGCAGTGGGGCCGGGTCACGGCAAGTTTGTCATTTCGGCATATGCGCTGGCCAATGAAAGGACTGTTCGCCGCGGAATCCTCTTGTCATTCATGGCCGCATTCATCCAGGCACTCTCGGCAATTGTCCTGGTTGGCATTCTATCCTTGATCCTCCGTGCAACGAGCATTCAGGTCCGCGCTACTGAGGCATGGCTGGAGACGGCCAGTTGGGCGTTGATTGCTGGCCTTGGCGCTTGGTTGCTCTGGGGGCAGATCCGGTCGCTGCTGGTGCAACGGTCAGAGACCGAACCGAGCCACCGACACGCCCACCATGAGCATCATCAAGGCCATGATCATCATCACGACACCCACGACCATAGGCACGATCACACCCCGCACGTCGCCTGCGCCGCGCCCGGACACGTTCATGACGAGCATTGCGGCCACACCCACATGGCGACACCAGACCAATTGCAGGGCGCCTGGGTCTGGCGACAGGCCTGGGCCCTAGCATTTTCGATAGGCATTAGACCCTGCACTGGCGCCATCGGCGTCCTATTGACGTCCCTGGCTCTTGGTATGCTCTGGGCCGGTATTTTCGCCACTTTCGCCATGGCGATCGGCACCGCAATCACCGTGTCGGCTCTGGCGGCGATTGCAGTTGGATCGCGTGACCTGTCAACACGCATCGCTGGCGGTGTCGATGGAACTTGGGCACCAACAATCGCCCGCACTGCCGGCATTCTTGGATCCGGAGCCGTGCTGGTCCTTGGCTTGGCGTTCTTCATCGCTTCTTTGCGCGGTGCGCCGCCACTGTAGCGTTAGCGCAAGCGCAAGCGGTACAATGCCGCTGATGTTCCAGCACAGAAGTTGTCACGAGCGGATACAGACTTTAACCGTTTGTAAAAGACCTGCGTCACAAACGCCGTCCAATACTATATTGTTCTGATTGCGGCAGCACTCCAGCGCCGCGCCGGAGTTTGCGTAATGCGTCGCCTCTGTCTGAGCCTAGTGGCCGTCATCGTGGCACTCGTGACCATCGGGCCTTCGCGAGCGGCCCGCGATCCGTCTGCCGTCAAACCTGTCAAGGTTTCGCAAGAACTGATCGTTCTCGAGGTACCAAATTGTACATACTGCGACATTTTCCGCCGCGACGTGCTGCCCGGTTACCAAAAATCGACACGCAACGCCGAGTTGCCGATCCGCTTCGTCGATCTCAACGATTCGGCGTTCGCACAGCTCAAGCTTGCATCATCGGTCAACATGGTGCCGAC
>JANNRP010000105.1:0-13083 GCA_031401535.1 Hyphomicrobiaceae bacterium | reverse complement strand
CTCGAAAAGGCCGGCAAGCTGAAGCGCGTGCCGTTCGAGGAGCGCGACGCTATGAAGAAGCTCACTGATCCCGTAATGGCGACCTACGCCAAGGAGATCGGTGCAGAAGAAATCTTCGCCAAGATCAACGCTGCTTGATTTTGACTTCGCTTAGCGCTTTACGCCGTGGCCGGTTTCGATATCGGCCACGGCGTGGTGCTGGCAAGTCTGAGGACATCCAATGACAGAGACAGGAAGCGATGCGCCCAACTGGTGGCGGCGCTTAACGAGTGGCTATGCGAAGCTGCTCGAGGTTTTACTGGTCGCTTGCGTTGGCATCATCATCATTCCAGTCACGCTGCAGATCATCTCGCGCTACACCGCGTTGATTCCATCGTACATCTGGACGGAGGAGCTGGCGCGCTTCTTGTTCATCTGGACGATCATGATCGGGGCGATGGTGGGCGTGCGGGATGCGGCGCATTTCGAGGTCGATGTGTGGCCGGATCTGTCGCGTCGCGCCGAAGCAGCCGTTCGAATTGTAGCTCGACTGGGTATTCTGGCCATGTCGCTGGTGTTCGTTTGGGCTGGTACCGAGTTCACAAAGTTTGCCTGGAATCGAACATCCGAGCTGGCGGATCTACCGCTTTGGATGATCCACATGGCTTGGCCAATCGCCGGGTTCACGTGGATTGCGTTCGCCGGTGAGCAGATCGTCGACGAAACACGCATTCTGCTCGGGGGTAAGGCGCAATGAGTGGCAATTTGTTGTCGGCTGGCCAGGCCGCAATGGTTCTGTTCGGTACGTTCGTGACGTTGCTTGTTCTGCGCGTGCCGGTCGCCTTTTCGCTTGGCCTCGCCTGCTTGCCGATCCTACTGATCGAGCCGCGTCTGTCGATGATGATGATCGCGCAGGAAACGTTCAACGCTTACAACTCCTTCATTCTGCTATCGGTGCCATTTTTCTTGCTTACCGCCAATCTGATGAGCATCGGCGGCATCACCGACCGGTTGGTGACCTTGTCGAAATCACTGGTCGGCCACTGGCCTGGATCGCTGGCGCAGATCAACGTCGTGCTATCGGTGTTCTTCGCGGGCATTTCGGGCTCGGCAACGGCCGATGCGGCGAGCCAATCAAAGATCTTCATCGATGCCCAGACGAAGGAGGGCTACGATCTCTCGTTTTCCATCGCCATCACCGCTGTTTCGGCCGTGCTGGCGGTGATCATCCCGCCCTCGATCCTGATGATCGTGTGGGGCGGCCTGATCTCGACTTCGATCGGCGCCATGTATCTGGCTGGTATCGTGCCGGGTCTGCTTATTGCGGGCGCGCAGATGGCGACAGTCCACGTGTACGCGACAAGGCGCGGCTATCCGACCTATCCGCGGATGACATGGTTAGAGATGCGCTGCGCCGTGTGGAAATCGTTGCCAGCGCTGATGACACCATTTCTGATCGTCGGCGGCATTCTGCTCGGCTGGTTCACGCCAACCGAGTCGGCCTGCGTGGCGGTGCTCTATTCGATTGCGCTGTCGTCATTCGTCTACAAAGAGATGGGACCGAAAGAACTCTACAAGACGCTGCTGGAGACAGGCAAGTTGTCGGGTGTAGCGCTGTTCTGCATCGGCACCGCGAGCGCCTTCGGCTGGCTGCTGGCGTTCTATCGCATCCCGCAGGAACTGCTCGCCAACGTCTCGACCTGGGGCATGGGACCGATAGGAGCCGGGTTCTTCATTGCCTTCTGCTTCCTGGTGGTCGGTTGCTTTCTTGACGCCATCCCGGCGATCATAATTGTCGGCACCGTGCTCGAACCGCTGGCCCGATCGGTCGATCTGCACCCGGTGCAGTTTGCCATCATCTCGATCGTCTCGCTGGCGTTCGGGCTCGTCACCCCGCCCTACGGTATGTGCTTGATGGTTGCCTGTGCGGTGGCCGGCGTGCGGCTGCGTTATGCGCTCAAGGACACCATGATCATGCTGATCCCGATGCTGTTGGTGTTGGTCGCTTTGATAATCTGGCCCAGTATTTGTCTGTTCTTGCCGCGTCTGCTTGTGCCCGAAATGCTGAAGTAGTGTTGGCAGCAATCGCCCTGCAATGGAGGTCGTGATGCAAAACCTATCGATCAAGCAACTGTCGGATACCCTTGGTGCCGAAATTACCGGCGCTAAAATCACAGCCGAAATGGCCGAGGCTGATTTCAAGACCATTGAGGCGGCCTTGCACGATCATCTCGTTGTCGTCATCCGCGACCAGCAGATCTCGCCCGAAAATTTCGTCGCGTTCTCGAAACGCTTCGGTAAGCCCGAGCCGCACGTCATCGACCAGTTCCACCATAAAGCCGACGCCAATATATTGATCCTATCCAATCGCAAGAATGAGCAGGGCGAGAACATCGGCCTCGCCGACGGCGGCACCTATTTCCACACTGATTATTCCTACCTTGCAGTGCCGGCGCGTTGCACGATGCTGCACGCCATCGAGATCCCCGGTGGGGACGCAGGCACCAGCTTTGCCAATCAACGGCAGTCGTACGAAGACCTGCCTGATGCGATGAAGCAACGCATCGACGGTCTCGTCTGCCGCCACCACTACGGCAATCGCGACAACCTCGACGAAAAGAGCCGCACGGTCGCGTCGCCGCTGAGCGGCGAGCAGAAAGCTCGCCTCGACTGGGTGCGTCATCCGCTGGTGCGGCGTCATCCACACACGGGGCGAAAATCCATCTACGCCGTTTCCGGCTCGTCGTTCGGGGTCGAGGGCATGGGCGATGCCGAGGGCGTGACGCTGCTCGACGACCTCAAGGCGCATACGACGCAGGCCAAGTACTGCTACACGCCGACGTACAGGCCCGGCGACATCGTGATCTGGGACAACTGTGCGTTGCTGCACTCCGCCCCGCTGATCGATCAGTCGCGGCCCCGGACGCTGTGGCGCATCACCGTCAAAGAGGCGCACACGACGATTTGACGTTAACTTTACTGGCAGACCCGTTGTCACACGTTTGAAATACGACTCCTATTTGGTCCTCCGCAGCTGGGGCCTGGTACGGAGGGAAGTCGTGGCACGGAGACCAGACGGCGGCCAATATCGCACACTATTCATCTCGGACATCCATCTGGGCACACGCGCGTCGCAGGCTGACGCGCTCCTCGACTTCCTTAAAGAGAACGATGCCGATACAATTTATCTGGTTGGCGACATCATCGACTTCTGGAAAGTCCGGCGCGGGCCACATTGGCCGCAGTCCCATAACGATGTGATGCAGAAACTCCTGCGCAAATCGCGCAAGGGTGCGCGCATTGTGTTTATACCGGGCAATCATGACGAGGCTCTTCGTGATTACTGCGATTTGAATTTCGGCGGCATCGAGATCAGGCGGGATGCCATCCACACCACAGCCGACGGTCGCCGCTACCTCGTGCTGCATGGCGACGAATTCGATATCGTTGTCCGCTACGCCAAGTGGCTGGCATTCCTTGGCGATCGCTCCTACGAACTGGCGCTTTGGTTCAACCAACCGCTGAATTGGGCGCGCCGCCGTTGGGGCATGGGTTTCTGGTCGCTGTCAGCCTACCTGAAACACAAGGTCAAATCTGCCGTAAACTTCATTGGCGAGTTCGAAGATGCGTTGGCAGAAGAAGGCCGACGTCGCGACGTGGACGGTGTCATATGCGGGCACATCCACCACGCTGCCGACCGTCATATCGGACCCATGCACTATCTCAATACGGGTGACTGGGTCGAGAGTTGCACGGCGTTGGCTGAAACCCACAGCGGCGAAATGGTTCTGATCCGATGGCTCGACGTTGTGAAGAAGCAGGGTGCAGTGGCGAAGAGTGCTCCGGTCGCAATTGAAATTGCCGCATAAAATTAAGATCAAACCCCATACCACTGATTGGGAGAGCAATCTTGGCCACCGTAATGGATGCCGCGTCGCGTTCTTCGACCGCCTCGGCCGACAGAAGCCAGTTTCTGAAAGATGCCGTTCATCAGAACCGCGCGCTCAGTGTCGAAGGGGCCAATGAGCGTTTGTTCACGCTTGCCTTCCGCAATCTTGTCTATGCGCAGATCTGGGAAGACCCGGCAATCGATCTGGAAGCATTGGAGCTTAACTCCGAAAGCCGCATGGTGGTGATCGCCTCGGGTGGTTGCAACATGATGAGTTATCTGACAGCCAAACCGGCCCACATTACCGCCGTCGATCTCAATGCTGCGCATGTCGCCCTCAACCGGTTGAAGCTTGCGACAGCCCAACACCTGGGCGATCACGAGAGCTTTCGTCGCTTTTTTGTTTCGGCGAGCGACTTAGCCAACGTCTGGAACTATCGCGAAAAAGTTCGTCCGCATCTGGATGACGAAACGCGTGACTATTGGGATGGCCGCGACAGTGCCGGTCGGCAGCGGATCACGCGCTTTTCCCGCAACATCTACCACTACGGACTGCTGGGTCGGTTCATAAAGGCCGTCCACGTCGTTTGCCGCATGCATGGCGTCGATCCGCGACGGCTGGTGGAGGCCACGTCGCTTGCCGAGCAGCGGGCGATTTACGAGCGAGATATCAAGCCGCTGTTCGACCGCAAGATGGTGCGCTGGCTCGTTAATCGGCCGGCGACACTGTTCGGCCTCGGCATACCGCCCGCCCAATACAAGGCGCTGGCGGGTGATCACGCGGACGGACTGATTGCAGTATTGAGACACCGCGTCGAGCGGTTGGCCTGCGACTTCGAAATCAGACAAAATTATTTTGCCTGGCAGGCGTTCGCCCGACAGTATGACCCAGCACCTGGCGGTGCGGTTCCGCCCTATCTGGAGCTGCAGAACTTCGATACTGTACGGCGTCATGCCGACCGCGTCGCTGTCCGGCAAATCTCGTTTACGGTGCACTTGGCTGAACAACCGTCCGCCAGCCTCGACCGCTATGTACTGCTCGACGCCCAGGACTGGATGTCCGACGCCGACTTGACCGAACTGTGGAATCATATCACGCGAACGGCTAAACCGGGCGCGCGAGTCATTTTCCGTACTGCGGCAGAGCCGACCTTGCTACCCGGTCGCGTACCCGACAAGATACTGCGCCAGTGGGACTACCACGCCGATCGCTCAAAGGAGTGGACCACCCGCGACCGTTCGGCAATCTATGGCGGGTTCCATCTCTATGTAAAGGCAGCGGCCGCGTCATGAGTGCTTCGACGACACCTGCTGCTGTCCATATGGATCAGATCTACCGCTACCAGCGGTTCATCTATGATGCGTCCCGCGCCTATTTCCTGCTCGGGAGGAACACGCTCGTGGCCGGGCTCCTACCCCCTGAGGGTGGGACGGTGGTCGAAGTCGGTTGCGGCACGGCGCGCAACCTGATCGAAACTGCGCGTGCCTATCCGACTGCAAAACTCTATGGCTTCGATATTTCGTCGGTGATGCTCGCGACGGCGCGCAGCAAGATCGAATCCGCTGGACTGGCGGACCGCATAACCGTGGCGCAGGGCGACGCCACAAATTTCGACCTTTGGCAGATGTTTGGCATCCAGGCCGCAGATCGTATTGTGGTGTCTTACGCGCTGTCGATGATCCCGCCGTGGGAGGATGTTGTGACCAGTTCATGCCGCCAATTGGCGCCCGGCGGATCGCTGCACGTTGTCGATTTCGGTCAACTTGGTGGATTGCCGACGCTGGCGAAGTCCGGGCTTTACAGGTGGCTCGCCAAGTTCGCGGTGCATCCAAGCGCAAAACTCGAGCGCGTGTTGCGCGCAGCTGCCCTGACATACGGGCTCGACGCGCATGTCGACCATCCATTCCGTGGCTACTCAACCTATGCGGTTCTTAAACGGCCAATTTGACTTGGGACTTATTCAGCCGCCTGCCGATAGCTCTTGGCGTATTCCATCAACGCATTGTCGGCGACCGGTACGATCGGCGTAAAGTCTTGGTGCGCGATCCATTCGGCCCGCGTCGGCTTGCGAATGTAATTTGAGACGGCATTCAGGGTCAGATAGACGATCTTGCGGCTGTAGGGCGTGATGTTGCCGGATGACCCGTGCACCAGGTTGCCATGGAACATCAATACGCCGCCGGGCTTGCCGGTCGGCACCACGATGCCGCCTTCCGCACACAGCCTCTCGACCGTCGCATTGTCGAGCGTCCAAAGCGGATAGCTCGTCGTGCCTTTGTCATGACCGGCGGCAAAAACGCCCTGCTTGTGGCTCTTGGGGATGATCATCAGCGGACCGTTGAAGGTGAATACTTCATCCAGAAACACCGAGATATTCATCGCCTTGCTATCGGGCATGCCATCGTCGCGGGCCCAGGTGCCGTAGTCCTGGTGCCACTGCCAGACGTCGCCGTCGAACTTGGCTTTGGCGTTGATCTTGAATTGATGCATGTAGAGCTTCTCGCCGAACAGTTGCTCGACGGGCTCGATCAAGCGCGGATGGGCCCCCAGCAGCCGGAACGCTTCATTATAGGTGTGGGCTGCGAACGCGGTGCGAGGCGAGCCAGATTTCTCGCGCCAGATCTGCGGGCGGTCGAGCTTGTAAATGCCTTCGGCCTCGCTGCGCAATGCAGCAACCTCTTGCGGTGAAAAGCAATCGGGGAGGAACAGATAGCCGTCGTCCTCGAACTGCTTGATCTGAGCCGGGGTGAGTTTCATGGCAGCGTCTCCTCGGATTTCGTCTATTTTGACGCCACGGTACGCCTCGCGGTGGCACGCTGCAAGATTGGAATCTCAATACTCAATGTCACTTTTGGAACGTCACGGCTTCGATCTTGTTGCCATCTGGATCGCGGATGAAAGCGCCGAAATAGACGGTCATTTCGCCATCGCGGTCACTCGGCGTGCCATCATCGCGTCCGCCGCACAACAAAGCTGTGCGGTGGAACGCTTCGACAGCTGCGCGATCCGGCGCCCGTAGGCAGATGTGGGCGCCAACGTCATCAGGTGCCGATGCCATGGTGCGGCGGGCATTCAGCCAGAACTCTGGGTATTTTTTGCCGAACCCGATGGTGTGCAATCGTTCGACGAGGCATGTGAGGCCCAGCGGCTCCAGTATCGCCCGATAAAATGCGGCGCTGCGCTGCAAGTCGGACACGGCAATGGAAACGTGGTCGATCATGCGTCACCCATCGATTAATTTGGCAGAGCCGCCATGCGGCGCCATCCAGCAACGGCTGTCGACATTCGACCGATGGTATGCGCTCATACGGCAAAATCAAATCGTCGTAAAAGAGCCTAAGGAAACCGTCATGGACATCACACCAGCCAACAGTACTGCCACCCGCCGTGCCAGCTCCGATTGGTTTACTGGCACCGTCTGGCAGGACCCGATCATCGATGCACCGGCGCCAGCCAGGGTCAAATCCGCCCGCGTTACGTTCGAGCCGGGCGCACGCACGGCTTGGCACACCCATCCGCTGGGACAAACCCTGCATGTGGTGTCGGGCGCCGGGTTGGCGCAGGTCTGGGGCGGTCCCGTGCGGGCCCTCAAACAGGGCGACACGATCTGGATTCCACCCCTCGAAAAGCATTGGCATGGCGCATCCCCGACCAATGGCATGGCACATATTGCGATTCATGAAGCACTCGATGGCGTCCATGTGACGTGGATGGAAAAGGTGACGGACGCTGAATATACCGTGAAGCCGACTGCCTGATCCCGTACCCGGCCAAAGGAGCCTTCGCATCATGATCCACGTTCTTGCCATCATCACCGCCAAACCCGGTATGCGCGATGCCATATTGAAAAACTTCCAAGCCAACCGCCCCGCTGTGTTGGCCGAAAAGGGTTGCATCGAATATGGCGCGGCGACCGATGCGGACGGCATTGGGGCCTTGCAGACAAAGCTTGGGCCGGATGTCTTCGTCGTCGTCGAGAAGTGGGAAACACCGGCCGATCTTGCAGCCCACGCCGCGGCCCCGCATATGGTCGCCTATGGGGCAAAGAACCGGGAGATGGTCGCCTCCCGGGTTATTCACGTGTTGTCACCAACGTAGTTATTCGACGATCCGGATGATCGCTTCGATCTCGACCGAGATATTGCCGGGCAGCGAGCCCATGCCGACCGCAGAGCGGGCGTGACGCCCGCGCTCGCCCAAGATCTCAACGAATAGATCTGAGCAACCGTTGATTACCTTCGGTTGGTCCATGAACTCAGGCGTACCATTGACCATGCCGAGCAGTTTCAGAACTTCGATCCGGCCGAGATCGCCAACCGCGAGTTTAGCTGCGGCAAGCAGCCCAAGCCCGACCAGTCGCGCGTGCCCGTAAGCGTCTTCGACGGTGACGTCGCGGCCAACCTTGCCGGTGCACATGCTGCCATCCGGTTTGCGCGGACCCTGCCCCGATAGGTAGATCGTGTTGCCGTCGCGCTTGAACGGTACGTAGTTGGCGACGGGCGCTGGCACGGTTGGCAATACGAGGCCCAGCGATTTGAGCTTTTCTTCGGGTGTCATCGATCGATGCTCCTGGATGAATTTGATGAATGCCCGATCATGCACGGCTCTGTACCACGTCGGCAAACGCGCCATGCAGAATCGCTGACGGTGCTCTGCGCAACCACAGCCACCCAATTGACGCGCACGGTCGCGACCGACAGGAGTATCGCGGGATTCAAGGTTGAGGGGCTTTCACATGCAGCGCGTCGGGATTGTCGGACTTGGCGTGATGGGACTGCCGATGGCGCTGACATTGCGTGCCAAAGGATTTGACGTCACCGGCGTTGATCTGTCGCCTGCACGGCGGGCCCAGTTACCGGGCGCTGTTGATGCCTTGGTCGCATTGCACGCATGCGAAGTCGTAGTGTTATCGCTTCCTGCTGCAGCACAAGTGCAACCGGTGGTGACCGCATTGCTCGACATCATGCGGCCGGGCAGCCTCATTGCCGATACGTCCACCGTCGCGCCCGAAACAACGCGCACGCTGCACGCCGACGCTGCCGCGAAGCAGATCGGCTATGTCGATGCACCGGTTTCTGGTGGCGCGGCAGGGGCTGCTGCTGGCACATTGCTGGTGATGGCAGGTGGCACTGCGGCCGATCTCGATCGCGCGGCACCTGTGCTTGCGGCGATTGCTCGTAAGGTTGTGCGCTGTGGCGGGTCGGGCTGCGGCAACACGGTGAAGCTCATCAACAACATGTTGTGTGCTGGTCACTTGATGCTGGCTGGTGAAGCGTTGCGCTTGGCCGAAACCGGGCACGTCGCCGCGACCGACCTGCTCGACGCGCTCAACGCCGGATCGGGTCGCAGCGCCGTCACGGAAATTAACCTTCCCCGCTGGGTGTTGCCCGGCACATTCGACTCCGGTTTCACCATGGGGCTGATGAACAAGGATGTGGGGCTGGCGCACGGTCTCGACGGCGCGGGCGAGATCACGGCGCTGATTGCATCCGGTTGGGCGGCGGCTACCGCTGCGATCGGCGGTCAGGAAGACTTCAATCGCGTCGTGACGGGGGCGCAGTCATGAGCCGGTCATCGCTGTCAACGCTTTATACGACGTGGTTCGGCTCAGATCAGATTATGAGCTACGTCGGTGGCGAAGCGGTCGCTGGACGCGGGCATGCAATTACCGTCGACGATCCGGCAACGGCCACCGTCGCCTATAGATATGCAGACGCTGGCGCTGATGTTGCAGCCCAAGCCCTTGATGCCGCCGAGATCGGTGGCGCTGTCTGGCGTCGCCTGACGGCAAGTGCACGCGGGCTGATCCTGTGGCGTGCATCGGAGCTGATCCGCATCCGAACAGACGATCTGGCCACGCTTGAAGCGGCAAGTTCGGGCAAGCCAATTCGAGATGCCCGCGTCGAGGTCGCCCGCGTCGCCGATATGTTCAGCTTTTATGCGGGCTACGCTGACAAGCTCAACGGTGATGTAGTGCCGGTGCCGACCAGCCATCTCAATATCGTCACCCGCGAACCACTCGGCACGATCGTGCAGATCACGCCGTGGAACGCGCCGATCTTTACCGCTGGCTGGCAAATCGCACCGGCGCTCGCAGCGGGCAATGCCGTGGTGCTCAAGCCTTCCGAGCTGACACCGGCGTCGTCGTTGGCGCTGGCTCGGTTGTTGACTGAAGCCGGGGCACCGAAAGGGTGCGTCAACGTCATCGCCGGGCTCGGGCAAACAGCGGGAGCGCGCCTCGTATCGGATGGTCGCGTCGGCAAGGTCGTGTTCATCGGCTCAGTCGGCACAGGGCGCAAGGTTGCGGCGACGGCTGCCGCGAGCGGTCGTCCGTCCTTGCTCGAACTGGGCGGTAAATCTGCCAACATTGTATTCGCCGATGCCAATCTGGAGCGGGCGGCGAAGGCGGCGCAAGCGGCTATTTTTGCTGGAGCCGGACAAAGCTGCACGGCGGGCTCGCGGCTGCTCGTCGAGCGCCCGGTTTACGACAAAATGGTCGATTGGGTGGCGCAAGGCGGGGCGCGACTGAAGATCGGCGCACCACTCGATCCGGCAACTGAAGTCGGGCCGATCAACAACGCCGTCCAATTCGCAACCGTCAATCGTTTGATCGAGGCCGGCCGACGCGATGGCGGTCGCATCGTCACCGGTGGTGGTCGACCAGCTTCGACTGAGTGCGCAACCGGGTTCTACGTTGCGCCGACCGTGATCGCCGACGTTAGCCCAGACATGACCATCGCACGTGAGGAAATCTTCGGGCCGGTGCTCGCCATCATCCCGTTTTCGGGCGAAGACGAAGCGCTCAGCATCGCCAACGCTGGGGAGTTCGATCTCGCAGGCGCTGTCTGGACCCGCGACACCGCCCGCGCCCATCGTGTAGCGCGAGGCCTGCGTGCTGGCACCGTCTGGGTCAACAGCTACCGCTCGTTGTCGGTTCTGTCGCCGTTCGGCGGCATGCGCGGCTCCGGTTTTGGCCGCTCGTCCGGTATCGATGTGATGCGCGAATATACGCAACCCAAGTCAATCTGGGTCGAGACGGATGACGCCTCGCCCCTGCCCTTTGGCTACGGCCCGGCGGACTGAACTATTTTCCCTTGAACTGTGGCTTGCGCTTTTCCATGAACGCACGGCGGCCTTCCGCATAGTCCTGGCTGTCGAAGCAGGCTTTGGTCATGGCGACAAGCTTGGCCAAATCGCGTTCAGCGGACGGGCGCCCGAGTTCGCGCGCCGACGCCTTGGCGAGCGCGATCGTGAGTGGCGCATTTTCCGATATCAGTCGTGTGGTCTCGGCGACCACCCCATCGAGTTCGGCATCGGTCGCGACGCGATTGACGAGGCCGATATTGAGTGCTTCGGCAGCGGTGAACTGCCGCGCGGTGTAGATCATCTCCATGGTGCGTGACAAACCGATGATCTCGGCTGAGCGCTTGATCGGAGCAAAACCATAGCCAAGACCGAGCTTGCCAGCGGGAATGCCAAATTTCGCAGTCTCGTTGCAGAACCGCAGATCGCAGCAGGCGGCCAGGTTCATGCCGCCGCCGATGCAATAGCCGGTAATTTTGGCGATGGTTGGCTTGGCAAAATGATACAGCGCCTCGTAGACCTTGAGCGAGGTGGCGTTATACTTGGTGGCCGCTTCCTCGCTTGCGCGCTCGGATTCGAACTTGGAAATATCGGCGCCCGACACGAACGCCTTGCCGCCTGTGCCGCTCACCACAACGGCGCGGATGGCATTGTCTTTCGCGAAGCCCTCGAGCACCTTCGATGCCTCGACCCACATATCGAGCGATACGGCATTCAACTTGGCTGGATTATTAAAGATCAAGTGGCCGATCTGGCCTTCTATCCGTCCGATCAGCTTGGGCTCTTCCATGGGTGTCCTCTCCGGCATTCGTTTCAATACCCTTCCGCCTGTGCATACCGCATCCTGGTCAAACGCACGAGCGATTGCGGTCCGACGTATGGACAGTCGCGCGTTCATCCGCGATTGTTCCGGGTAACAGAAGCGTCATAACGCACGTTTTTATCCGGTTAGGAAACGAGGTTCTCACATGGCAGCCCCCATCGCATCGCGCGCGCTTTCACGCTTCATGGTGCTTGATCTGACCCGCGCCCGCTCTGGTCCAACGGCCGCCCGGCAATTTGCCGATTGGGGCGCAAACGTATTGAAGATTGAGCTGCCGGATACCGGTGACGGCGAGGACGGCCTGGGCGGTGAGCGCGATGGTCCCGATTTCCAGAACTTGCACCGCAACAAGCGCGGCATGACGCTCAACTTGAAAGACCCGGCGGGTCGCGCGGTGTTTCATCGCCTCGCTGCCAAGACCGACGTCATCATCGAGAACTTCCGACCGGATGTGAAGACGCGCCTCGGCATCGATTACGAAACCCTATCGAAGCTGAACCCACGGCTCGTCTACGGCAGCATCTCGGGATTCGGCCAAACCGGCCCCTATGCGAAACGCCCCGGCTTCGACCAGATCGCGCAGGGTATGGGTGGCTTGATGTCGATCACAGGACTGCCGGGCCAGGGGCCGGTGCGTGTCGGCATTCCCATTGCCGATCTGACATCGGGCCTGTTCCTCGCCAACGGGCTTTTGACGGCGCTGCTCGATCGTGAAGTGACGGGCCAGGGCCAGTGGGTGCAAACGTCCCTGTTGCAGGCGCAGATCTTCATGTTGGATTTCCAGGCATCGCGCTGGATCAACGCGGGCGAAGTGCCAAAGCAGGCCGGCAACAATCATCCAACCAGTATTCCAACCGGCGTGTTCAAGACCGCAGACGGGCACATCAACATAGCGGCGTCCGGCAATCACATCTGGGCGCGACTTTGCGAGACCATCGCCGCGCCCGAACTGCACGCGAATCCGGACTATGCGACCGGGGTAAAGCGCTCCAAAAACCGCGACGCGCTCAATGCCGATATTGAACGCGCGCTCGCGACAAAATCGACCGCTGACTGGGTGGCCGCGCTCAACAAGGCGGGCGTGCCGTGCGGACCGATCTATGCCATCAACGAGGTGTTCGCCGATCCGCAAGTCAAGCATTTAGGCATTGTCGAGACGATCGAGCGCGTCAACGGCAAGCCGCTCAATGTCGTCGGCCAGCCGGTGCAGCTATCGCGCACGCCGAGCCGCGCCACCGCAGTGCCGCCTGAGCGGGGTGAGCATAACGATGAGATCCTGAAAGAGTTCGGCTATACCAGCGCCGAGAT
>JANNRP010000104.1:0-10979 GCA_031401535.1 Hyphomicrobiaceae bacterium | reverse complement strand
ACCATCAATTTGCCAACGGGCAGCACCACGCCGACCCAGACCAGCCCGCGCTGCTTCTGGGCGTGAACTCCGACATGCGCCTGCCGGTTCTGTCGGTTGGGCGCTTCCACCTTGTCGTCAGGCAATCGGAGCAAGGAACGACCAAGCTTCTTCTCAACCTCGACCAGATACTTGTCGAACCCCCAGGCGTCGAGCACGTATTTCAGGCGGGCCTTTTTCCGGTCGGTGCGGTCGCCGTGATCGATGTAGACACGAATGATGGCGTCAGCCACACGGGTTGCATCCACTGGCTTGACGTAAACGCCGGTGGGACGAGCAAAATCGCGGTGACCAGTGATACCGCCAAGGCCAAGGCGGTACCACACTCCTGGCTCCGCTCCCGCACCATCTGGCACATGGACCGCTGTGAATGCGATATCATTCGTGTCTTCGAGCACCGGCGATTGTCCCCCGCCATCGAAGGCGACATTGAATTTGCGAGGCAGGCCGAATAGCGATCGATCATTCAAAATGTGATGGTGCCAGTGGCGCGCATGCGGACGCGTATCGAGCAGCTCCTGCGGATCGATCCCAGCCGTCGGCGAGCCGGTCACGTTGCGGATATTGTCTGCGCCGGACCCCTTCGGCGTCAAACCAAGATCGGCCAGCCCCTCAATCAGCGGCACGCCGTTCGTCGCCGAGATCTCACGTATCTGCAGATTTGCGCGGGTCGTAACGTGCGTGTAGCCGCCGCCATACCGTTCGGCCAAATCGGCGACGCCGTCGAACTGCCGATGGTTCAAAATGCCATTCGGAATGCGCAGTCGGCACATGTAGGAATCCTGAGTCGGCGCAACATAGTAGAGCCCGTGAAACCGCCAGCGAAAATTATCGACACCCTTTGGAAACTGACCGCTCTCACTTTCGGTCTTCAGCCGCGCGTACGCGTCGAATGGATGCTCATCTCGCTTGGCCTTCTCTTCATTGACGAGTTTCTTACCGGCAGCTTCCGTGCGCGCCATGGCCTCCAAATGCGGCGCATCGGGGCCCATTGGCTTGGCCGCACCCGCAACACTGGCGCCCAGTGGCGTCAATCCAACCGCAACCCGTGCCGCCTGCGCACCCGACACGAAGCCTTCCAAATAGCGGCGCTGCTCCTCGTTGAATTCCTCCGCGCTCATCACGCCGCCTCCGCATAGGCACGGCCAAAACTCAGTTGCGGCCGTACCGCCTTGATCGACGCACCGGAGGCAATCAGATCCCTGTACCAAAGCGCATCTCCGGTATCCCCAAAGAGCACTGCCCCAACAAGCCGATCGTCACGGATTACGAGCTTACGATAGGCATGCGTGCCTTCATCGTTCAGCACGATCTTCTCGGCCCCTTGGCCTTCAAAGTCGCCGACGGAGAACACCGGCACGCCGGATACTTTGAGGTTGGTCGCTAGAACCGAGCCTTGATAGCTCGCCACCTCACCAACGAGAACGGCTGACAAGATACGTGCCTGATCGTAAGCCGGTTCCACCAGACCGTAGCAAATGCCTCGGTGCTCGGCGCACTCACCCAGTGCATACACTTCGGGGACAGACGTGCGCAGTTGGTCATCGACCTTGACGCCACGACCCGTTTCCAATCCCGCGTGCTTGGCGAGAGCGCTATTCGGCACGATGCCAGCCGCCATCACGACGGCCGAACATGGAACGAGCGTACCGTCCGACAATCGCACACCGTCGACCCAGCGACTGCCCTCGATCATCTCTGTTTTGGCGTCAAGTTTCACGGCTATGCCGCGCCCTTCGAGTGCCGCCTTCAAGCGTCGGGCAGCTTCTGAATCAAGCTGCCGTTCCATGAGGCGATCCATCAAATGAATGAGTGTCACCGGCACGCCAGCGCGCGCCAATCCGTAGGCCGCTTCGATACCGAGAAGGCCGCCGCCAATGACAACTGCTGGTCGCGCTCGTCCGGTCGAAACCCGCATTCGTTCGACATCTGCCATTGTGCGGAACGCAATCACACCATCGAGATCGCATCCGGAAATGGGCAGCCGGAACGGTTCCGATCCCGTCGCCAACACCAGACGATCGAACGACAAAGCCTGCCCCGAGCCAAGATAAACGCACTTCCTGCAAGGATCGACAACCCTCACACTTTCGCCTGTGATCAGTGTAATCCGATTGGCGGCGTACCAGGATCTTGACTTCAGTGCGACGTCGGCAGCACCGATTTCTCCAGCCAACAGTGTCGACAGAAGAACCCTATTGTAGGCTGGCTCAGGCTCGGCGCCGATCACCGTAATCATGAACCGTTGCGGACAGCGCTTGATGACCTCATCGACGAGACGGAGCCCCGCCATGCCGTTGCCAACAACAATCAGGCGCTCGCGCACAGCCTGGCCCACTATTCCGCCGCCTGAAGGTTGGGCGCTAAATGCCGCGCATACAGGAATTCCAGGACACGTGCACGCGCATGGATGTACTCAAGGTCCTCGACCAGATCGAGCCGCTTGCGTGGTCGCGCAAGCTTCACATCCAGGATTTCTCCTATCGTCGCAGATGGTCCATTAGTCATCATCAGCACACGATCCGACAACAGCACGGCTTCATCGACATCATGCGTAATCATGATCATAGTGTTGCCGAGCCGCGCATGGATCTCCATCACGGTATCCTGCAGCTGAGCGCGGGTTAGTGCATCGAGCGCGCCGAACGGTTCATCCAGCAACAGTATTTTTGGCTCCATCGCCAGTGCGCGCGCAATGCCGACACGCTGCTTCATGCCACCAGAAATTTCCTGCGGCCGCTTATCCTTGGCATGCACCATGTTGACGAGCGCCAAGTTATGCATGATCCAGTCATGCCGCTCAGCCCTCGACTTTGAGCGCCCAAATACCTTATCCACGGCGATAGAAACGTTTTCGTAGGTCGTCAGCCATGGCAGTAGCGAGTGGTTCTGGAACACTACTGCCCGCTCTGGCCCCGGCTCGACGACGTGCTGCTTTTCCACGAGTACAGTTCCTGTAGTCCCCCGCAACAACCCAGCAATGATATTGAGCAGGGTCGACTTACCGCAGCCGGAATGCCCGATAATCGAGATATATTCACCCTTATTGATCTCGACACTGACATCGCGCAGCACCTCGCTGGAAACGCCGTCGCGCTTGAATGTTATTCCGAGATTTTGAATTACGAGATAGCCTGACATAATGTTCTCTCCTCAGGCCGCAGCCGTGCCGCGCGTCGCGATGCGACCGATGAATGCGACCAGTCGATCGAGAACGAAGCCGACGATGCCGATGTAAATCAACGCAACAACGATGTCGGACAGGCGCGATGAGTTCCAAGCGTCCCAGATGAAAAAGCCGATACCTACGCCACCGGTCAGCATTTCAGCCGCGACAATCGCCAACCACGACAAACCGACGCCGATGCGCAGCCCAGTGAAGATGTAGGGCGCAGCCGATGGCACCATAATGCGCCAGAAAAACTCGATCGGGTTCAGCCGGAGCACCCGAGCAACATTGCGATAATCCTGGGGAATATTGCGGATGCCGACCGCCGTGTTGATGATTACCGGCCAAATCGCAGTGATGAAGATCACAAATATTGCCGACGGATAGCTGTCACGAAATGCTGCCAACGAAATCGGCAACCAAGCGAGCGGCGGCACCGTGCGCAGGATCTGAAAAATTGGATCAAGCCCGCGCATCGCCCAAATGCTCTGACCGACGAGGCAGCCGAGCAGAACGCCAACCACCGCTGCCAAGCCGAAACCGACGGCAACGCGCTGCATCGACGTCATTACCCGCCATCCCAGACCAATATCCTGCGGCCCGTTCACAAAGAAAGGATCGACTATAAGATCACGCGCTTCACTCCAGATCTTCGTCGGCGACGGCAACGACGCTTTGGGATGGTCAGTCGCCACCTGCCAGATCAGTGCAAGCAGCAAGACCACGACAAGAGGAGGAATGACGGCATAGGCCGTCGCCTGCGCTGCCTCGACCAAGCGTTTTGCAATGGTATCTCCAGGTGGTTTGCCAAGTCCGATCGGCACAACGACCATTGACGCCGTCGGCACTGGTCCACCATCATTGGCTGCAACGCTCAATGGCAGGGACCCGGCTTGGGTCGCAACCAGATGAGGCCGCGTCTGCAACTTAATGGCTGTAGACTGCATGATGAAATTCCTGAGTTACTAGAATATGCGAAGCCGGGATATGCCGACTGCTAGGCGACACGCTTGATGGTGAGAGATTTGAGGTAGGCCGACGGGTCAGCAGGGTCGAAAACCTTACCATCGAAGAATTTTTCAACACCGCGCGATGTGGTAGCTGGGATATCTGCGGCGGCGACATTGATCTGCTTGGCGGCAGCGCGCCAAATATCCTCACGGTTGACCTTATCGACGAGTGCTTTGATATCCGTCGTCGGCTCAAACTTCCCCCAACGGATGTTCTCGGAGATGAACCAGGCGTCATGGCTCTTGTAGGGGTAGGACGCGCCATTTTTCCAGAATTTCATGGCGAGCGTCGGATCGGCGACCTTGCGGCCAAGCCCGTAGTTGATATCACCTTTCAGGCGACCGATGATGTCGGCCACCGGCACGTTGAACCACTGTCGTTTGGCAACAATTGCCGCCATCTCATCCTTATTCTCGGCCTTCTCGCACCACTGCTGCGCTTCCTGCACGGCCATCGTAATGGCCAGCGCAGCAGCCGGATTTTTGTCGACCCAATCCGCGCGCATTCCGAGACACTTCTCAGGATGCTCCTTCCAAAACTCGCCGGTAGTAATTGCGGTGTAACCGATGTCCTGATTGACGAGTTGCTCGTTCCACGGCTCGCCAACACAGAACACATCCATGTTGCCGACCTTCATATTGGCAACCATCTGCGGCGGCGGCACCACGATGGTGGAAATATCTTTATCTGGATCGATCCCGCCTGCCGCCAACCAGTAGCGGATCCACAAATCATGAGTGCCGCCAGGGAAGGTCATCGCGGCTTTCACTTCCTTGCCTGCCGCTCGTTTCGCTGCGAACGCCGTTTTTAACGGCGCGCTGTCAATGCCAACCTTCAGTCCCTCGTATTCCTTCGCAATTGAGATCGCCTGACAATCCGAATTCAGTCGGCCCAAGATATACATTGGCACCGGTACGTTGCCTTGTGTGATCTTACCGGTCGCCATCAGATAAGGCATCGGCGTCAGGATGTGCGCGCCATCAATACCGTTGGCAGCCGAGCCGAGCACCATGTTGTCGCGCAACGCCCCCCAGGAAGCCTGCTTGGCAACCTCGACGTCGGGCATGCCATACTTGGCAAACAGACCACGCTCCTTGGCGATGATGAGCGGTGCTGCATCAGTCAATGCAATATAGCCGAGCAACGCCTTCGTCGTTTCAGGCCCCGCTGCCCAAGCGACGTTTGCCCCGCCCGGCACCACCACATGCGCCGCAGTTACGGTTGCCGCGCCTTTGAGAATAGTTCGTCGACTGACCGATGTGTGGTGATATTTGCCCATGAGATCATCGATCCTTGTTGTGAAGAAAATTGTCCTTTGCAATTCCTTAACAAGGATCATGCCAGTTGGCAGATCGTAATTTTATGTAATTTTATCATTTGGTTAGAAAACTTAAAGGAACAACCGCTCACGTCTACCCGCCCATAATATGAGCAGCGCGACGAGAAAATCCGCTTGTTTTTTGTGCGTCGCACAATAAGTGAGCATCGGGGTTGAGCGGACGAAGCCCTTTGGCTGAGACGCGAACCGTGCGTACATTGAGGCAGCATAATTGCCAGCACAACACTGCCGCAGCCAAACGGGGGACCGATGTCACGCATCATCTATATTCTGAATGGCCCGAACCTAAATATGCTCGGTCAACGCGAGCCGCACCTCTACGGCCACGACACCCTCGACATGATCCGGGAGCGCTGCGTCGCGCGGGCAATGACCCACGGCTTCGAGATCGATTTCCGGCAGTCGAACCACGAGGGTATTTTGGTCGACACGGTACAAGAGGCACGAGGAAAAGCTTCCGCCATCATTATAAATCCGGCGGGGCTTTCATTTCATTCCATCCCCCTGCTCGATTCGCTCAAGATGTTCGAAGGTCCCAAGATCGAGGTGCATCTGACCAACATCCACCAACGCGGCGGCCTTTACGAAAAATCGATCATCTCACTGACCGCGACAGCAGTAATCTGCGGACTGGGTGCGAAAGGCTACCCGCTGGCGATCGACGCCGTGGCCGGTCTGTTAGGATAACTCACTTCGTCTCGGCCTCGATGCGGCGGCGGGCCAGCATATGCGCGCGACCAGAATTGACGCTATCGACCGCGATCAAGCGACCCTGACGACGATACTCGACCGCAAAGCTCGTCGACGCGTCGTCGCCATCGACGGTAACCTCGTCATAGCCGGTGCTCAGGCCGGCGATCTGGAGCTTCACGTCGTACTGATCGGACCAGAACCAAGGAATGGGATCATAGGCCTGTGGTGCCCCGGCAATCGACGCCGCTACTGCCTTGGCCTGATCGATTGCGTTTTGGACGCTCTCGAGCCTGATGGCTGTGCTGAACCGTCGGCTTTTGAACCGAGCGCAATCGCCGCAAGCGTAGACATTTTTTGCTGACGTTTGACCGGCATCGTCGACTACGATGCCGTTTGCAACATCAAGACCTGCGGCCGATGCGAGCTCGGTGTTCGGTTCGGCTCCAAGCGCCATCAGTACCACGTCGGCTGCAATCTCCTGGCCATCTTGCAATCGAACCGCCACGGCCCGGCCCTTGTTGCCAACAATTTCTGCTGCGCGCGCACCCAAGCCGAATGCCACACCATGGCCGCGATGCAAGCGTTCGAAGAACGCCGACATGACGGGTGATGTGACCCGCTTTAAAAGTCGGTCTTCGGCTTCGATCACAGTGACGTCGCAGCCGAGACCACGCGCGACCGCTGCCACTTCGAGCCCGATGAAACCGCCACCCATAATGACAACACGCTTTGCGGCGGCAATGCCAGTGCGCAGGCGCTCGACGTCGGTCAAGCCACGCAACGTGAATACGCCTGTTAAGTCGTGACCTGGCATCGCGACCACCCGGGCACGGGTGCCGGTGGCAAGAACCAGTGCAGACCATGCGAAGGACGTGCCGTCTACCGTGCTCAGATGATGCCCCGCAGCGTCGATCGACGCGACGCGACTGCTGGTCCGCACATCAATACGTTGCTGCTCGAAGAACTGCGGCGGCTGCAACAACAATCGCGTGGGCGGCTGCGCTTCCTTCAGGAACGCCTTTGACAGCGGTGGTCTCTGATAGGGCAGATAGCCTTCATCTCCGAATATCGTGATCGAGCCATCGATGCCGCGCCGCCGTAATTCCTGCGCACAGGATGCCGCAGCCTGCCCCGCTCCAACAATCGCAATTCCTGGACCCAAAGCTCGTATCCTTTATGCCGTTGCGTTCTGCGTCTAGACTGCACAGAGCACGTTATTTTGCCAACAGACGCTGCGATTGGATAGCACGTTGTGCCGTGCGATAGAGCAAGGCGTGCGCTTTGTTCGATTACATTGCCGCTCACGCCTCATCCAACGTCCCAGAGAGCATCGCTTTGCGTATCTTGCACCTTCCTGACGTCATTGGGGGTCACCCGCCGGCTCTCGCTAGTGGCGAGCGTTCGCTTGGCGCGGATGCGCAAACGCTGTGTTACGATCCATCGCCCTATGGCTATCCAGCCGATATCATGCTCGGCGGACCAGGCGTGCCGTTCTCCGCCAAACTCGTTGAGCGCTGGCGTGCCTTCCTCGACGTCCGCAAGCGGTTCGATGTGTTTCACTTCAATTTCGGATCGTCGCTGCTGCATGTCCCTCGGGCCGGGGCCATTCTCCCCGAGTTGGGTTTTTACAATCCGGATGCGGCCCGCTTCATGACCTATCAGGGTGACGATGCCCGCCTGATCTACCCGCCGGAACTCGACGCCAGCCTCGACGAAGAACGACGGCGTGGACGCTGGCAGGGGGCGGCAACCAGCGCCACCTATGTTGATCGGCTACGGCTCACCAAACGCCGTTGGACGATCGCCCGGTCTGCCAAAATGTGTGATCATATTTTTGCGCTCAATCCGGATCTGCTCTCTCATCTCCCACAGTCAAAATCGTCCTTCCTGCCGTATGCGATCGAACCTCCGCGGGTAGCTGGACTGATGCCGCCAGATGTCAGCCGACCTGCCGGCACCCCCCTACGGCTGGTGCATCTGTCAACGGCGCCTGCCATCAAGGGTTCAGGGTTGATCGAGAATGCGGTCGCCATTGCCGCCCAGCATTGCGCGGTCACGCTCGACCTTGTAATCCAGCAGCCGCGTGACAACGCACTGCGCCGCCTCGCCCAAGCCGACTACATGATCGATCAACTCGTGCTGGGATGGTACGGTGGCACGGTGGTCGAAGCGATGTATCTTGGCGTGCCAGCCATTGCCCGCCTTTGCCCGCGGCAATTATTTAGCGTTCCCGAACTCAGCTGCGAACTGCCTGTCATCAACGCAGATGCTCACACGCTGGCGGGCATAATCATTGACCTCGCTAAGGCACCAGAGCGTCGACCTGATCTTGTCAGGCGCGGGTTGGACTTTGCCCACAAATGGCATTTGCCGACTGTGGTCGCCAAGACGACGATAGCCGCCTATGGCGCCGCGCTATCGACACGCAAAGGTTTGAACCCAAGTCGCGGATAGAGCGCGCTCCATTGTTCAGCCATCGCTGCTGGCGAATGATAGCGTTCCACGAACCGGCGGTTGGCTTCCCCCCAGGCCCGCCAACGCTCGCGTTGCGTTGCAATGTCACGCAACGTGTCTTTGATTGTGGCCGGGTTCGCCCAATGCAACGGGCATTCCAGGAACGCAGGCAAATCCTTGAACGGCTCGTCGGCAGTCGGCCAGTTACGCCCCGATATCACGATCTTGCCGAGCGCCATGCCTTCGAGGGCCGTCATTGCGTAGCCGGCCAGCAGCTGATCGACCAGCACATGCGCTTGCGACATGCGTCGTAAAACTTCATCGCGAGAGACGCCTTGCACCAAATCGAGTTCGATCAGAACGCCCTCTGACTGCAGGTCCGCAACGGCACGTTCCAAGAAGGCCGAACCCTTGCAGTTGCGATGGTTCGGGGCATGGAAGACCCGCAGAATCAGTTCAGCGGGACTGGGATAAACCGGTGTTATTGTATCCGTCTCGACACCATAACACGTCATCATCAGCGCATCGTATTTCGGCAGCACCATGACATGGCATAAGCACCCGACAACAAGGTCCGCTTCAACACTGAACTGGTCGAGACGAGCGCCGATCGAAGCACTCAGCGGGGCCAGTCGCGGATAGTCGGCCAGCAGCGCCGCGCGATAAACGGGATCGGGCACTCGATCAATTGCCCAAGCGTCGCTGCCATAAGGGAACAGAATTACCTTCTTGCCAGCCCAACGCAGTAAGCGCAGTTCCCATAGCTGCAGAGGCGTGCGGCGGAGAAACCCGCCATCCATGTAAAGATGAAACACGTCGGCGCGGCGCAGCGCCCAGACGAATGCAGCCATCGCTTCAAAGCTGCCAAGCACGCGCCTCACGAACGTGTTATGTGACGCAGATAGTTTGACGACGCGGTCAAAACCATCTGCACCCTTGAAGCCCACGTCGGCGACCGTGCCGGAATAAGCCTCAAAACCAGCCGCACGCATTGCGCTTGCCAGGGCTGGCAAGGTCACGATGGAGGTTGCACCGAAGAACAGCCGCGGCGGCGCCAACGCTCTAAGACGACGGCGCTCGGAGAATACGAACGGCAGCATGAGCAGAAGTAGCGGCCATGCCACCAGTCGCAACGTAAATTGGGCGATCATTGGCCCAACCGTATCATGCCACGCCGTTGGCCTTTAGAAATGCCTGCAGCTTTGCCCAGCCATCCTTGGCCTGCTCGGCACGATAACTCGGGCGGTAGTCGGCATGAAACGCATGCGGCGTGTCAGGATAAACGTTGATCTCACAAGACTTCTTGGCGGCAGCGCAGGCGGCTTTCATCTTCTCGACCGTATCGACCGGAATGCCCTGATCGGCGCCACCATAGAGGCCCAGCACCGGCGCCTTGAGATCGGCGGCCAGATCGACGGGATGCTTCGGTGTCATCGCGTTGGCGTCGCCGACGAGACGTCCGTACCAGGCAACGCCTGCTTTCAAGCCCGGATTATGCGCAGCGTAGAGCCAGACGACGCGGCCGCCCCAGCAGAAACCAGTGATTGCCAGTTTTTCGACGTTGGCCTTGCCCGAAGCCTTGGCGAAAGCCACCGTGGCGTCGAGGTCGGACATGACCTGGGCATCCGGCACCTTGGCGACGATCGGGCGGATCTCGTCGATCGATTTCAAGCTGGCGACGTCACCTTGGCGGGCATACATTTCAGGTGCGACAGCAAAATAGCCAAGCTTAGCGAACCTGCGGCAGACATCTTTGATGTGCTCGTGCACGCCGAAGATTTCCTGCACGACAAGAACCACAGGGAACGGCCCCCCCGCAGTCGGCATGGCGCGATACGCCGGGATTTCGCCATCCGAAGTCTTGATCTTGACCTCGCCCGCATCCAATCCGCTCGAATCGGTCGCAATTGTCGTTTGCGCCATGACTGGCTGAACAGAGGCAACAAATCCGGTGGCGAGGGTCGTCACGAGCATGCTCCGCCGTGAAAAGTCAGGATTGGACATGAGACTGCGACGATCGGTGTCGAAATTGGTGTCGGGGATGGACATGAAAGCTCCTTTGCCATCGAGGATAACACCACTTACTTACGCGTCCGTTGGCACGGCTTTGTGTCACGCGTTCAGCAATGTTCATGCAAGCATGTTGGTGTCGCCACAAACCGAGAGTGCCTGTCCGGAGATCGTACGCGCCCGCGGGCTTGCCGTGAAGACGACCATGTCGGCCAACTGTTGCGGCGTAACATACTCTTTGATCGAGGCGTTCTGAAACAACGT
>JANNRP010000103.1:0-12453 GCA_031401535.1 Hyphomicrobiaceae bacterium | reverse complement strand
GGTGCGCCCGACATAATGGTTGCGAATGATGCCCAATTCAAACGGGATTCCTGATGCCTGGGCATAACCGATGGCGGCTGGCACGCCTGAATCGGGCACTGGCACGATAACGTCGGCGTCGACCGGGCCTTCGGCCGCCAGCTCCCGCCCCATACGCTTGCGCACGTCGTAGACGACGCGACCACCCAGGATCGAGTCGGGTCGCGCGAAATAAATGTATTCAAAGATACACGGCCGCGCTGGGCGCTTGGGGAACGGGCGATGGCTCTCAAGCCCGTCTGCCGTGATCACCACAACCTCGCCATTGTCGACTTCGCGCAGGAAGGTCGCTCCAACAATGTCAAGCGCGCAGGTTTCAGACGCAAGCACGAACTTGTCACCGATGGTGCCGATGACGAGTGGCCTTATGCCAACAGGATCGCGTACGCCGATCAACATATCATTGGTGGCGCAGACCAGCGCATAAGCGCCCTCGATCTGGCGAAGGGCCTCGATCAGACGCTCGACGACGCGGCGTTTACGCGACCGGGCCATGAGATGGAGGATAACCTCGGTATCTGATGTCGACTGACAGATGGCGCCGTTCTGCACCAGTTCGCGGCGCAGCGTCAGGGCGTTGGTCAGGTTGCCGTTGTGGGCGACGGCAAAGCCGCCTGTATCGAGGTCAGCGAATAACGGCTGCACGTTGCGTAGAATAGTGTCGCCGGTGGTCGAATAGCGCACGTGACCAACCGCCATGCTGCCCTTGAGCCGCTCGATGACGTCCGGCTTGTTGAAGTTGTCACCAACGAGACCAAGCCGTCGCTCGCTATGGAAGCGATTGCCGTCGTAGGTGACGATGCCTGCCGCCTCCTGGCCACGATGTTGCAGGGCGTGCAACCCTAGTGCTGTGAGTGCCGCAGCATCAGGCAGGCCCAGAACACCGAAGATTCCGCATTCTTCACGCAGGCGGTCGTCGTCGTAGCGCGGCCAGCCTGGCCCATCACCAGCTTCACCGTCGCCGCCATCCACGTGATCGAATGCTATCGGCATCAGAGCCTCCCGCAAAAGCTCAAAGGATTGGCACGCAGATGGTGCAACCCCCGGTCAACGATCGTTTGCGTGACAGATATATGAAAACATATACCCAGCGCCAGTGGAGAACACGTCATCAGCTCACAAAATACCGTGCTTGCGCGCACAAAACTGCGTGTCACGTTGCCGATGAGTGACTCGGCGTACTGAAACCGCACGGCAGCTATTCTGCTGTCGCCTTGTCGGTCACCCGCTGCACGACGGACAATAGCGGCGGCTTCAACGCGACACTGGCGCTATTAAGCATGCTGAGTGACAACGATTGTCGCACCCAGTCGGGATGGTCGGCCTCTTTCGGACTGAAGTGCTGGTAGAACATGTAAGGGATCAGCACGATCAAAAATGCGCGAGCCAAGCCGAACATGAACCCAAGACTGCGATCGATGACGCCGACGCGGCTATCGAGAATTGAGTCGGAGATCCGCGACGTGATCAGGTGAACTACAATCAGCACAATAAGTCCCACCAGCACCGCGATACCAATTTGCGCGATTTTAGGTGACGGCAAAGCCAGCGTCTGCGTCATCTCGTTGGCAAAACTTTGCTTGTAGACATACATGTAACCGCCAGCGCCGACGCCGATGATCCAGGAGATGATCGACAGCAATTCGCGTCCGAGGCCGCGGTACATGGCGAGTAGGCCGGATATGCAACCCAAAGCCACGAGTGCGAGGTCAAGGTAGGAAAACGGCCCGATCATGCGTCACAATTCCTATGCTGCGCCGAGTTTCAGTGTCACTGACATGGGGTCAAAGCGTCTGCAAGCGACTTGAGGTGCGAAATCCGGGTTAGCCCCAGTTTCAATGCGGCCTTTTCCAGTTCGCCCGCTTCCGGCACCGTGGCGTGCTTAAAACCAAGCTTCTGTGCCTCTTTGAGCCGTGTCGTCATGTGCGCGGCGGGTCTTACAGCTCCCGAAAGACTAATTTCGCCGCAGTAGACGCCGTCCATCGGTAGAGCAACACCGGAAAATGACGAGAGCAGGGCGGCAGCCGCTGCGAGATCGGCGGCCGGTTCGGCAATTCGCAAGCCGCCCGCCACATTGAGATAGACGTCGTGTTGGCCAAAGTTGATGCCACAGCGGGCGGCGAGCACAGCCAAAATCATTGACAGGCGGTTCTGGTCCCAGCCGACCGCCGCACGTCGCGGCGTGCCCAGCGCTGACGGAGCAACCAACGCCTGGATTTCGACGAGCAGCGGGCGCGTGCCCTCTATGCCGGCGAACACGGCCGCGCCCGGTGCTTTCGCATCGCGATCGCCGAGAAACAACTCGGAAGGGTTTTTGACCTCGACGAGGCCGGAGCCGACCATCTCGAACACACCGATCTCGTCGCTGGCGCCGAATCGATTCTTTACAGCCCGCAGGATACGATAGGGATGGCCGCGATCACCTTCGAAATAGAGCACGGTATCGACCATGTGCTCGACCACCTTGGGCCCGGCAATCTGACCATCCTTGGTGACGTGCCCGACGAGCAGCATGGCGCTGCCGGATTGCTTGGCAAATCGGATGAGCGATTGCGTGGCGC
This sequence comes from Hyphomicrobiaceae bacterium, assembly GCA_031401535.1. GTDB lineage: Bacteria > Pseudomonadota > Alphaproteobacteria > Rhizobiales > Hyphomicrobiaceae > JAKFWF01. The sequence continues at coordinate 9,853 of JANNRP010000103.1, read as the reverse complement.
TTCGCACCTGACTGACTGTTCCTGGCGCCGCATCGAGCCCGTCGGCCCATAGGGTTTGAATCGAATCGATAACCACAAGGTCGGGTCGGCGAGCGTCTTCCAGCGTCGCGATGATGTTGGCGAGGTTGGTCTCGGCAGCGAGTGCAACTGGGGCAGTCGACAATCCCAATCGGTCAGCGCGCAGGCGGACCTGGGCCGCCGCCTCTTCGCCGGAGAAATACACTGTCGAACGGCCGGCGTTGGCGAGCGAGGCTGCCAGTTGCAGCAACAGCGTCGATTTGCCGATGCCGGGTTCGCCACCGATCAAGATTGCCGAGCCTGGTACAATGCCGCCGCCTGTGACCCGGTCCAATTCCGCGATGCCGGTAGGAATGCGAGGAGCTTCGATGGTTTTGGTGCTCAAGGTTTCGAGCGTGACCGAGCGCCCGCGTGTTGTCCGCGTCAGCCCCGAGCCTGGCACCGCGCCGATATTGGCTTCCTCAACGATCGTATTCCATTCGCCGCACGACGCACATTTGCCGATCCAGCGCGTCGACACCGCGCCGCATGATTGGCAGACGAACGAGTTCTTCGCAGGTTTGGCCATGTCAGCTCAAATTCCAGTGGGGGACGATGACTGCCCCTCGTAGATGCGATGCACGCGTTTAGACAGCCGGGCAAGCAACTCATAGCCGATCGTGCCGGCCCTGTCGGTCAGATCGTCGAGCGTGACGCGCCCGCCCACGACCTCGACCCAGTTGCCTCGTTGGGCGAGGGCCACCGGCACATCGGTGACGTCAACTGTGATCAGATCCATCGAGACGCGACCGACCACCGGAACTGGGTGAGGTCCGATGTAGCCAACAGGGCCCGGATGGCCCGACGGACCGCTCAAGGCGCGGAGAAAACCGTCAGCATAGCCGCAGGCGATGGTCGCCATCCGCGAGGGCCGTGTGACCTTAAACGTCGCGCCGTAGCCGACGACGTCACCCGGATCGGCATCGCGCAACTGCAGAATACGCGCCGACAAGCTGACAACGGGGGCCATCGGGTTCTCAGCTCCCTCGAAGGCGCGTCCACCGTAAACCGCGATGCCCGGGCGCACGAGGTCGTAGTGGTATTGGGGGCCAAGGAACGTCCCGCCGGAGTTTGACAGGCTGGCGGGCGCTGGTGGCAACTTCGCGCGCAGCCGATCGAATAGCCCGCGCTGGGCTTCGTTCATTGGGTGCGACGGCTCATCGGCACAGGCGAGATGACTCATCACAAGCGTCATCTTGAAGGCTGCAAATAATCCTGGCTCGGCGGCAACGCGATCGACTTCAACAGGTCTGAGACCAAGACGATTCATGCCGGTGTCAAGTTGGACAGCGGCCGGCAGATGGCGCCCAATTTGCGTGCAATAAGCAGCCCAATCGCGCAGCTCCGGCTCGCTCGAGAGTACCGGGCGCAGGTCGAAACCGGTATAATGTGGTTCCGCGCCCGGCAGCAACCCGTCGAGAATGTAGATCACCGCGCCCGGCTGAACGGTGCGGGTGCGGCGACCTTCTTCCAAGGTCGCAACGAAGAACGTACGGCATCCAGCGGATGTTAGCGCCCGCGCGATCGGCTCCAATCCTAAGCCGTAAGCGTCAGCCTTGATAACACCGGCGCACTCGGCGACGGCCGAAACGGCTTTGAGTCGCGCATAGTTCGCTTGCAGAGCCTTGAGGTCGATACGCAACACCGCGCGCGCGTCGGCGGGGATGGCGAGAGACGGGGTGGCAGGATCGGCTGCGCGTGGGTGCATCGGTAGCTCCGCGAGTTCAGACTCGCAAAGGTATCACGGACGGGCGGGTTGAGGCGAACGAGAGCGCGACTACGGCTAGGCCGCACACTTGTTGGCCTAACTCAAATCGGCCAACCGTCATTTGATTGTGTCGCGCCGTCTCCACAGCAGACCCGCAACTAGCCCGATGACAGCACCGATGGGGCCGGTGACGAATGCCGCCGTCATTGTCATCTCGAGGCTCTTGTCGTGGGTGTTGCCGGACACTAACGATATCAGGATCGCCCCACACGCTGCGCCAACGACAAAACCCAACAGTACTCCAAGAACCGCTCGCACCATCTTTGGCATGGCGGCATCTCCAGAACACGTTTGCATCTGATTGGAGGCGTTTGCCGATACTATGTTCGACCGTGATAGGCATAAGCTACAACCCGCCACTAGGCAAACGTCACTGATCAAATCCTGCAGCGGCGATCCCAACCCTGGCCAACTCCTCATCCTTGTCGCCGGTTTCACCTGCGACGCCAACGGCCCCTAAGAGGCGGCCATGTGCGCCACGAAACGAAAGACCACCCTTCGATCCCATCAGCGGCAATCCCATGCTACTCGCGGCCACACGGCTGATACCGTTAAACCAGATCGGGTAATCCACAGCGACTGCGCCAAGTTCCCCGCTGTCCTTGCCATAAGCAATACAGGTGAAGGCTTTTGCGGAGGCGAAATGGGCGAGCAAAGGCGGGGCGTCGACCTCGCGGCCCAATGCGAGCGGATGGCCACCAGCGTCGCATACAGCGACTGCTATGGCTCGACGGGGTGATGACCGCTCGGCGCTCAACGCTGCGGCGATTATTTCCTGGGCCTTAGCAAGTGTAAGTTCGATCGACATGTGGTGCTCCTGAAGGCAGACGAAAACACCTATCTACTTGTCAGAAGCCTGCATGTCTTTCAGCATCGGAACCGCTCCAACGCCAGCCGATTTGCGCCCCCCAGGGCTCTCAGCTGGTTGGGCCTTCACCCTGCTCGAAATAGCCTTCGCCCCCGGCCATGAAGACATGGTCGAGGGCAATTATTAGCTCAAGCCAAAGATGACTAATCGTTGAAGGCGCGACACTGGCGGAAGCGACGCCTCCAGTATTCACTGCCAGTCGAGATCGCCTTGCGACGCAGCCATGCGCAGTCACCGTGATAGTATCCATTGTAGAAGTAAAAGATCGCTCCAGGGCCCCAATTATAGCGCGTGCCTCGCCGGACTTGTCGCTCGTAGTTTGGACGATCGCGGCGAACGATAGTTCCAGACTGACGCCCGTCTGTGCCACGATCGACGCGGCGCTCGGACGCTGGGCGACGTTGTGTTTGTTCGGTTATAGCAGGACGTTGTGTTTGCCGGACGGCGCGACGTTCGGATGGTTGCTGGTCGCGTGTTCTGACGCGAGGAGCCTCTCGATTTTGTGTCGCCCGAGCTGGGCGGTCGGCACGGGGCTCGCTACGTCCCTGGCTCTGACGAGCGGCAGGCGCTGCCCGGTTGCCTCCCGAACTGGCTCCCGATTTAGCAGCGGGCGCCGACGTAGCCGCTGGTGCTCCGCCTCCGCTACCACCACCGCGACCCTTACCTTCCCCGGCCTGGGCAAGTTGGATCGCCGCCGGTTGGCCCAGTTTCGCTTCCGATGATCCATCGCGTGCGTAAACGGGGGAGAGTGCTCCTACGATTGCGGCACAAGTTGTTGCAGAATAGATAAGTAGTTGTTTTCGCATATACACGCCATGTACTCCTCGGCAAAGCAGTTTCATGCCGACATAACCGCGCATGGCTGAAATAGTTCCGACTTAATTACTGGTGTGCGGCGATCCGGAATGCTGGTGCAAGCCTGCCAAGCTCAGTGACGTTGGATCGGAATGCGTCGGCGATTGCCGCGTACTTGTTGACTGACAGGTTCCGACGAGGCACGGTTCATGAGCACAATGGCCTCGAACCCGTAGCGATGTGTCAGACTGCGGCTGTTTTTCGATCCCGCGCTGACGGGGGCCAGTATATTCCAACACAAATAACTGCTCTATGTGACGAGACCGTTTCGCCTCGGTGCGGCAGTGGGAGCAGGGAATACTAATGGAACCTATGCGACGTTTGCAGATCGGCGATCTCGACCTCTCGATCAATGATCCGTTCGAGCGTGACATCCAGTATATTTTCGATGAGATTTTTGTAGGCAATGCCTACGACCATCCGCGGATAGCACTACCCCAGCATCCGACTGTCATCGACATCGGCGCCAATGTCGGACTGTTTTCGATATGGGCGGCGCGCAAATACAGCCCGCGTACAATCCTGGCCTACGAGGCTAGTCCGACGACCCACCAATGTCTGGTTGAGAATGTTGCACGCCACGTCAACAGCAAGACCACGGCCGCGACCTGCTTCAACTTTGCCGTGTCGTTCGAGGCGGGCCGGGAACTGGTCTTGCACCAACCGCCGTGGAACTCGGGCCTCTCCACCCTTCTGGATGGCTCGACGCTGCCGTGGGTCGATGAGCTGCGGACCAAGGGTGAACTGATTACCCACAAGGTGCCGAGCACAACGGTCTCGCACGAGATGGCGTTGCGGAACTTGGCCTCGGTCGATCTCCTGAAGATCGATGTGGAGGGCTATTTCATGGAGGTGTTGGACGGCATAGCGGCGGCCGACTTCGCCAGAATACACAACATAGTACTGGAAGCGGAGTACACCGAAGCACTGGGACAGACGGCCCAATCGCTCTGCGCCCTGCTCCGTGACAAGGGCTACGAGGTCGAGGCCAAGGATGCGGCGCAAATCATGATCTACGCCTGGCGCGCGTGATGGACCGAGCAGCAATTCAACCCCTCACTCCAATCGTTCCGCCATGTGGAATTCTTTTGCGAGGTTGCCGAACCGGGTGAAATTGGCCTCGAACGACAGTTGAACCGAGCCGACCGGTCCGTGGCGTTGCTTGCCGATGATGACCTCGGCCTTGCCAGATACCATTTGCATCTTGGTCATCCACTCTTGGAACTCGGCCGTGCCCTCGTTGGGCTTAGTGCGCTCGACGTAATATTCTTCGCGGAACACGAACATCACGACGTCAGCATCCTGCTCGATCGAGCCAGATTCACGCAGGTCTGAGAGCTGCGGGCGCTTGTCCTCGCGCTGCTCGACTTGACGGGAGAGCTGCGACAGCGCCATCACCGGGCAGCCGAGTTCCTTGGCGAGCGCCTTCAGGCCTGTCGTGATCTCGGTGATTTCCTGCACGCGGTTCGATTGCGAATTGCGCGATGAGCCCGACAATAGCTGCAGGTAGTCGACCACTAGTAATCCCAGGCCGTGCTGGCGCTTCAGCTTGCGGGCCCGGGCTGATAATTGCGCAATGGTGATACCGCCGGTCTGGTCGATGTAAAGCGGGATGCGCGACATCTCCTGGCTGACTGCAACCAGCCGACGGAATTCATCCTCCGTGATCATGCCGCGCCGGATCTTCTCGGACGAAATCTCGGCCTGCTCGGAGAGAATACGGGTCGCCAACTGCTCGGCTGACATTTCCAGCGAGAAAAAGCCAACGACGCCACCGTCGATGACCTTCAGCGAACCGTCGATCTGTTTTTCGGTCTTGTACTTCTTGGCGATATTGTAGGCGATGTTGGTCGCAAGCGCCGTCTTGCCCATTGATGGGCGGCCGGCGAGCACGATCAAGTCCGAGGATTGCAAGCCACCCATTTTGCTATCGAGATCGGACAGGCCGCTCGATACACCGGACAAATGCCCGTCACGCATGAAGGCTGCGTTCGCCATCTCGATAGCCGTGGTGAGCGCATTACCAAAAGTCTGGAAGCCGCCACCGTACTTGCCGCTTTCGGCCAATTGATAGAGCAGGCCTTCGGCTTCCTGGATCTGGGTCTCGGGCGGGAAGTCGACTGGGCTGTCATATGCCGTCGTCACCATGTCCTCGCCGATCGCAATCAACGCGCGCCGGGTGGCAAGATCGTACACCGTGCGGCCATAGTCGGCGGCGTTGATGATCGTGGTGGCGTTGGCGGCAAGCCGCCCGAGATACTGCGGGACGGTCAGGTTTTCGTCGATCGGTTCGGCCGTCTCAAAGAAGGTGCGCAGCGTCACCGGCGTCGCCTGTTTGCCAGCCTGGATGATCTTACCGGCGATCTCGTAAATCTGCCCATGCAGCGGATCATAGAAGTGCGTCATGTCGAGAAACGAGGAAACGCGGTCCATTGCCTCGTTGTTGACGAGAATGGCGCCCAGCAGCGACTGCTCGGCTTCGATGTTGTGCGGCGCTTGGCGAAAGCCCAGCGGCTCGTCGGCTCTGGCTTGCGCCTTGAGTTGATCGGAGAGGAGGGTGGGGGATTGGCGATTGGCGATCTGGTTCATGTCCCAACCGATATCCGATTCGGCCGTTCGCAAGCCCGAACTAGGCACTGCCCCCCAGGCTCATGCCCGCTATCCACATGGCGTGGATTTTAAGCTGGCGTGTGCCTGGAAAGCAGCGCGGCCTCCCGTCCCGGCAACGCAGTACCGCGCAAGCTCGGCTTGACGGCTGCGGCCACTGCGTCAAATTTGACGGCACAAGCAACATTACCGGATGCCGCATGATCACACAGGCTGTACAACCTTTATTGCGCACGCTGCGAGTGCTCGAACTCGGTCATTTTGTGGCGGCGCCGTTCGCGACCCGTGTACTCGCCGATCTCGGTGCCGACGTTATCAAGGTCGAACCGCCAGGAGCCGGTGACCCGGCCCGCAGCTGGGGACTTCAGATTGATGGCCGTTCGGTGTGGTGGAGCGTGCATGGGCGCAACAAGCGCTCGGTAACGCTCAATCTCAAGGAACCCGCCGCCCGCGCTCTTGTGCTGCGGTTGGTTGCACACTGCGACGTCGTGATCGAGAACTATCGGGCGGGCCAACTCGACAAATGGGGGCTTGGTCCGGCGGAGCTGGCAAAGGCCAGACCCGGCATCGTCGTGGTTCGAATCTCGGGCTATGGCCAAACTGGTCCGGAAGCGGCTAAGCCCGGCTTCGGTGTGATCGGCGAGGCCAAAGGCGGCTTGCGCTATCTGTGTGCCTACCCGCCCGAAGTCAGCCCCTTGCCCCCCGTGCGCATGGGCATATCGCTCGGCGATAGCGTATCGGGGCTCTATGGGGCGATCGGCGCGCTGGCGGCTGTGATAGATCAGCGCGCGAGCGGTACCGTCGAGCCCCGGGTCATCGACGTGGCATTGGGCGAAAGTGTGTTGTCGCTGCTGGAAGGCTGTCTGCCGGAATACAGCCTGTCGGGCAAGATCCGCGAGCCCATGGGATCAGGGATAGCGACGGCAGCTCCGACCAACGCCTATTTATGCAGCGATGGCGGCTGGTTGTTGATCGCGGCGAATTCTGATCCGCTGTTTCGTGCGCTCGCAAAGGCCATGGGCCAACCAGCGCTCGCTGATGACGCTCGGTTTGTCGACAATCCCGCCCGCGTCGCCAACGCCCGCGAGCTTGACCGCCTGATCGGGGTGTGGACCGCCGCTATGACGATGGATCAAGCATTGACCTTGGTGGAGGCGGCGGGTGTACCATCATCCAAGATCGCGACGATCGCAGATGTGGCGGCCGATCCGCAGTATCGTGCGCGTGGCATGGTGACAGAAATCAGCGATCCGGTGCTGGGACCGCTGCTGCATCCCGGTGTTGTGCCGGTGGTTGAAGGCCAGGATCGGAATGCGCAAATTCGGTGGACCGGACCATCGGTTGGCCAGCATACCGCCGAGGTTTTGGGTGGATTGCTGGGCGTTACGCCCGACGAATTGAACGCACTTGCAAAACGAGGCATCACATGAGCCTGGCCGCACCTGAAGTAACCATTGTCGAAGTCGCACCTCGCGATGGCTTCCAGGTGGTCAAGCCCTTCATCCCGACCGTACAGAAACTCGCAATCATCGAGGCGCTCGCCAATTGTGGCTTCACGCGAATGGAGATCGGCGCGTTCGTAGCACCAAAGGCTATTCCGCAGATGGCGGATATCGGCGATATTCTGAAAGCGGCGAAGCTGCCAGCATCCATGCGAGTGCAGGCGCTGGTGCCGAACCGCCGTGGATTGGACGCGGCATTGGCGGCTGGCGTGCGCGATATCGGCTGGGTGATCTCAGTTTCAGAAAGCCACAACCAGAATAACGTTCGCCGTTCGGTCGATGAGAGCTTTCGTGATCTGGAAGCGGCTTGGCGGGAACTCAAGCCCGACGTGTTCCTGCGCTTCAATCTGGCGACGTCGTTCGATTGTCCGTTCGAAGGGCGCACGCCGGAAGCAAAGGTGCTGGACGGTATCGAGCGGGTGCTAGGCTTTGTTGAGGCGACCGAGATCGCGATTTGCGATACAACCGGCCGTGCGGCACCCGATCACGTCGGTGCGCTGTTTGAAACGGCCGTGAAGCGCTACGCCAATGATAAGATCACCTTCGCATTCCACGGCCACGACACCTACAACTTGGGTGTCGCTAACGCGATCGCAGCCTATCAGGCGGGTGTACGCGTCATGGACGGGGCAGCGGCTGGGCTCGGTGGGTGCCCGTTCGCGCCGGGTGCTTCCGGCAACACAGCGTCGGAAGATCTCGTTTTCGCCTTCGAGCACATGGGTATCAAAACTGGGATCGACATGGACCGCCTGCTAGCTGCTGCCGATCTTGCGCAAGCGGTGGCACCCGAGCAAGCTGCAGGCCGCATCCGAACGGTGCCCCGCAAGCGCGTGCTGGCCGGGTTTGGCGCACAGACCAAAGGTATCGCTGCGTAGACGGATTGGATGAGGAGACGGCTATGCTGGTTGTCGTGGTGTTCTTTGAAGCCAAGCCCGCCCATGTGACGGAACTTGGCACCAGCCTGTTGACGCACGCGCGTAACAGTTTGGAGAAGGAACCTGGGTGTCGTCAGTTTGACGTAAGTCAGGACCCGATCGATCCGGCTGGATACTTTCTCTACGAAGTCTATGACAACGAGGCGGCATTCAAGGCACACTGCGACAGCAACCATTTCAAGGATATGGAGGTCCGCTGCACGCCTTGGATCGCACACAAGAAAGTGCTGACGTACCACCTCCTGCAGGGCCAGATGGTGCCAGATGCGGGACGCGCGTAGTGATGTTACACCCTACTTCAACCGCGCAACATCCAGCCTGTGAACGACGCCTTTCGTCTCCGGCTTCCACGCCGGATAGCGCTCCAGCACGAGCGGATCATGGCCCGGCACCACATGCGCCCGCGACGTCGCCAACTGCTCGAGCCGCGTGTAGGTACGCAGCGTCTGCTCAACATCGATGGTGATCGAGAACGGTTTGCGTTTCTCGAAATTTTCATAAAGGTGCGTCGCATCGGACGCGAGCACAACATGGCCTGATGCGGTTGCTACCCGCACGCACTGTAGGCCCTTGGTATGTCCGCCAGCGCGATGCACCGTGACGCCTGGCGCGACTTCGCCATCGCCGTCATGGAACTGCACGCGACCCGAATAGACTTTTTTTACGAGGCTGCAGACGTGGTCGGCCGAGAACGGTTTGCGCATCGCCTCGTCACACATGCAGGGGCCGGTGGCGTAAGCCACTTCCTGCTCTTGGATATGAAAGCGGGCTGAAGGGAATTGGTCGAGCGTGCCCGCGTGGTCGTAGTGGAGGTGTGAGACGATGACGGTCTTGATTTTATCGGCGGCAACGCCGATCCGAGCCAAAGCCTCGATAGGTTCGACGTCGATCACCCGGGCACGGTTTTTGGCTTCCGCGTGATCGAAGCCGGTGTCGAGCAGGATGGTACGGTTGGCGTTGCGGATCACCCAGACAAAATAGTCGATCGGCTGCGGGCTGGCATGGTCATCCGCCGACATAAAATTATCGAGCCGCGTGCGGTTGCTGTGACGTGCGTATTTTACGGCCAAGATCTCATACAACTCAGACATCGCGACACTTCCTTCCGCCACCCCACCGATTTTGAAGTTTGCGCTGCTTGACCGTACGTCGTCGAGAGGTGACATGAAAAAATCTGTTTGATGGGCTATGCATAAAACGTGGGTCAGTTAAGGCGAGGTCGGACGCATGATCAACGTGACGTTCCTACAGGAACTGATGA
>JANNRP010000102.1:0-3489 GCA_031401535.1 Hyphomicrobiaceae bacterium | reverse complement strand
GGCGCACCGGGTGAAGTTCGCCAAGGTCGTCGGCGAAGCGCACCTGCGGTGTGCCTTGGAAGCGGGCGATGGCTCGCGCATTGACGCGGTGGCGTTTCGCGCCGTCGGCCAACCGCTCGGCGATCTGCTGACCGCATCGGGAGGTATGCCGCTGCACATTGCCGGCAGCGTCAAGCGCGATACCTGGGGGGGGCGCCAAAAGATCGAACTCACGATTGAGGATGCGGCTGATCCGAGGAAGCAATAGGGGGCGGGAAAGAAACTTGGAAAGGTCAGGCTCCTCAAAGCTTACGAATCGACGACGACAAAAACTCTTAAAGATCGCGGCGTCTGGATTCGCGACAATTGCCTTGGTTGCCGCCATTGTTGCTGTGGGCAGGTTATTAGTCCCAGTAGGTCTTTGGCTAACCGAAGAAACGGTTCCACCAAGATTTTATACCGCTAACGGATAAAAAATACTCACCTAAAGCCACGCGTTGCAAACGACTCTCTGCTTCCGACTTTATCAAGCCACTCTGAAGGCTCGACGCTTCATCGTCCGTCCCTCTCATCCTCGGGGCGGACTCTAACCCAATCTGACCGAACTCCCGCTGACAGCAGCGACGCTACCCCATTGTTCTGCCGCGCTTCTTTGCGCAATAGCGGTTCCCTAAGCTGCGGAAGCCCACTAAGGTGCGGCCAATGCTTGTTGCTCCCATGAAGGTTGCCGCCATGACGCTTGAAACTGAAACCGTGCTCGATCGCCGCCGTCTGCGCCGTCGCGTATCTCTATGGCGCGGCTTGGCCGTGCTTGCAGGCGTCATCACGTTGGGTGTGCTGGTGTCGTTGAAAGAGGGTGGGCTTGGGATTGCTCAGCCGTCCCAAATCGCGCGCGTGTCGATCGAAGGCATGATCACGGACGATCGCGCGCAACTACAACTGTTAAGCCGGATCGCTGATGCCAAGCACGTCGAAGGCGTGATTTTATTCGTTAACAGCCCGGGCGGCACCACTACGGGCGGCGAAGCGCTGTTCGAGGGTCTGCGACGGTTGGCCGAGAAAAAGCCGGTGGTCGCGCAGTTCGGCACGGTGGCAGCCTCCGCCGCCTATATCGCGGGTCTTGGCACCGATCACATAGTGGCGCGCGGCAATACTATCACCGGGTCGGTCGGCGTCATCATGCAGTGGCCGGAAGTGTCGGAACTGTTGGCCAAAATTGGCGTCAAGATGAACGAAATCAAGAGCGGGCCGTTGAAGGCGTCGCCCTCGCCGTTCCAGCCGGCCGATGAGGCGTCGAAGAAGGTCGCCGAGCAGATGATCATGGAGGGGCAGCGCTGGTTTCTCGGTCTCGTGACATCGCGCCGCAAAGTGGTGACCGCTGACATTCCCGGGCTCGAACAGGGCCGCGTGTTCTCCGGCCGCGAGGCGCAAAGCCTCAAGCTGGTGGATGAATTGGGCGGCGAGGTCGAAGCGCTGCGCTATCTTCAGGAGCAGCGGCAGGTCAACAAGAACGCGAAAATCGTCGAGTGGAAGCCGAAGCGCGACGTTGGTTGGTCGACGATCGGCGCCGAGAGTGGCCTATTCGGATGGTTTGCCAGCCTCGTGGGCGGTGGCATGATCGATGGCTTGCGGCAAACGTCGGGATTGGGCAACGCCGCGCTTGACGGCATGGTCTCTGTTTGGCACCCTAGTAAAAATTGAATGTTTACAACGTGTTTAGCGTTCGCCCGCGTGCCGGAGTTCCGACGTGATTAAATCCGAGTTGATCCAGAAAATTGCGACCACTAATCCACACCTGTTCCATCGGGACGTCGAGCGGATCGTCAACGTGATCTTCGAAGAGATTATCGACGCTCTGGCGCGGGGCGATCGGGTCGAGTTGCGCGGGTTCGGAGCGTTTACGGTCAAACACCGTGCACCTCGTCAGGGTCGCAACCCGCGCACCGGCGCTGCAGTCCCCGTCGATGAGAAGTTCGTTCCCTTCTTCAAGACGGGCAAGGAGTTGCGCGAGCGGCTCAACGCGTCGTGATCGGTCCATCCAGGAGTTGAGCCAGTGCTTGCGCGTATCGCCACCCTGATCGTCGGCTTCATAGCTGCGATCTTTCTTGTCACCCTTGCAATCGCAAATCGCCACGCCGTGCGTCTGGTGCTTGATCCGTTCAATCCCGAAAACCCGGTGATTTCGGCCGAACTGCCATTTTATGCCTATCTATTCGCCGTGCTGATCGGTGGCGTGCTGCTTGGCGGCTTTGCGACGTGGATGAGCCAAAGCAAGTGGCGGCGCACCGCGCGCAATCGCACGCAGGAAGCAATTCGCTGGAAGGCTGAAGCCGAACGCTTGGTGCGCGAGCGCGAGGCTGGCATGCCGTCCGGCCAATCACGCAAACAATTGGCATTGGTCGGTGCCTCGACGGCACGCGGGCGCTGATCCAAAGCCCAGGTGCAAGCGGTGAGAAGGGCATGTCTATGAAGTTCGTGGACTCAGCCACCGTATCGCGCACGCTGTCCTATCCGAGCCTCGTCGATATTCTTGATGCTGCCTTCCGCACGGGCGCGATATCGCCACTGCGTCATCATCACCGGATTGCACTCCAAAACCGCCCCGAGGCGATGCTGTTGCTGATGCCAGCCTGGAGCACGTCTGCTCCGGGCGCGGAGACAGCGGGCCCCTATATCGGCGTCAAGCTCGTTACCGTGTTTCCCGATAATGCGCGGCTGTCAAAGCCCGCTATATATGGGGCCTATCTGCTGCTGTCCTCAGAGACAGGCGAACCGCTGGCGGTCATCGACGCGCCGGCATTGACGGTGTGGCGCACGGCTGCCGCGTCGGCGTTGGCGAGCCGCTACCTGAGCCGACCTGATGCGAGCCGTATGTTGATGATCGGTGCTGGCGCTCTTGGCGAATATCTGATCCGTGCGCATGCGTCGGTGCGGCCGATCCGCGAAGTCTTGATCTGGAACCGCACGCGCGCCAATGCCGAGGCACTTGCGGCGAAGTTCGTCGGCGGCAGCCTCAATGTGTCTGTCACCGACAATCTTGAAGCGGCAGCGCGGCAGGCGGACGTGATCTCGACCGCCACAATTTCATCAACCCCGATTGTTCGAGGGGCATGGCTAAAGGCAGGCAGCCACCTCGATTGCGTTGGTGCCTATCGGCCCGACATGCGCGAGAGCGATGATGAGTGCGTGCGCCGCGCCAAGCTTTGGGTTGATACCCGTGTCGGCGGGCTGCACGAGGCCGGCGATGTAGTCATGCCGTTGAAGGCAGGGGTGATTACCGAGGCGCACGTGCTGGGCGACTTGTTCGGGCTCAGTCAGGGCATCGCTCCGGTTCGCTCGGCGCCCGACGACATCACAATGTTTAAGTCTGTCGGCGCATCGATCGAGGATCTGGCGACCGCGATCGCTGTCTACGAAGCGGTGTCGATCGCTTAGGCGCGGCTAGTCCAGGTGCATAAGGATGCACTCGATCCCGCGCCGCCGATTTGCGACCCGCATCATCATTTGTGG
>JANNRP010000101.1:0-7278 GCA_031401535.1 Hyphomicrobiaceae bacterium | reverse complement strand
GGGTTCTCGCAGTATTACTTCGTCGAGCGGCAGATCGCATTCGTTGGGCTTGCTATCGTCTTTATGTTTGGCGTTTCGCTGCTAAACCCACGCAGCGTAAGGCGGCTGGCGCTGATGCTGTTCTTCGGCATGATCGCGGTCATGGCGGCGGTGCTGATGTTCGGAGACGAGATCAACGGCGCCCGGCGCTGGGTGCGACTAGCCGGACTGTCGCTGCAGCCGTCCGAGTTCGCCAAGCCGGCGTTCGTTGTATTTGCGGCATGGGGGCTCGCTGAGGCACGCCGCCGCAACGACATGCCGGGCTTGAGCATCGCCGTTGCGGCCTACCTCGTATTCGCAGGCCTGCTCGTGCAACAGCCCGATGTCGGACAGACGATGCTGGTGACAATCGTTTGGGCGGCGATGCTGATCATGGCTGGCCAGCCGATCGCGTGGGCGTTGGCGCTGGGCGGCGCCAGCATTGTCGGCCTGAGCGTCGCCTACCTGACGCTGCCGTACGTGCGACTGCGCTTGGATCGCTTTGTCAATCCGACGCCCGGCGACAACTCTCAGGCCGATCGCGCCTTGCAATCGTTTCTGGAGGGTGGATTTTTTGGCCGAGGGCCGGGCGAAGGCACGATCAAAAATGTGCTGCCGGATGCTCACACCGATTTCATTTTCGCGGTGGTGGCGGAAGAATATGGCGTGATCGCCTGTCTTGCTCTGTTGGCGCTGTTCGGGTTCATCGTGGTGCGGATCTTCGCCCGCACTTTGGACGAGCCCGATGACTTTATCCGCTTGGCCGTCACCGGACTTAGCCTGATGTTCGGGTTGCAGGCGTTGATCAACATGGCCGTCAATGCCGGGCTGTTGCCGCCGAAAGGCATGACGTTGCCATTCATCTCGGCCGGCGGCTCATCGACCATCGCGGTTGGCATCGGGCTCGGCATGGTGCTGGCCCTGACGCGGCGACGCGCAACGGTGTCTAGCGTCAAAGCGCCACGTTTTGGCGGCAGTGATCCCATGGTCACCAGAGGTGAAGTCAATCAGGGGTCGTCAGTCCGGTGAAAGAGCGTTCTGTCATGCTGGCCGCCGGCGGCACTGGTGGTCACTTGTTTCCCGCCCAAGCGTTGGCCGAGGAACTCGCCAGGCGTGGCATCACGGTCGATCTTGCGACCGATACGCGGGGCGATCGCTATGGTGGCGGCTTTCCGGCGCGGCGCGTGCATCAGATTGCGTCCGCTACGCTCAGCGGTCGGTCGCCGGTCGCGGTTGCGAAAACCGGTGTCACGCTGACGCGCGGCGTGGCGGCGGCGTTTCAATTGTTGGGGAAGGAGCGTCCCGATGTCGTAGTCGGCTTTGGCGGTTATCCCAGTTTCCCCCCGGTGCTGGCGGCCCGCATGCGCGGCATTCCAACCATCCTGCACGAGCAGAATGCGATTCTCGGCCGCGCCAATAAAATGCTGGCGAAGCGCGTGACGGCGATCGCGACCTCGTTCGAGCATGTTGCGTTGATCGACGGTGCGTTATCGGCCAAGGCGACGTTCACGGGCAATCCGGTGCGGGCGAAGGTGATCGCTGCTGCTACCATACCCTACGCCGTGCCGACGGTGGATGGCCGGTTCGGATTACTCGTGTTCGGCGGCAGCCAGGGTGCTCGGTTCTTTTCTGACAGTGTGCCTCCGGCACTCGCACTTTTACCCGTCGATGTGCGGTCGCGTCTGCATGTGGTGCAACAGGCGCGGTCCGAGGATGTGGAGCGGGTCCAGCGCAGCTATGCGGCGGTCGGGATCGCTGCCGAGGTCGCACAATTCTTTGCCGACTTGCCTTCGATCATGGCGACGTCGCATCTGGTGATTGGCCGGGCCGGTGCATCGACTGTGGCCGAGTTGGCGGTTATCGGTCGCCCGTCGATCTTGGTGCCGCTACCGCATGCGCTCGACAACGATCAGTTGCGTAATGCGACAAGTCTCGCGGCGACTGGTGGCGCCTGGGTGATGGAACAGGACACTTTGAATCCCGAACGGATGAGCGCCGGGATCGGGCGCTTGATCAATGATCCAGCCGTGCTGACGGCGGCAGCGGTCGCGGCGAAGGCGAGCGGGTGTCCCGACGCGGTGCAGCGGCTGGCCGATCTGGTGCAGTCGCTGATGGTAGCGTTCACAGAGGAGCGTGCCTGATGCAACTCCCGCACCTCGCCACACCCGTCCATATCATTGGCATCGGCGGCATCGGCATGAGCGCCATTGCCGAGGTGCTGCACGCGCGCGGGTTTGCGGTGCAGGGCAGCGATCAGTCGGATGGCGATAATGTTGAGCGCCTGCGCAGGCTCGGCATTGCCGTGTCTGTCGGCCATCGTGCCGAAAATCTGGGGATGGCGCGGCACATTGTGATGTCGAGCGCGGTGAAGCCTGGCAATCCCGAGTTCGACGCCGCGCGCGCCCGTGGCCTAACGATCATGAGTCGCGCCGATATGCTGGCCGAGTTGATGCGTGCCAACGCGACGATCTCGGTGACGGGCACGCACGGCAAGACGACCACGACCTCGCTGACGGCACACCTGCTGACGGCGGGCGGCATCGATCCGACGGTCATCACCGGCGGTGTCATTGTCGATTGGGACTCGAATGCGCGGCTTGGCCGTTCGCCGTGGATGGTGGTCGAGGCAGACGAAAGCGATGGCACTTTCGCACGGTTGCCTACCCTGGTCGGTGTCGTCACGAACATCGATCCCGAGCATCTTGATTACTTCGGCACGGTCGAGGCGATGCACCGCGAGTTCGAGATCTTCTATCGTAACATTCCATTCTATGGGTTGATCGTCACCTGTCTCGATCACCCGGTTGTGGCGTCGATGATCGAAAAACTCGATCTGCGCCGCGATGGACGTCGGCTGCTGACCTATGGCGCAAGTCCTGACGCTGATCTGGCGCTGACGGCGTTTCGCATAGAGGGCCGCGCGACGATATTCGATGCGGTCCTGAGCGACCGTGTGCCCGGTGGCGGCCGTCGACTGGACGGATGGCGTGTGCCGATACCGGGCCGCCACAATGCGCTCAACGCACTGGCGGCCATTGCGGTGGCATTGGAAACCGGCTTGCGCGATGACGTCATTCGAACGGCGCTTGCCGGGTTCTCTGGTATCAAGCGGCGTTTCCAGTTGGCGGGTTCATGGAATGGCGTGGAGATCATCGACGACTACGCGCATAATCCATCCAAGATCGCGGCCGCGCTCCACGCCGCACGTCAATGTACCAACGGACAGGTGATCGCTGTGTTCGAGCCGCACCGATTTACGCGTGTCCGCGATCTGTGGCCGGAGTTCTGCGCGAGTTTCGGCGAGGCCGACCATGTTGTCGTGCTGCCGCTCTATACGGCGGGCGAGCCACCTATCGAAGGCGTGAACGCGACAGCGATTGCGGCCGGAATTGCAGCCCAGGGACCAGCAACAGCCTTTGCCGTTACCAAAGCGGCCGATGTCGCAGGTGGGATCAGTCGGATCGCAAAGCCCGGTGACATGGTGATCTATTGCGGCGCCGGTCGCTCGTCGGACTGGGCGCATATGCTTGCTGGCGAATTGGCGGCGGGCAGCATCCCATGAACGCAGTGCTCGCTGATCGCCTCAAGGCACTGATGCCGGACTTGCGCGGCCGCCTGTCGTCGGGTGCCATGCTGGCTGACATCACGTGGTTCCGCGTCGGTGGCCCAGCGGATGTGCTGTATTCACCGGCCGACGAAACTGATCTGAGTTATTTTCGCCGGCTAGTGCCGGATGATGTTCCAGTGACTGTCATTGGCCTGGGTTCAAATCTGTTGGTGCGTGACGGCGGGGTCGCTGGCGTCGTTATTCGCTTGGGACGCGGGTTTGCTGACGTTGCCGTCGAAGACGGCAGCCGTATTCGTGCCGGTACGGCCGTTCCCGATGCCAAGCTCGCGCGAGCGGCGGCTGATGCCGGTATCGATGGGTTGGCATTTTATCGCGGCATCCCTGGTGCTGTCGGCGGCGCGTTGCGCATGAATGCGGGTGCGCACGGTGCCGAGACAACCAACGTGCTGATAGAGGCACGCGCTGTCGATCGCCAAGGCACCGTTCATGTGTTGAGTCATGTCGACATGGGATTTACCTATCGCCATTGTGCGGTGCCGACGGATTGGATTTTCACGAGCGCGCTGTTTCAAGGTCGGCCCGGCGTTACCGCCGACATCCTGCGGCAGATGGACGAGGTCGCGGCCTATCGCGAGGCCAACCAGCCGGTCAAGGAGCGTACGGGCGGCTCAACCTTCAAGAACCCGCCGGGTCATAGTGCCTGGAAACTGATCGACGCTGCGGGCTGCCGTGGTTTGCGCATCGGCGGCGCGATGGTATCGGATAAGCACTGCAATTTTCTCATCAATGTCGCCGATGCCTCGGCAACCGACATCGAGCGCCTCGGCGAGACCGTGCGTTCGCGGGTGTTGGACGCGTCCGGTATGGCGCTTGAGTGGGAAATAATCCGGCTGGGGATACCGGGAGTGGAACAATGATACGACGGTTCAATCATGTTGCCGTCCTGATGGGCGGGTGGTCGGCTGAACGCGAGGTGTCGCTGTGGTCGGGCGAAGCCTGTGCCAATGCACTCGATGGCGTCGGCTATCAGGTGACAAGGATCGACGCGGGCCGCAATCTCAGCGACCAGCTGGCGGCCGTAAAGCCGGACGTCTGCTTCAACGCGCTGCATGGCCGCTGGGGTGAAGACGGCTGCGTCCAAGGACTGCTGGAAGTTTTGAGCATGCCATATACGCACTCGGGCGTGCTGGCGTCATCACTCGCCATGCATAAGGAGCGGGCGAAGGTGGTGATGCGCGGCGCTGGCATACCGCTCGCCGATGGCATGGTGATCGCACGTGACGACGCGGTCCGCGCGCATGTGATGGAGCCGCCCTATGTGGCCAAGCCGATTGCCGAAGGCTCAAGCGTCGGCGTCGTCATCGTGCAGGCGGGCGCCAATCGTCCGCCTGAAAAGATCGGCCAGATCCCGGCGCTCGAAGGCATGATCTTGGTAGAAAAATTTGTGCCAGGCCGTGAACTGACCTGTGCCGTGATCGACGGGCGCGCAACCGAAATCATCGACATCGTACCGGCCGCTTCATTGGCGTTCTACGATTACGAGGCGAAATACGCACCCGGAGGTTCGAAGCATATCCTTCCGGCCGACCTGCCGCCTGCGATCTACCGGTCGATTCAGGCGCATACCCTCGCTGCCTACCGCGCGCTTGGCTGTCGCGGCGCGGCGCGGGCCGATTGGCGCTATGATCCAGCGACGAACCGGCTGGCCTGCCTTGAGGTCAACACGCAGCCAGGCATGACGAGCACGTCGCTGGTGCCGGAACTGGCCGGTCATTGGGGCTGGTCATTTCCCGATCTCGTGGCCTGGATCGTGGAAGACGCATCGATCGATCGTTGAGCAATCAGATACAATCATTAACGGAAAATTCAGGAATTCAGTGAAGGGTTTGGGAACCGAAATCAGGCATCCGACCCGAAATTGAGACCAGCAGGTGATCGAGGCTCGCACAGACCGGCGGCAGTGGCCTAGGGTGCTGCGCAATGCCGTGCCACGGGACGCCTCGTTGCGTGCGGCGCCGGTTGTCGTGGACAATCATCGCGTTCGACGTCGTGACGCGATGTCACGGCAATCGCGACCGCGTCGACGGCTGTCGCGGCACTGGATGTTCGCTGCGAGCCTGATTGGTTTTGCTGGCCTCTACATGGCCTCGAGCCGTGGCGGCGAACCTACGCCGCTACATGCGACGACAATGGAAATGATCGAACAGGCGCTCGTTCATGTCGGCCTTGGTCTGGATCAGGTCGATGTTTCCGGTCATCGGTTTACCGCCGACAGCGACATTCTCGATGCGATCGACCTGCCGCACGTGCGCTCGCTGTTGAGCTTCGATAGCACGGCCGTACGTCGCAGGATCGAGCGGCTGCCTTGGGTGGCCACGGCAGCGATCCACCGGGTATTTCCAGGCGTGCTGCATATAAACATTGCCGAGCGGTCAGCATTTGCCGTCTGGGACCAGGGGGCCAACGCTGTGCTGGTCGATGCCAGTGGTCGCACGCTGGGTGCCGTCGCCAGGACAGCCCAAACCGGCTTGCCACGGATCGCCGGTGCGGGCGCACCCGCTGATGCTGCGCGGCTACTGGCGCTGGTGGCCGCTATCCCAGATCTGAAAGCGAGCCTGGATGTTGCCGAGCGTGTTGCGGATCGACGTTGGCGTCTGCGGTTGACCAACGGCTCCACGATCGAACTGCCGGCAGAAGCCGATGCCGCCGCCCTGTCGATGCTGGTTGAGGATCGTCCGGGCGGTCGCCTGCTCGATGTGGCGGCATCGACAATCGATCTTACGGTGCAGCGCCGGATCTCGGTGCGGGGTCTCGCGGCTTCTATCGCGAGGAACAGCCGTGGCTAGCTTGACCACGCATGGCAGGTCGGAACGAGCCCGCTCAGGGGATACCCTGGTGGGTGCCATCGATATTGGCACGGCCAAGATCTGCTGCCTGATTGCCGCGCGACACGGGAGCGGCGATCAGGCAATTGGCTCGGATGCGTCTCGACCGCGATTTCTGGGGCTCGGCCACCAGCGCTCACGCGGTGTCAAAGCCGGGGTGATCGTCGATCTTGACGAGGCTGAACTCGCGATCCGTGCAGCGGTTGCGCAGGCCGAGCGCGCGGCCGATGTAACCCTCGACGACGTCCACATAGCCATTGGCGGTGGATCTCTGCATTCCAGCCATTTCGCGGCCAGTGCAGAGGTCGAGAATAGCATTGTGTCGGATGGCGACATTGAGCGGCTCCTCGAGGGCGCGCGTAGTTTTGCCGAGCGTGAGGGCCGCTCACTCATCCATATGAACCAGCTCGGCTATCAGCTGGACCAGGCATCTGGGATTGCGGAGCCGCGTGGCATGACGGGTCACCAGCTGCGTGGCGATATTCATGCCGTGACCGGCGATGACAGCACGGTGCGAAATCTGCGCTTGCTCGTTGAGCGTTGTGTTCTGCGCCCGCGCAGGCTGATGCCGTCGGCCTTAGCAAGTGCGCGGGCCGTGGCACATCCCGATGAACTCCGCCAGGGTGTCATTATCGTCGACATGGGCGCGGGAGCGACCCAGATCGCGGTCATAGCCGACAATCACGATTTGTTTGCGGGCGCGGTCTCGATTGGTGGAAATCACATTACCTATGACCTGATCCGTGCGCTTGATACGTCGCTTGCGGAAGCCGAGCGAATCAAAGTGCTTTATGGCACAATGACGGA
>JANNRP010000100.1:0-4658 GCA_031401535.1 Hyphomicrobiaceae bacterium | reverse complement strand
GTCGAGCAAGCCCAGGATCGAAAATCCCGTGATCGACTTGCCGGAACCTGATTCACCGACAAGCCCCAGGATCTCGCCCTGGTTGACGGAGAAACTCACCCCGTCGACGGCTTTCACAACGCCTGCCTTGGTGAAGAAATGGGTCTTGAGGTTTTCGACCTCCAGCGTTGGACCCGTACTCATCGCTTGAGCCTCGGGTTCAGAACATCGCGCAGTTGATCCCCGACGAGGTTGATGGCGACGATCGTCAGCAATAGTACCAGCCCGGGGAAGAAGCTGATCCAGTATTTGCCTGATAACATGTATTCGAATCCGTTCGAGATCAGCAGGCCTAGTGACGGCTCAGTTTGCGGCAAACCGACACCGAGGAACGACAGAGTCGCCTCAAGCGCAATGGCATGTGCGGTTTGGACCGTCGCAACAACAATCAGCGGCGCAACGCAATTGGGCAGAATGTGCTTGAACAGCACACGCGCCGACGACAATCCCAGGCAGCGCGCCGCTTCGACGTATTCCTTGCGTTTTTCAACAAGTGCCGTGCCGCGCACGGTGCGCGCATAATAGGCCCACTGCACAGTGACGAGTGCGATGATGATCTTGTCGATGCCCTTACCCAGCACTGCAATCAGCATCAAGGCGAGCAGGATTGCCGGGAACGACAACTGTAGATCGACGATGCGCATGATCAGATTCTCGATCCGGCCACCAACGTAGGCAGCCGTCAGGCCGATCGACGCGCCCAGCACCATGGCGATCAATCCGGAGAGCACGCCGACGGTCAGCGAAATGCGTAATCCGTAAATCATTGCACTGAGGAGATCGCGACCAGCCCCATCAGTCCCAAGCCAATGAGTGTATGTCCCCGATGTCGCCTTGGTGCCTGGCGGCAGTCGACTGTCCATCACATCGACCTGGGCCAGATCGTAGGGGTTCTGTGGCGTGATCCAGGGCGCGGCGACGCTGAGCAGGATGATGATGGCAAGCAGCGCCAACGCGGCGGCAGCAATCCGACTCTCCAGGAACTCGGATAGGAATAGCCGGAACGGTGTTTCGACGACCGTCTTCAAAGAACCGGCTTCAATGTCGTCGGGCAATGTGGATGGAACGGGGCTTTCAATGATGCTCATGCGCTGCCCTCGCCGAGCCGTACGCGTGGATCGAGCACAGAATACAACACGTCCACGATGAGGTTGATGAGCACGAACAACAGGACGATCATAATCAAGTAGGCGACGATCACCGGCCGGTCGAGGCTCTGGATCGATCCGATCAGCAGCTTACCCATGCCGGGCCAAGCAAAAATTGTCTCGGTGACGACCGAAAAGGCGACGAGGTTGCCGAACTCCAGCCCCAGCACTGTCACCACCGGAATGAGTATATTTTTCAGCAGGTGCACACCGACGACGCGCTGCTCGGATAGTCCCTTGGCGCGGGCGAACTTGATGTAGTCCTGGTGAATTGCTTCCCGCGTGCCGGCGCGGGTCAAACGGATGACAAGACTGATTTTCAGGAGTGCGAGGTTGAGCGCGGGCAATGCGATATGCGTAAGGCCATTCCAGGTGAACAGGCTCGATGTCATGCCCAGAAAGGTCGCCGTCTGTCCGCGCCCCGTAGAAGGTAACCAGCCGAGCATCACGGCGAAAACCATGATCAGCATCAGGCCAACCCAGAATGTTGGCAGAGAAAAACCGACGATCGATCCTGCCATGATCATTTTGGACAACCATCCATTGGGTTTCAGTCCCGCATAGAGCCCAAGCGGGATGCCAAAGATGACCGCCATCACGACAGCAGCCAGGGCCAGCTCGATTGTCGCCGGCATCCGCTGAACGATGACCTTGAGTGCCGACTCGCCAAAGATGAATGAGCGGCCAAGATCGCCACGTAAAGCGCCGGTGACAAAGTGCCAGTACTGCTCCCAGATCGGACGATCGAGGCCAAGTGCTCGAATTGCGGCCTCGATATCCTTTTGCTCGGCCTGCGGATTAACCAGCAGATAGACCGGATCTCCGACGATATGCACGCCGAAGAACACGATCAGCGACATCACGAACACGACGCCGACACTCTGCATCAGGCGGCGCAGGACGAATGCTGTCATGTCAGTGCCCTGCCCTTCAGTCGAATGCTACCGCTGCTCACTCCTTGGTCACGCCTGAGATCACGGTGTACTCGCTCGGGCGTGCTTGAATCTTGATGCCCTTGCGGGTCGCCCAAGTGGTGATCTGAAAGTGGGAGGGAATTACCGCCACGTCTTCCATGGCGAGTTCTGAGGCAGCGGCGAGGATTTCACCGCGCTTCTTTTCGTCGACGGTGGCGAGTGCGTCCGCGATCAGCTTATCGAGCGCAGCGTTCGAGTAGCGCCCACGATTGGCTGTACCGGTTCCCTTGTCCTTGTCGAAGGTGCCGACGAGTGGCTTCAAGGCGCTCGAATTCTCGCCCGTATCGGCGCTCCAACCAACCAGGATGAACGAGAATTCTGGCTGTCCACCGGCGCCCGCCGACGCACGGCTGAAGAACACGGCTGGCGGTAGCGTCTCGATCGAGGCTTCGATACCGATGCGCGTGAACATCTGCGCGACGGCCTCGATGATCTTTACGTCGTTGACATAGCGACCATTCGGACCATGCATTGTCATCTTGAAGCCGTTTGGAAAGCCTGCCTCGGCCAACAGCTTCTTGGCGCCTTCGGCATCGAATGCGACCGGCTTAAGTTTGGGTGATGTGCCGAAGAACTGATCGGCCATCAATTGGCCAGCGGGCAAGGCCACGCCTTCCATTACGCGGCTGACAATACCGTCACGATTGATCGCCTTCGAAAGCGCCTGCCGCACGCGCTTGTCGCGCAGCGGGTTCTTGATTTTCGAGCCGTCTTTGGCGGTGATGAAAGGTGATTCATCCCGGAACTGGTCCATGTGGAAATATACAACGCGCCGCGACACGCTTTGGGCCAAGGCCACCTTCGGGTCCTTCTTGAGCCGCTCAATGTCGGCAGTTGGCACATCCTCTATCACGTCGACGTCGCCTGCGAGTAATGCCGCGACGCGCGATGGGCCGGTCTTGATAGGCTTGAGCAGCACCGTTGCAAACGGTGGTTTTTTACCCCAGTAGGCCGCATTTGCCTTCAGTTCGATCTTGTCGCCGGGAACGAACGTGCCGAATGCATAAGGACCAGTACCGATGGCGGCTTTGCCGGAATTGTAATCCTCGGTCTTGGCGCCGTCGCCATTCTTCTTCGAGATGATGAGGATCGACGTCAGATCGTTAGCGAGCAACGGGGCGGGCGCTGCCGTGCTGATCTGGATCGTCAGGTCATCGATTTTCTTGATCGTCTTGCCGCGCACCGAGGATGCGAAGCTCGACGGGCTATTGGGTACATTCGGCGCGCGCTCGAATGTGAAAATAACATCGTCGGCAGTGAACGGCGAGCCATCGTGGAATTTGACGCCACCACGTAGCTTGAACTCCCACGTCGTGTCATTGACGAGCTTCCAGCTCTCGGCAAGGCCCGGCACTAATTTATCTGTCTCGTCGAAATCGACAAGGCGCTCGAAGATATGGCCGAGCAAGCTGTTATTCGGTGTGAGGTTGTGGAAGTGCGGGTCCATGGCCGACGGTTCGGCCGAAAGTCCGATCTTCAGATCCTGCGCGGCAAGCGGTGTTGCCGCAACGACCGCTGCCATGACTACAGCCGATGCCACAGTCGAAATACGCTTCAAACTCATAGGATTCATTCCTCCACCACATCCATACTGAGGTGAAGGTATCATACGAAAACTGCAAGCAGAAGGTCGTTGATCACCTGAGGTCGCCCACGAGTTCCATCGTGGGCGACGGTAGCACTCAGAACGGTCGACGTGGACCGGTGTCAACGTGGAACAAGCCACCGCCCATATGTTTGTAACCGCCACCAAGGCCCGCCAGATATGACGCTGCGCCGGAAATGTTGCCACTGACACGGAAGTCGACGGCATCACCCGACAGGTGATACGATTTTGGAGCTCCACCCGCGCGCGCATTCTGCCCTGAGCTGCGGCAGGTCGACGATACGGTGACGCTGCCATAGTTAGCCGCAACGTTGGCGACGACGCCACGCAGCGTACCGTTCAAGCAACCGGAATCGGCAACCCATCGGACATTGCCGCCGCCAGACAAACTTCCCCGCGGCGGTGTGTAGTCAGATGTGCCACCACCGAGGCTTGCAACCTGACGTCCCTTGCTGCGACGGTCGGAGGGTGACGGTTGCTCCTCGCGGGCGGTGACCGACGTACGCCGACCAGCCGAGCGCTCGGCACTGCGCACTGTTTCACTGCTGAACTTGGTGAACTCTCCGCCACTCATCGTTTCTAGCGATCCGTCGGCCTTGGCGGTCGTCGGGAGCGCGGCACCAAGCAGCATCAGTGCGACCAGAATAAAATTGCTCAGAAAACTAGTGCCCCGCCGCCCCTGCGACTGAACTATTTCTCTCATGTTTCCCACTCCTCGATACACGACACGTGTGGAGCGAGGAGAGCGTCTATCAGTCAGCTAACCCCGCTTCACCCGCGCAGGCATAGGCGGTAACGTGCCGAAACGAGACACTCATTTTGGGACAATGGTTAACAGTAAAGTATTTGGTTAACTAAATACAGGGGCATCACTTTTGCATTACATGCGGC
>JANNRP010000099.1:0-10635 GCA_031401535.1 Hyphomicrobiaceae bacterium | reverse complement strand
AAATCAAGCAGCGTTGATCTTGGCGAAGATTTCTTCTGCACCGATCTCCTTGGCGTAGGTCGCCATTACGGGATCAGTGAGCTTCTTCATAGCGTCGCGCTCCTCGAACGGCACGCGCTTCAGCTTGCCGGCCTTTTCGAGAGCATCGAGCTTGACAACCTCTTCGCTGGATTCGAGCTGACGGCCGAAATCACCGGCCTCCTGGCCTGCCTTGGCGATCGCATCCTGCAACTCTTTCGGCAGCGTCTTGAGGGTCTTGACCGAGAAGCAGATCGGTCGGATCGAAACCGCGTGCTGCGTCAGATTGAGGTGCGGGGCAACTTCATAGAACTTCATGGCCTCGACGCCGGCCGCCTCGTTCTCGCCAGCCGCGATCACGCCATTCTGGATGGCATTGTAGACTTCGTTGTAGGCGATCACGGTCGGGCTCATGCCAGCCGCTGCAAATGTCTTGGACCAGATCGGTGCACCCTGCACACGCACTTTCAAGCCCTTGATGTCAGCTTAATTCTTCAGTGGCTTGTTGGCAAAGATATTGCGGATGCCACCGCCTGCGTAGCCGATCAGGTTGACCTCGGCCTTGGTGCTGATTTCATCGGCAATCTGCTTCAGCAGGTTCTGCTGCACGACCTTGTTCATGTGCTCAATGCCTTTGAACACAAACGGCGCATCGATGAATGGAGCGGCTTTCGAGAAAGTCGACATGTGCGCCGGCGAAACGATGCCGTAGTCGACCGCTTTTCCCTGCGACATGTACTCGAAGTATTGCTTCTCAAGGCCGAGCGACGAGTTCTTGTGCAGCGTGAAATTGACGGGTTTGCCGTAGTATTTCTTGACCAGCTCTTCAAACCGCACAAGCGCCTTCGTGAAGGCGTGATCGTCGTTGAACTGGACAGCGCCGTTAAGCGTGATCGGCGCCTGCGCACGCAACACAGTAGGGGATGCTAGCGCACTGGCTGCAACCGACACACCAAGGCCCTTTAGGACCGTTCTACGTTCCATGATTTGCTTCCTCCCGAGAAAGCTGATGCTGCTAATTCTGACGCTGGGTCTGATGCCAAGCTGCGCAACAACGTATGCGCTGTTGCTCGGAATGACCAGCCATAAAGTGGCAGCATCAGGCGTGGCTCAGGATTGTCACAACTGCAGGGCGGTGCGGAGACAGGCCATTGAACTAAACCGGCGGGTGCCGTTAGTCTTGGCTCAGGCGTGGCTGTAACCTGCGGCGGCGCCCTGAAAAACACGCTTGGAGGAAACAATGGCTGATCTCGATATTTCACGGCGCACCGCATTGCTCGGACTGGCGGCATCCGCTGGGGCGGGTAGCCTCGGATTTTCGACGGTAGCGGACGCCAAGGCGCCGATGCTGAAATCGCAAACGTCCTACTACTACCGCTTCCCCGTCGGCGAATTCCAGGCGACCGTCATTTCCGATGGACCGCTGCCGCTCGGTGAGCCCTCGGCCACCATGAAAGGCATGACCAAAGAAGAGATCGCCAAGGCATTGACCGATAACTTCCTGCCGACCGATAAGATCGTACTGGAGCAAAACATCCTGGTGCTCAACACCGGTGCTCGTCTGGTGCTGTTCGACACCGGAATGGGTACCAGCAAGATGTTTGGACCAACGACCGGCCGCCTGCTGGCAAGCCTCAAGGAAAGCGGGATCAATCCGGCACAGATCGACGACATTCTGTGCACGCACGCCCACATTGATCACATCGGCGGACTGGCGACGCTGAATGGCAAAAGGCTGTTCCCGAACGCCACGATCCACATCAGCAAGGCCGACTACGATTTCTGGACCGACGAGAAGAAGCTAACCGGCGATCTGAAGGCGTTTGTTACTCACGCGCGCCAGAACCTGCTGCCCTACAAGGACCGCATCAAGTTTGTCGAAGACGGCAAAGACGTGCTGCCCGGCATTCAGGCGATGAGCGCGCCGGGACATACAGTCGGCCACACGATTTTCATCATCAAGTCGGGTGCGAAGTCGCTGGCATTCACCGGCGACACGACGCACCATCAAATCCTGCTGACCGAGAAGCCGAGGACTGAATTCGCCTACGATACCGATCCAAAGCAGGCCGTGCAGTCACGTCTCAAAGTATTCGACATGATTGCTTCACAGAAGATCCCGATGATCGCGTATCATTTCCCATGGCCGGGCTACGGTCACCTTGCCAAGAGTGGCGACGGCTATCGTTACTTTGCGACACCGATGGAAATCGTCAAGATCCCACCCGCCAAGGCTTGATCGACTGCGTCCCCGGTGGCGTCACGCTGCCGGGGGCTTTTAGTTGTTTTCAAATGATACTCAGCAATTGACACTGCACGGCCATACAAGCCACCGGGACAAACCGCACATGAGTTCATCTGCCAAACCCGTTACGCTAGTCACCGGGGTCAGTCGTGGCATCGGTGCCGCCATCGCCGCCGACCTGATCGCCAAAGGCCACCACGTCATTGGCATGGCCCGCAGCAAGCCAACCGACTTCGGCGGCGAGTTTGTCGCCGTTGATCTGGCCGATGCCAAGGCTGCGGCACAGGCACTGGCCGATGTCACGAGTCGACACAAGGTGCTGCGCCTTGTCAACAATGCCGGCATCGCCAAGATTTCGGATCTGAGCGCCACATCGGGCGCTGACTACGACATCATGATGAACCTCAACGTGCGCGCGCCGGTGCTGGCGATCCAGGCGGTGCTGCCGGGCATGCGGGCAGCTCGGTTCGGCCGCATCGTCAACATCGGATCGCGCGCCGGTTTGGGCAAGGAAGGCCGTGGCGTTTACGGGGCTACGAAGGCCGCCATCCTGTCGCTCACGCGGACCACGGCGATGGAGAACGCCTCATTTGGTATCACGTCAAACTGCATCGCACCGGGTCCGATCGAGACCGAAATGTTTCAGGCCAATTATCCGAAAGGATCATCGAAGCTCGCAGCCTTCGTCGCCCAGGTGCCGATGGCGCGCATGGGGCAGGCGTCCGAAATCGCTCACGCGTGCGGTTATTTCCTGGATGATCGCGCCTCCTTTACGACAGGGCAGGTGCTCTACGTCTGCGGCGGCCTATCGATCGGCCAGGTGCCGATTTGAGCAGCGCTACCAAGTCGGCCTTGACCGACGCCATCTACAAAACGCGGATCACCGCATTGTTTGGGATTCGCCACCCGATTTTGTGCGGCGGCCTGATGTGGCTGTCGGATGCGAACTACGTGGCCGCAAGCGTAAATGCGGGTGGCATGGGCTTCATGACCGCCCGCACGTTTCCCGATCCAGGCGCCTTCCGCGCTGAACTACAAAAATGCTGCGCCCTGACCGGAGGTCGTCCCTTCGGCGTCAACCTGTATTTGACCCCACGCGCGCCCGACAATGCATTCCTGGCGGGCCACGTCCGCATTCTGCTGGACGAGGGTGTGCGCTTCATCGAGACGTCGGGATTGCCGCCCAAAGAATTCTTGCCGATGTTGCGCGAGGCCGGTGCCAAGATCATGCACAAGACCTCGACCGTGCGGCACGCCTTGAGTGCTGCAAAACTTGGCGTCGATGCCGTGGCGCTAGTCGGCGCCGAATGCGGCGGGCATCCCGGGTTACAGTTGGTCGGAACATTCGTGCAGACGCCATTGGCCGCCGAGCGTCTCGACCTGCCCTGGTGTACGGGTGGAGGCATCGGCCACGGCAGTCAGGTTGCAGCCGCGCTCGCCATGGGGGCTGATGCGGTCCTGGTCGGCACGCGCATGCTGGCTGCGGCCGAGATCCCGGCTCACGACGCCTACAAAGTCCGCATGATCGAGGCCGATGAAGCCTCATCCCGCCTGATCATGCAAAGTTTTCGCAATACATACCGGGTACTCGACAACGCTGATGCCCGTAGCGTGTCCGCTCTCGAAGCCGAAGGCCAGACTGACTACGAGCGCTATCGGCCCTACGTCGCCGGTCAGCACCAGAAAACGGCCTATGACACCGGTGACTGGGAGCGTGGCGTGCTGTCGATGGGGCAGTCGATTGCGTTTACGCGCGGCCGCCAGACGGTGGCTGAAATCTACGCGCAACTGCTGGCTGAAGCCGCGCTCGCCAACGAACGGTTGTTATCCCTAACCGATCGTTAACCACTATCATTCCATAACAATACCCTCAGGCGAACTGTAATTCGCCATCTTCTTCGGGCAACCGGGAAGCCTCGTAAGTGTTGAGTGTATGCGTAGACGGGGGTCTAGCGGTATGAGTTCAGTAGAGTTGCCGTGGTTTGGCCGTCGCCGCGCTGCGACCGTCGTTGGCTGTATCGTTGCGCTGACCGTTGGCCAATCGAGCGTCACGCTTGCGCAAACGGTAACCGCCGCACCGGTCGCCAGGGTGCCGACTGTGGCTGTTGCGGTCCAGCCTGCAAAACCAGCGATTACGCCAACTCCATCCGCAATTGTTGCCGTTCCCGCCGCCCGCGACGACGTCGTCCGGGGTGATACCACCCGCACGCGGTTTGTGATCGGGCTTGAAAAGCCTGCGGAATTCCAAGTATTTTCGCTATCGAACCCAAACCGGGTGATCGTCGATCTGCCGGATGTACGAATGCAGCTGCCGGCGGCCTCGGCAGACGCCATCGGGCTCGTCAAATCATTCGTCGGCGGTCTCAGCGCGCCCGGCAAGACCCGCGTCGTGATTTCAGTGACGACCCCCGTCGTCGTTGAGAAAGCCGCCGTTGAAAGGGGCAAGGATGGCAAAGGCCATCGTCTGGTGCTCGACATCATTCCGGTCGATTCCTCGCTCAAGTCACAGCCGCGCAAGCCGCTCAAGACCGCGGTCGCGATGACCCCACTCGGCGCCATTGGCGTGCAACCGCCATTGCCCAAATTGGCGGTGCGGCCTGAAATCAAAGCGCAGAAGGCCTACAAGCCGATTATCGTCATCGATCCCGGGCACGGCGGACACGATTCCGGGGCAATGAAATTTGGAACGGTCGAGAAGGATGTGGTGCTGGCATTCTCCAAAGTGCTGCGCGACAAACTCACAGCCACCGGCCGGTACAAAGTGCTGATGACGCGTGACAACGACACCTTTGTGCCGCTCGACGCGCGCCGCGACTTTGGCGAACAGAACAACGCGGCGCTGTTTATTGCAGTGCATGCTGATTATGCCGGTGCGCAGGCGAGAGGCGCCACCATCTATTCGTTGCGTGAGGAAGTCGCCAAAGACCTGAAGCGGTCAGCCAAGGGTGACGTGTCTGCCAACGTACTGTCTGCATCTGAACTGGC
Organism: Hyphomicrobiaceae bacterium; assembly: GCA_031401535.1. Classification (GTDB taxonomy): domain Bacteria; phylum Pseudomonadota; class Alphaproteobacteria; order Rhizobiales; family Hyphomicrobiaceae; genus JAKFWF01. Next base: position 5,387 of record JANNRP010000099.1, on the reverse strand, counting down.
GGCGGTAAAAAGCAGCAGCAGCGACGCGTCGGCTGTAAAGAATATTCTCGCCGACTTTGCCCAACGCGAGGTCGAGGTCAACAAGGATCGGACCAGCGTTTTCGCTCGTTCAGTCATCGACTACATGGGCGCGAGCACGAACCTGCAGAATAATCCCGATCGCTCAGCTGCATTTCGCGTACTCAAGACAACCAGGGTTCCCGCCGTATTGATCGAGCTTGCCTACGTAACCAACCGACAGGATGCTGCCAACTTGAAATCTGACGAGTGGCGCGACAAGGTATCGAATTCGATTTCGACCGCCGTGGAGAACTATTTCTCCAACCAGATCGCTCGCATTCCGATGTAATTTACATTGCCGACCTAAAAGGGCGCCGATGACCATCACACCACCGCCGCTCGATGCTGGCTCCACCGCGGAAATCGTCGAAATGGCTGGCCACGGCGGTCGTCTGGCCACGATCTTTTCCGCGTTCGCACTGCTTTTCTCTGGTTTCTCGTTCTATGAGAGCAACCTCAAGCAGGCGGATCTCGAGGTTTACGTTCCCCCGGTCATCCATTACGCGCGCGACGGTGGCGGCGATGTCGAGCTGTTTGTCATCCCGATCACCATCGTCAACGATGGCGCCAAGACCGGCACAGTGCTGTCGATGGAACTCGAAGTCACCAATCCGAAGGCGGATGCCACGCCAAAATCCAAACGCTACTACAGCGCGTTTTTTGGCGAGCATCCCAAAAATCCCGATGCAACCAATCGGACTTTTGCCCCACTTAGCATTGCCGGTCGTGCCACGTTCTCCGACAGTGTACGGTTCTATGCCACCGGCAATCCGTTGCCGAAACTGGTCGGCGAAGCTGGTGAATACACGTTCAAATTGAAACTCAATATGGCCGTGCCGCAGTCTCCGAACTTTCTTGATCAGATGACACGGGGCGAACCCGCCGCGCTCGAATTCAGCATGACCTTGCCCTGGATGTCGGATCAACAGCTGGGCTTCCGCCGCAGTACGATTTCCATGCACCAGAAAGATTGGAAGCCAACGTCGACGACGGCGAAATGAAAAAGCCGACCCCAGCGATTCGGGATCGGCTTTGAATGGTGTGGCCAGTACGAGCGTCGCACCGCTCCCCTGGCTCGACGCTCACTCAGGTCCTACTTGGAGGGTGCGCGTGTTTGTGGCGCCAAAGCAGGATTTCCTTGAGTTGGATCCTTGTGCAAGCGGAATTCTTTTGTTTTTGAAGCATGCGACCTGTGACGAACAGCTGATGAAGGCGCTTCTGCATGGGCCTCTCCAACTACGGTGTTGAGCAGCAGTCCGACACGATCCGTCGCCAGACATATTGCATCACGCCCACGCTTCGCCGTCGCCAAACACAACGATGCGTTTGGCAAAGCACGAAGCGCCAGGTGAATTGATCGGCTGGTAATGGAAGGGCGGAACGACCGCTGTCTAGGACGGGAACGGGAACATCTCCCGCGATATTGACCGGTCAACGCTGCAATCGGCGGTCCTGTCCTCGTCCGCCTCGCGTCCACCGGGCTCGGGTTACGAGCATGTGCGTCAATGACGTTCAGATGCATCAAGGCGTATTTAGCCCACAGCTCTGACGCGCACTAACACGATCCAACTGCCGGAAAAGGCTATTCGATCGGTTATGGAAACTAACTTATCCACAAGTGCTACCCTAAGTGATTCGTGTGACAATTTCCTAACCAATGCGACGGCCATGCCGTGCTTGACGTCGTAAGTGATGCACAGCGGCAACCCTCGCCCGCATGAGCCGTCCCTTTTAGCGCGGCGCTTCCGGCACGATGGTAATCCGGCTCAGCGTGCGTCCGGTTGCAAGATCGAGCACCGCAATTCCAGTCCCTGACGGCGCGTCGTAGTGCAATGCCAGCCGGTCGCCGCTCAGCGCCATCATCCGGATGCTGGCGCCTGCGGGCAGTGCGGCGGTCATCTGCGGCGTGACCGCACCCGACGAGTAAGCCGTCCCTGGGCTTGACCGCGTTGCAAGATAGCCGATGCGTGCGATCACGGCGATCAAGCCGCATACGAGAACGACCCCCATGACGATGACGGCAATACGCAGCAGGCGCACCTGCCGGTCATCCAGCGGGATCGATTGGAGCAACGACGGAGCCGGACGGTCATCGTCGTCTTGCGAAGGTGTCTTGGTGCTGGCCATGCGCGGGAGTATCACTCTGCCGAGCCGAACCGCAAGCATCCTGTCAGAACCCTCGGTGGCCTCGTGAAAGTTGATCGATCGATGATTAGTCCTGTTACGACCGCACGCGAAGATGACGACACCGATCACGAGATCGATGCCCCCTTGCCGTTCATTATCGACGTTGGCGCAGCAGACGCCGGTCAACGCGTCGACCGGGTGCTGGCGGCCCACATCCCGGAGTTGAGCCGCGCGCGCCTTCAGGCTTTGATTAAGATCGGTGCCGTTCGCCAGCAGCAGGGACTAGTTCGAGATCCTAGCGGCAAGGTGAAATTGGGCGACCGGTTGGTTGTAGAGGTGCCGGACGCCGTTGCCGCCTCTCCGCTGCCCGAGATCATTCCGCTCGATATCGTGCACGAAGATGCTCACCTCATCGTCATCAACAAGCCTGCCGGGCTCGTGGTCCACCCTGGCAATGGCAACGCCACGGGTACACTCGTCAATGCGTTGATCGCCCATTGCGGCGACAGTCTGTCCGGCATCGGCGGCGTGAAACGGCCCGGCATCGTGCACCGGCTCGACAAGGACACTTCGGGTTTGTTGGTTGCAGCCAAGACCGACCGGGCCCACGCAGGCCTATCCGAGCAATTCGCGCGCCATGGCCTCGATGGTCGCCTGGAGCGAGAATATACAGCAATCGTATGGGGTTGCCCGTTGCGTCCGCGCGATAGCGTAGTGGCGAGCTTGGGCCGCAGTCCAACCAACCGAACCCGTATGGCCGTCGTACGCGCCGAACAAGGACGACACGCGACAACCCATTATGATGTGGTCGAAAGCTTTGGCGGCAGCGGCACCAAAGCCGTGGCCAGCACATTGCGGGTACAGCTCGAAACCGGCAGAACCCATCAAATCAGGGTCCACATGGCACATATTGGCCATCCGCTGATGGGCGACGGCGTCTATGGCAGCGGCTTCAGCGCCAGCAAGTCCAAGCTTTCCACTGACGCCGCCGCGGCGCTCGAGGCGCTTGATCGTCAGGCTTTACACGCCGCCGTTTTAGGCTTCGTACACCCTGTCACCAGCAAAGCCTTGCGCTTCGAGCGGCCTTGGCCTGCTGATCTCGCAGCACTGCACGCGGCGCTGACAAAAATGTGACGATGCAGATCTTGAAACGGCCGCAATAATCCTTAGGTTCCGTTATACCGAACTTAAGGATTACACAGCGACTGGTCGTGGCATCCAATTTATCGGCGCCAACGTTCAAATTGCGGGTGACTATGAAGAACCTAATGTGAAGACCAGGGGAAAACGACGGGAGCGATGGATCAAAACCGTTAACCGCGCGTTCACTTCTCAGCCGCGTTTCGGCCACGCTTAGCCTTCACGATTTGTCACAATTAGCAACATAGGAGCTGTCCGGTTTCCTCGTCAGCGTTGAAACAGGACTGAAAACGAGATGGCTACCAGAGCACTTCCCTCGCTAGCGGGTGGTTCAGTTGGGCTCGCCCGTTATCTCAACGAGATTCGCCGGTTCCCCATGCTGGAGCCGAACCAAGAGTACATGCTCGCCAAGAGCTGGCGCGAACATGCAGACCAAGATGCGGCCGAGCAACTCGTGACGTCGCATCTGCGGCTCGTTGCGCGCATCGCCATGGGCTATCGCGGTTACGGCTTGCCGATTGGCGAAGTCATTTCCGAGGGCAATGTCGGCCTGATGCAGGCGGTGAAGCGGTTCGAACCCGACAAGGGCTTCCGCCTTGCGACCTATGCGATGTGGTGGATCCGCGCCTCGATCCAGGAATACATCCTGCGGTCGTGGAGCCTTGTGAAAATGGGCACGACTGCCGCCCAGAAGAAGCTGTTCTTCAATCTGCGGCGCACCAAAGGCCAACTGCAGGCGCTCGAAGAAGGCGATCTGAAGCCCGAGCACGTCACGGCGATTGCGACCAAGCTCGGCGTGCCCGAAAGCGATGTGGTGTCGATGAACCGCCGTCTGGGTGGTGACTCGTCGCTCAATGCCCCCGTGCGCAACGATGCCGACGGCGGTGGCGAGTGGCAGGACTGGCTAGTCGACGATGCGCCCGATCACGGTGAAAAATATGCCGAGACCGAAGAGCAGGACATGCGGCGTGCCTACCTGATCAAGGCGATGGCCGGTCTGAACGACCGCGAGCGGCGGATTTTCGAAGCACGCCGTTTAGCCGAAGATCCGGCAACGCTGGAAGACCTGTCGACGGAGTTCAATGTCAGCCGCGAGCGCATCCGGCAGATCGAGGTGCGCGCGTTCGAGAAGGTGCAAAAGGCGGTGCAGTTGGCGGCTCGCGCCGACATGCCGAAGGTTGTCGGGGCGGTATAGCTGCGCATGACACACGGGCGCTGCGGACCAAGAACTGCGGTGGAAAACAGCTCGAATCGGGAATTTTGAATTGCGCAGACCCGTGGAACATTGTACGTATTGAAGCCGTACATTTATCGGGAGGCTCTACTTATGCCCCGTGCCGTTGCAGACTCCGGCCGCATTGAAATCCGAATCGACCCCGAGTCCAAGGCCAAGCTGGCTCGCGCCGCAGCACTCGAGCACATCGATTTGACGGCCTTCATCTTGCGTGCCGCGTTGCCGGCAGCACAAACCGTAATCGAGCGCGCAGAGCATATCGAACTGAGCGAGCGCGACAGCCTCAAGGTGCTCGATAGTCTCGAAAATCCACCGGCTGCCAACAGTCGCTTGCGGCGCGCGGCGGCGAACCTCGGCAAGGCGCGCCTGCGGTGAGTGGTGTGCAGTGGATCGAGGCCGCGATCGGCAAGCTCCACGATCGAAAAGCGTTCGACTGCGGGGCAGTCGCCCTCAACGACTATTTGGTTCGGTTTGCACGCCAGAACCACGACAGCGGAGGGGCCAAAACGTTTCTGGCCTGCAACCCCACCAATCCGGCCCGAATTCTGGGTTTCTATACCTTGAGCCCCGCATCCATCGACTATGCCCGCACACCGCCGCTCGTCCGGCGCAAGCTCGGCCGGTACGACGTGCCTGCCTTCCGTCTTGGACGACTGGCTGTTGACCAAACCTGTCAGGGGGTGGGGCTGGGCGGCCAACTGTTGGCTGCGGCTGGCGCACGCTGTATTTCAGCGGCCGAATTAGTGGGCGGGGTGGCGCTGGTAATCGACGCTAAATCGACCCGAGCGGCCGCGTGGTATGCCGACTTTGGCGCGATTGCCTTGGA
>JANNRP010000098.1:0-7668 GCA_031401535.1 Hyphomicrobiaceae bacterium | reverse complement strand
TTGGTATTGGCGCAATGACGGACGCCCGTTGGGCATCATTCTACGACAACATGGCGACCGTCGGCGTATTCCCGAAGGGCATCGAAGTGCGGCGCGCTTATAGCCTCGCCTTCGTCAACAAGGGTGTCGGACTCTGAGCGCTACCAGCGAACGCAGCCACGTTCCGGAGTTGGCGGTCGCACAAGCGCCGCTCCCGCTTTCGTTACGCAACGTTTCGAAGCAGTTCCGCGATGGTCCACTCGCCGTCTCGGACATAGATCTCAACGTGCAGGCCGGTGCGTTCCTCGGCCTTCTCGGCCCTTCCGGTTGCGGGAAGTCAACGCTGCTCAGAATGATCGCTGGGCTTGTCGCGCCAAGCTCTGGCACCATCGAATGGCCCGGGCACATCGACACCCACGATGCGCGCCACGATATCGGCTTCGTATTCCAGGACCCGACGCTGATGCCGTGGGCCACGGCGCTGGATAATGTGCTGCTACCCTTGAAACTCAAACGGCAACCGCTTGAGGCGGCGCGCGAACGTGCCCGCGCCATGCTGGCGCGCGTGGGACTAACCGGGTTCGAGAACGCCTACCCGCGCGCCTTGTCCGGCGGGATGCGCATGCGTGTTTCGATTGCCCGTGCCCTCGTCAGCCGCCCCCGCATTCTTCTGATGGACGAGCCGTTCGCTGCACTCGACGAGATCACGCGGCACGCGCTCAACGATGACCTGTTGGCGTTGTGGGAGCAGCAACGCTTCACGGTCGTGTTCGTGACACACTCGGTGTTCGAATCCGTATATCTCGCGCAGCGAATCGTGGTCATGGCTGCCCGCCCTGGTCGCATCATGGCAGACTTTGCGGTCGACGCCCCTTATCCGCGGGACGAGCATTTTCGAACGTCGTTGGCCTATTCTGAGCTTTGCCGCACGGCATCCGAAACGCTGAAAAAGGCGATCTCGGCATGAAATCGCGCATTAGGTTCGGATGGCTCGACATACTGGCGCCGTTGAGCTTCGGCTTAGTCGTTCTCGGCGCTTGGGAAGCTTTGGTGCACATCCAGGAAATACCGCCTTACATACTCCCGGGGCCTGTATTGATTGCACAGACGCTGATTGCGGACTGGGCGACGCTATCTACGTCGCTTTGGATTACCTTACGGATTACGGCGCTGGCGCTCGTGCTGGCCATTATCTTCGGCGTGGCGCTGGCAGTGTTGTTTACCCAATCAAAATGGCTTGAAAAGTCACTGTTCCCCTACGCCGTGATCCTGCAGGTCACGCCAATCGTCGCGATCGCGCCGCTGATAATCATCTGGATCGGTGATATCGACCTGTCGCTCTTGATGTGCGCCTGGCTGGTCGCCTTCTTCCCGATCCTGTCCAATACGATCCTAGGTCTCAATTCGGCCGATCAGAACCTCGTCGATCTGTTCCGTTTGCACGGCGCCACACGCTGGCAGACGCTGCGTTACCTGAGATTGCCGTCTGCGTTGCCGTATTTCCTTGCCGGTATGAAGATTTCCGGCGGTCTGGCGTTGATCGGCGCCGTCGTCGCGGAGTTTGTCGCAGGCTCCGGTGGCAACGCCTCGGGACTGGCATATCGCATTCTCGAATCGGGCTTTCAACTCAAAATCCCACGCATGTTTGCCGCCTTGGTGCTGATCTCCTGCGCTGGAATTTTGATCTTCGTGGCAACCAGTTGGCTGTCGCATCGAGTATTGCGGCGCTGGCACGATAGCGCCCTGGAACACTACCCATAACCGCTTTCGCGCCGTGCGTGGTCCCTTCGAGCCGTAAATTTGCCCGAAACAACATGCTTTTCAACCTGAGATGGGAGCTTTCCGATTGCGGTCGGGGCGCGTTCGGCTATGTCTGTCGCCTGAAATCAAATAGTGCGAACAAACCAAGGGCAGACCTGGACAATGGCCGAACCGACCGACACTATCTTCCGTGAAGTCGACGAGGAGCTGCGTCGCGAGCAAATCGCTAAGCTCTGGCAGAACTACGGGACCTATATCCTCGGCGCTGCGCTTGCGATCATCTTGGGCGTCGGCGGATACCAGTATTATCTATACAGCAGCGCCCGCGCGATCGAAGCTGTCGGTACGGAATACGACGCCGCGGCCCAGCTTATCACCGGCGGTAAGGCCGACGATGCGCGCGCAGCCCTTGAAAAGATCGCCAAAACCGGCCCCACCGGCTATGCAACGCTGGCACAACTTCGGCTTGCAGCGTCCGCCACCAAGGCTGGAAAAAATGACGACGCCTTGGCCGCTTACGAGGCGTTGGCCAAGTCAGGTGGAGCCGATCCGCTGCTGCGCGACTTTGCCCGTTTGCAAGCAGCATCGTTGAAACTTGACACTGCGGACTGGACCGAGATGCAGAATCGTCTCATCGAGTTGTGTGATAATTCAAATGCGTGGCGTTTCTCGGCTCGGGAGATAATGGGCCTAGCAGCATTCAAGGCCGGTCGCCTGGATGACGCACGCAAGTACATGGAGCTGTTGCTCGGCGAGCGCAAAGTACCGCCGTCGATCCTGGAGCGCGTAAAGATCACCATGGCGTCGATCGTTGCCGCCGAATTGGCGACCGCCGCACCAGCGAAAGCCGGGGTGCCTGTCGCGACTGAACCGAAGGCTACCGAGGCCGTCAAACCGGCTGAGGAAAAGAAGAAGAAATAAATGGGGAGCTTCGCATGAGCCAATTTGGCAACGCGACACGCGCACTGACCCGTGTATCCCCAACCAGGGCGGGTGTTGCCTTGATGGGTCTCTTGCTGGCGGGCCTCGGAGGCTGCTCGGATAGCTTGCCGAGTATGCCGAAGATCACCGAACTCAACCCATTCGCCGAAAAGCAAAAACCGCTTCCTGGCACGCGCATTCCGGTCATCCAGGCGGCCGAGAAGATCCCTGGCGAACTCGCCAATGCCGACAAGCCGATCGTATTGCCTGCTGCCCGCGCTAATGACGCTTGGACACAGCCCGGCGGCCAAGCCAACAACGCGCCCGGTCATTTGGCGCTCGCGAGTGCGGTCCGCCAAACCTGGAGCGCGGACGCGGGCACTGGCTCGACAACGTCCGGCAAACTGACCGCTAGCCCTATTTTCTATGACGGCCGCGTCTACACCCTCGATGCCGCTGGCCGTGTCAGCGCGTTTGCGGCGGGCGGTGGATCTGCAGTTTGGCGCGTCAATCTAACGCCCGAGAAACAAAGCAGTGAAAAAGGCTACGGCGGCGGCATTGCCGTCGACAACGGCCGCATTTATGCGGCGACCGGATTTGGTACCGTCGTCGCGCTTGATCCTGCCAGCGGTAAAAAGCTGTGGGAAAAGTCACTCGGTGTTCCAGTCCGCGCATCACCGACGGCGGCCGGTGATCGCTTGTTCGTCGCGACCTCCGAGGGTCGCTTCGTTTGCCTCAACGGCGCCGACGGTAACGAGATTTGGGCGTTCCGAGGACTGCCTGAAAAGACCAGCATCATTTCGAACCCGAGCCCGGCTGTGGATGGCGACGTCGTGGTCGTACCGTACCCCTCGGGCGACATCATCGCGCTGCGCATTTCCGACGGTCAGCAGGTTTGGCAGGACAGCTTGGCGCGAACCCGTTCTGTATCAGCCATTGCCAGCATGAGCGATGCGGCTCGCCCGGCAATCGACGCTGGAATCGTATTTTCGGTCGGTCACGGCGGCCGCATGATGGCCACCCAGCAGAAGACCGGCGAGCGGCTTTGGTCGATCAATGTGCCTGGCACGCAAACACCTTGGGTTGCCGGTGATAGCGTGTTCGTCGCCGACACCACGGGACAGTTGCTTGCCATCACCCGCCGTGAAGGCAAGGTGCAGTGGACGGTCAAGCTGCCCGGAAATGGTACGTGGTCTGGGCCAACGTTGGCTGGCGGCATGCTATGGGTCGCCTCGAACAAGGGCCAGCTCGTAGCGGTCGAAGCTGCCACTGGAAAGGTCGTCTCCACCCAAGATCTCGGTGGCCCAGTCTATATCGCGCCGATCGTCGCGCAGGGCCGGATGTACGTGCTGACCGACAAGGCCCGGTTGATCGCACTCGGCGGTTAGTCCTGCCGACGCTCATCGAACGATTTTTTCCAATAATCGCCGTTGTGCTCCCCAGCACAGCGGCGTTGTTGCAAAATGGGCATGCTCCATTCATCGGATCAAACGGATGGAGAGCACAATGTCCACGAAGAACCAAATTGCAACCGGCCTTGTCGCACTGATCGGGGCCATGACCGTCGCCACTTCTGAAAGCGAAGCCCGCGGTTTCTCAGGCGGTGGCTTCCGTGCAAGCAGCTTCCGCAGCGTAGCTCCGCAGCGCTCGTTCGTTCGCAACTTTGCACCGCCCCGCAACGTCTCGATCAAGCCGATCGCAGTGCGTGTCCCGCGCATAACCACCCCGGTGGTCCGCAACTTTCAGCCGATCACGCCGCCACGCGTTGCCGACATCGGTAAAATCACGCTTCCACCAGGGCTCAACGACGGCCGCCGCATTCTGCCGCCACCCGGCTTGAAGCCAGTCGACGGCTTGAGACCATTGCCGCCGGGCCTGCTCAATCCCCCGGTTGTCACCAACCCACGGCCACCATTCAGGCCACCGGTCGTTGGCGTTCCGTTGCCTCCCTTCAACCCACCGGTGCGAGGTAATCCGCCGGGACTGCTGCCACCGGTCGTCATCGCGCCACCAACCCACGCAGGCCCGATCTATCTGGGACCGGATGTTCAGAGCTCATTCTCCTACGAAGCAGCACCGGTCGCACAGGCTGAAGTCGATTGCCAGGCCGAATATCTGATGTGGAAGAAGTACGGCACCCTGGAATGGCACCAGCGTTATCTCGTTTGCCAGGGTTGGCTGTAAGTTCGCAGAGCGCCCTAAGCCAAAGAAGCCAACGCCCATCGGTCCCCAAACCGGTGGGCGTTGCCGTTACAAACCCGATATCAATCATCTTTTTTCCGCACGCGACGCGGATGTGCTCCCCAGCACATCAACATGACCGACCTGCTGCCATTCTCCGTCCATCGGATCAAACGAATGGAGAGCACAATGTCCACGAAGAACCACACCCTCGCTTGCGGCCTGGCCGCGATCATCGGCATCGTGACCGTTGCCGAAGCTCAGGCCGGCCCGCACTGCAACAAAGCTACGTTTTCGGCACGGACGACCACCTACAGCGCCGCGCCACACCGGCCAGTCGCGCAGCGCGCCACTCCAAAGCCGCACACCGTGCGCGTGTCGCGCAGCGCCGCCGTGGAAAAATCCGCACCGGCCGATGTCTTAGTACGCGATCAGACCATTGAACCGCGCGTTGCAAGGCCAGCTTTCGAGGCGCAGTTACCGTCGGCGCCCGCCAGTCGTCCAAGCCACGCAGGGCCAGCGTATCTCGGGCAAGACGTCGAAAGCGCGATGACGATAGAGATCAAGCCCGTCGCCGAAGTAAAAGTCGCATGTGGCGCCGAGAAATCCGCATGGGCGACGGCAGCATCCCTCGATGCCAAACAACGCTATTACGCGTGCCTCGGCTGGCTGTGAGCCACCACAAGACCGAAATTATGCTAACTTGAGCGCTCCTCTTCCCAAATTGAAAAGACGGAGCGCCCAAGCCATGACATTCGAGAATATCATCGTTGAAACACGCGGCCGCGTCGGCCTGATTACGCTCAACCGCCCGCAAGCGTTGAACGCGCTGAACTCCGCACTGATCGCCGATTTGAACGTCGCGTTGGCGACGTTCGAGTCTGACACCGGCATCGGCTGCATCGTCATCACCGGATCTGAGAAAGCGTTCGCCGCCGGTGCTGACATCAAAGAGATGCAGTCGAAGTCCTACATGGATGTCTACATGGGCGATTTCATTGGCAGTTGGGAGCGGATCACGACGTGCCGCAAGCCGGTGGTCGCGGCGGTCGCAGGCTTCGCACTCGGTGGCGGCTGCGAATTGGCACTGGCCTGTCACATGCGGTTCGCGTCGGAAAACGCGAAGCTCGGACTCCCGGAAGTCGGACTCGGGATCATTCCCGGTTACGGCGGCACGCAGCGGCTGCCGCGACTCATCGGTTTAGGCCGCGCGCTGGAACTCATCTGCAGCGGGCGGATGATCGACGCCGCCGAGGCCCATCGCATCGGCCTCGTGAATGCCGTACTCCCCCAAGCCGACCTCCTCGCCCACTGCGAGAAGGTGGCGGGCGACATCGTGGCCAAGGGGCCGATCGCGGTCCGGTTCGCCATGGACGCGGCGATCCGGGGCCTCGAGACCGATCTCGATCATGGACTCGTGCAGGAGTCGGTCGCGTTCGGACTTCTCTCGGCGACAGAGGACATGCGCGAGGGGCTCCGAGCGTTCCTCGAGAAGCGCAAACCGGCCTTCACCGGGAAATAGCCGACCGATCATGGAACGCGTCGCCCTCGTCGCCTCGGTCCGAACACCCATTGGCAAGTACCTCGGTTCCTTTGCCGAGACGACGGCCGTGCAGCTCGGCACGCACGTGGTACGCGCCGCGCTGGAGCGCGCGCGCTTGCAAGGGGCCGACATCGACGAGTTGATTTTCGGCTGCGCGCGGCAGGCCGCCGTCGGCCCGAACATGGCGCGCCAGGTGCTCATCGCCTCCGGCATTCCGCACGAGCGCCCCGCCTTCACGCTCAACCAGGCGTGCGGCTCGGGACTTCAATCGATTCTCCTCGGGGCGGCGAAGATCCGAAGCGGCGAGGCGGCGATCGTCATCGCTGGAGGATCCGAGAACATGACGCGCGTCCCCTACATGCTCGATCGGGCGCGCCTCGGCTACCGGCTGGGGCACGCGAAGGTCGTCGACGGGATGGTTCAGGACGGATTCCTCGACCCGATCTGCGGCATGCTGATGGGGGAGACGGCGGAGAAGCTTGCCACCATGTATACGATCTCGCGGGAAGAGCAGGATGCCTTCGCGCTGGAGAGTCAGCGCCGCGCGGGCATGGCGATCGCGGAGAAACGCTTCGACCGCGAGATCGCCCCGATCTCGGTGGCGGGAAGAAAGGGCGACGCCACAATCGCCGCGGATGAGCATCCGCGACCCGAGACGACGCCCGCGGAGCTGACGAAACTGGCTCCCGTGTTCAGGAAGGACGGCACGATCACGGCCGGGAACGCCTGTGGCATCACCGACGGGGCCTCGGCCGTGTTGCTCGCCTCGGAATCCGAGGTGCGAGCCCGCGGGCTCTCGGTGCAGGGATGGGTCGGCCCCGGCGTGACTGCGGGGGTAGACCCATCCATCATGGGCGTCGGCCCTGTCCCGGCGGTACGGCGACTGCTGGAGCGGACCAAGCGGAAGCTGGACGACTACGACCTGGTGGAACTGAACGAGGCGTTCGCGGCGCAGGTTATCGCCTGCGATCGGGAACTCCGGTTCGATCGGGCTCGGCTAAACGTGAACGGAGGCGCGATCGCGCTCGGACATCCGATCGGATGCACCGGCGCGCGAATCGTCACGACGCTCCTGCACGAAATGGAGCGGCGCGACGCGCGCCTGGGCCTCGCCACCCTCTGCGTGAGCGGAGGGCTTGGCCTGGCGATGGAACTCTCAAGGGAAGGACGGTAGGACATGGCAGGCGTGAAGACGGTTGGTGTCGTCGGCTGCGGGCTGATGGGCGCCGGCATCGTGCAGGTGAGCGCTCAGGCGGGATTGAAGACCATCGTTCGGGAAGCCG
>JANNRP010000097.1:0-2595 GCA_031401535.1 Hyphomicrobiaceae bacterium | reverse complement strand
TGGTACAATCGGGCTGGCGTCGAACGCGTGATGGGCTTTGCCAATGCCGATCAGGTGGCGAACTTTCTCCGTGAAGCGCCCGAACTCGAAGAAATGCTGGTGCGTGACGGATTGCAGTTCTTCAAGATCTATCTAACGGTCGGCCGCGAGATGCAGCTAAAGCACTTTCACGAGCGGCGGCACAATCCGCTGAAGCAGTGGAAGCTGTCACCCATCGATCTGGCTGCGCTGTCCAAGTGGGACGACTACACAGCGGCGCAGCACGACATGTTCCGCTTCACACATACCAGCACGTGTCCGTGGACGGTGATCCGAGCCAACGATCAGCGCCGCGCCCGCATCGAGGCGTTGCGCGTGGTGCTTTCGGCGCTCGACTACGAGGGCAAGGACGCTGCGGCCATCGGCAACGTCGACCCGCAGCTTGTTGGCGCGGGGCCGGAGTTTTTCTACGATGAGTAGCGCGCGGGCTGATTAGATTCGGAGTGGCCGCGTCACGCTCTGCGTGGCTTCGAAGCGATCAGCAGCTCAGCCAAGCTGTTTGTAGAAAAACGTCGTGTCGCAAAACCCTCCGAACGGCATCAGTGCGAAGCCTGGGACTGTGCCAACCCTGATCCAGCCGAGCCGCGTATACATGCGTTCGGCATCGCTGCCTGTCATGGTGTCGAGCACAAGTAGCGTTCGGCCTGCACGCTTTGCCTCGGCTTCCGCTGCCAGCATGAGCTTGGCACCCAGCCCCAAGCGGCGCGCTTCGCGATGCACCAGCATCTTCGCGATTTCGGCACGATGCGGCTGGTTTTCCCGCATGATCAGCTCGACCTGCACTGTTCCGACAATGCGCCCCTCGTGCTCGGCAACCAATAGTCGTGTGGTGCCCGTTGCAACGCTTTCGGCGACGCTGGTCCAGAACGCTTCGGCAGTCTCATGTGCCAACGGATACTGGAAGCTCACCGACGCGCCACCAGTGACGCAATCGATCAGGACTAGGGCTAGATCGGGCACGTGGCGGCGGGTGCCGTTGGCATCGAGTGTCCGGATGGTCGGCATAGGCGTCCTCATAGTTGCGCAAATTCCACTATAATAGACGTAAGCGCGTTTGCCTGAAAAGGCCTTTGGCGGCACTTAGGCACGCATTGACAGCTTCTGCACACCGGGCAACAACGCTCAACGAACCCGAACGCACCATGATCGACGAGGCTCCGCCCATGTCCAATATCGATTTGCAAATGACTATCGAAGCCGCCTGGGACGCCCGCGATGCCGTCAACACAAGCACTAAAGGCGCGGTGCGTGATGCGGTCGAGACTGCGCTCAACATGCTGGACAGTGGAAACCTAAGGGTCGCTGAAAAGTCGACCGGCGCATGGGTCGTGCACCAGTGGCTGAAAAAGGCTGTGCTGCTGTCGTTCCGACTGAAGGACAACGAGCGCTTCGTCACCTCAATCGACGTGGGCCACCAAGTTATCGGCTACGATAAGGTACCGCTGAAGTTTGCCCATTGGGACACTGCAAAATTCAAGGCTGCTGGTTTCCGTGCCGTACCGGGCGCCGTCGTACGTCACTCGGCCTACATCGCGTCGAACGTCGTGCTGATGCCGTCGTTCGTCAACCTCGGCGCCTACGTTGACAGCGGCACCATGGTCGATACCTGGGCGACGGTCGGCTCCTGTGCTCAGATCGGGAAGAATGTGCACTTGTCAGGCGGCGTCGGCATCGGCGGCGTGCTCGAGCCGTTGCAGGCCAACCCGACCATCATCGAAGACAACTGCTTCATCGGCGCGCGCTCGGAAGTGGTTGAGGGCGTGATCGTCGGCGAGGGCTCGGTGCTGTCGATGGGTGTGTTCATCTCAGCCTCGACCAAGATCGTTGACCGCGCCACGGGCGAGATCCACGTTGGCCGTGTACCTCCCTATTCCGTAGTGGTGTCGGGCAATCTTCCCGGTAAGCCGTTTCCCGATGGCTCAATCGGCCCCTCCCTTTATTGCGCCGTGATCGTCAAGACGGTTGACGCGCAGACCCGTTCGAAGACCGCGATCAATGAGTTGTTGAGGGACTGAGGGGGCATGACCTCGCCCCTGCGCACAAAATACGGCCCTTAGGCCGGGGGGCTCATTGGGGGAATTGGCAAAAGCTTGGATAGCGCGTGGAAGCATCTCGCCAACCTATGGCGAGATCTGTGGCTGCACTAACCCAACCAAAGAATATAGCCGATCTCTCTAGCCCTCACGGTACGCCACGGCCAATCACGATCACGCCGCCTTTGCCGTCGGCTTTCACCACAACGATCTCCGCCTCGTCGGTATCGATGCCGACGAGTGCGGTGATCAGACTGCCGTGCGTCACCATCAGCAAACGCGCCTTTGGATCGATGTCAGTGCTGAGATAGGACTTGAGCCGCGCGATCTGTTTCGGACCCTTGGATTTGTCCGGGTCGGTGTAGAAGCTGTTGATCAACTGTAGGTTCTCAACCGACCGCCCCATAATCAGCTCAGCCGTCTCCCGGCAGCGGCACCATGTGCTGGTGTAGACGGCATCGAAGGTGAGCCCCTTGCTCTTGAACAACGTGCCAATGCGCGCAGCATCTGCTCGACCCTTGGC
>JANNRP010000096.1:0-10530 GCA_031401535.1 Hyphomicrobiaceae bacterium | reverse complement strand
GCGGAATCATAATCCGTAGGTCCCCAGTTCAAGTCTGGGTCTCGCTACCATTTATTTCCATATATTGCGGTCTTCAGCGGTCAGAGCGGAAATCGTTGTGATGGTACTTACCGCGAACAAAACGATCATAGCGAATAAGGCTACGCGATATAGTCCGCACAGTTTCGAACCTCAAAGCGACGGTTTTACACGGCCTGGGTCTAAAGCGGCCATACCCACGGCACCATGACGATTGCGATCACATAAATCAGAACTGTGAGCGGCATGCCGACCTTAAAAAAATCCGAGAACTCATACTTCCCTGGACCGTAAACCATCAGACAACTGGGCTCCAGTGGCGTGAGATACGAACAACTAGCCGCCACCGCGACCATCATGCCGAAGGGGCGCGGATTGACGCCGAGCTCGGCCGCGGTCTGCAGCGCAATCGGCAGAATAACCAGTGCAGCCGCTTGATTTGACATGGGTTGAGTGAGCGCCACGGTCAACACAAAAAAGCACGTCAAGAGACCATAGTGGCTCCCCGCGCCAATGAGCGCAATCAACTGTTGCGCGACGAATTTACCTGCACCGCTGACTTCCATTGCGACGCCGAGCGAAAGCAATGCGCCGATCAGGATCAATACTTTCCACTCGACCTGTCGATAAGCTTCCTCGGGCGATAGACATCGCGTGAGCAGCATCATGAACGCGCCCGTGAGCACGGCCACGGGTAGCGAGGCAAGCTTTACGGTCACGGCGGCAATCGCTAACGCGAAGATCGCAGCCGCCAGCGGCGCCCGCGCGCGATTGAGGCGCTCGGGGTCGACACCACCGAAAATGTTGAAGAGGTTACCCTGCTCCAATGCTTTGACGTTTTCAGGCTTGCCTTGCAACAGGAGTACGTCGCCCATGCGAAGCCTCGCCGCGCTGATGGTTTCAGGCACACGCCCGGCACGGTGGATCGCCAGCACCTGCAATCCGTATCGTTCTTTGAACGCTAGGGTCTTCAGGCTCTGGCCAATCAGCGTCGAGCGCGGCATCAAAACGCCTTCGACAATCGTGAGGTCTTCGTCTTTGATGTCCGGGTCCGTCAATTTCGCATCAGCCTTGAAGTCGACACCCGCAATGTCTTTGATTTTTAGGAGATCGGCGCGCAATCCCTCGATGATCAACTGATCTCCGGCCTGGAGGGTGATCAGCCCGCTATCGCGATTGCCTGCAATAGTACTTTTTCCACGCACCAGTTTTACCAACGTGAACCCGTCGTCGGCCGTGATCCTTGCCTCCGCCAGAGATTTACCGATCAGCGGACCGTCGACGACGACCAGGACGTCTGCCTGATATTTGCGCTCGCCGAGTTTTTCTTCGACCTTCTGATTGTCACGATGCGGAACGAGCCACCCACCCACCGCCCATACATATAGAATTCCGACGATGGCGATCGGAATGCCGACCGGGGCCATCTCGAACATACCCATGGGCGCCTGCTGGAATCTCGTGAGTGCTTCGCTGACAACCAGATTGGTCGACGTGCTGATCAGAGTGACGGAGCTCGTCAGGATCGAAGCGAACGCCACCGGCAACAGGAATTTCGACGGCGACTTGCCGATCTTGCTCGCGTACCCGATCACCAGCGGCACGAAAAAGGCCGTGGCAGCCGTATTACTGATAAACGCGGAGACGACCGCCACACAGACCATAATCAACGGTAGAAAAATTTCAGAATTACGGCCGGCTATGTCAAAGATGAAACGGCCAGCGATTTCGACGACACCCGTCTGGATCAATCCCGCCGACATGATCAGCAGCCCGAGGATCATCATCACGGTGTCGCTGCCGAAGCCAGCGAAGGCCCTATCGGCGGGCAGAATGCCAGTGATGATCACAGCCAGCATGACGCCAAGCGCGACCACATCCGCGGCGATCCGATCCCAGATAAATAGCAGAACCGTGATGGAAAGAATCGACAGGCAGATAGCGATGTCTGTTGTCATCTGAGTCCTGATTGCGATAACCCTGCTGTGTTATCGCACCGCCGCTGTGACGTTTGTTTGCGATCCGCTGCTCATTTCAAGTAATCGCCGCACTGCGGCGCCACCGACGTCCCCCAGGGCATAATCGGCACCGTCGATGTGGAGTTCTGCGGGGAGCCCTCAATGATGCGATCCGAGTAGGTGAGATAGACCAGCACATTGCGTTTTGGATCGCAGCCCCGAACAATGCGCATCCGCTTGAAAAACAACGATCTGCGCTGACGATAGATCTCGTCGCCTTGGTCGAACTTGTCTTTCATGACAACCGGCCCGGTCTGGCGGCACGCGAGCGAAACGTCCGATTTTTCTTCGGCGAACCCTGCCCAGCCCTTCCATCCACCAATCTCGGGCACCGTAAAATAACATGACACGCCGTCGACCTGGGGGTCATCAATAACATACGTGGCGAGCTTGGCGTTCGGTGAAAGCGCGCGCCACACTGTATCCTTTTTGAAGATGAGCTCCGGATCATCCTCCGCGTGCGCGATACTTGAAGCCAGTGCTACGATCATGAGAATCAGAGATGTCGATAGCCAAATCGACCGGTTCATTCTTGCCCCTGACCGGTTTACAGGCAAATTACTTACTGTCCGTTGGTTGCAACACCTTGTCTGTTCCATGAAATATCTTCTCGCCATCGTTTGGGGCCCGCAGTCGCGACGTCCACCATGGGTGCAAGGCTGCACTTCAGTTGAGTGATCTCTGGATATCGGCGATCGATGCTTTTGTCAGCGTCTTACCGTGCTCCAGAACTAGTCGGCTCTGCACTTCCTTGTGCAGAAGCGGACGGATTTGGCCCAAGGTTTGCGGGTCGGCGATGAGGACTAAGGCTGCGAAGTCGCCCTGGTGAGCACGGCGATAGAGTTCATTCGCCAACTGTTTTGCAAACGTGGCCTCGTCGGTCTCCTGCCACTTTGACTCTGGTGGCCGCTTGCCGGAGGGCCCGTCATTTTCCAGGTTGGCGGGTTGAAGCTCGCCATCGGCCTTCAAAGCGACGCTGAGCTCCTGACCGGAATTGCGGAAGAAGCGCGCTCCCGTGCCGTCGGCCACAACAACAAGAGCGTTGTGGGGGATCTTGTCAGCCATGGTGTCTCTCCAATTCAAGCATTGACTGTTTGACGTGGTGCGACGGTACTTGTTCCGCAAGGACCAATTTGAAAGACGCCTTAGCGTTCCGAATGAAGCTGCCGTAGGGCTGCGATGCGAGTCTTGATCGGCGGTGGGGCCGAGAACAGAGAGATTAGGCTCGGTTTGTCGCTGATTCCTGATCGACCCAGGGCGCCCGTCCGATCGCAGCCCACAGAGCCAACGTCGGAACGACGAACCATTGTAGCAGTGGCGCCAGACCCGTCCCGAGCACCGGCACGACTGGCATCAGATCCGAGTAGGCCCAGCTTCCGCGCACACTGATGTTCAGCCATTCACTGTAGATTGTATAAACTACGCCGAACGCGAGACTCGCCCAATACACACGGGCAACGCCGGTACGCGGCCACGTCGCGCGCGCAAAGAGAGCCAGCCCCAGGAGGAGCGAGAGCCCCGCGATCATGACGTCGCCGACCGTGCAGTGAAGGACGGCGAACGCCTGCTGCCGGAGCGCACCGGTCGACCACAGCGTATAAAGTGGCAGCTGCAGGGTCTCCCAACCGAGGTGAGCCACGAGTGACACACCGGCATAAAGACGCAACGCCCGAGGCCAGTCGGCGGTATGATCCTGATTCAGGCCCATGGTGCTACAGCTTCACGCGTTTGAGCCGCAGGGCGTTGCCGATCACGCTGACCGACGACAACGCCATTGCGGCGGCGGCAATGATCGGTGACAGCAGGATTCCGAAGAACGGATAGAGCACGCCCGCCGCGATCGGCACGCTCGCGGCATTGTAGATGAAGGCGAAGAACAGGTTCTGGCGGATATTCGACATCGTGGCTGCCGATAGATTCCGGGCGCGAACGATGCCATTGAGATCACCTTTGACCAGCGTGATGCTGGCGCTCTCCATCGCGACATCGGTGCCAGTGCCCATGGCGATCCCGACATCGGCGGCGGCAAGTGCCGGCGCGTCGTTGACGCCGTCGCCGGCCATAGCGACGACGCGGCCCTCTGACCGCAAGCGCTCGACGATCTTGCTCTTCTGATAGGGTAAGATGTCGGCCTCGACCTCGGTGATCCCCAGCTTTTCGGCAACCGCCTTCGCTGTCGTGGCGTTATCGCCCGTCAGCATCACGACCCGCAGGCCCGCCGCTTTGAGAGCTCTAATAGCAACCGAGCTCGATGCTTTAATTGGATCGGCGACAGCGATCACACCCGCCAACTGGCCGTCGATGGCGACGTAGATGGCCGTGCCGCCGTCTCGACGCAAAGTTTCAGCCTCGGCGTCGAGGAGCACCGTGGTCATGCCGGCCTCGGTCATGATGCGCCGATTGCCGATGACGACTTGTCTGCCATCAGCGATGCCGGTCACACCTAGTCCGAACAAGCCGATCCGGGAGCGGTATTATACTGTGGCGATAACTTGAACCCTGGATGAATGGTGCGTTACGCGAGGTTCACCTGTCGGGCGGCATGGTCGCGCCATTGGCCATGGGGTCATGGACACCTATGGAGAGATATCATGAACAAGTTGCTTGCAATTGCTGTTATCGCGTCGTCGGTCATTTCAGGTGCGGCGTTTGCCCAGACCGTGGCTCCAACCGCCCCGGCCGTGAAGCCAGCGGCAACACCCGCCATTGACCCGGCGGCCGATGTGAAATTTAAGGCCGTGGATAAAGATAGCAGCGGCCAGATCGACGGTGCCGAGTTGACGATCTACAAAGCAGAGATGGCTAAGATTGATACCGACAAGGACGGGAAGATTTCCCGCGCTGAGTTTGCTGCCGCAAGTAAGGCTGGCGTTATCAAGTAAGCGCTGCTTCACACGAACGAAGGCCGTGCCTTTCTCGGGCGCGGCCTTCGTTTGAATTGGACGATGACAGTGAACTACTCTTTCACGGTTGGCGAAGCTGATCCTCGGTAGGTCACCTGCTGACAACATCGGTCGATTGAAACACCAAAACTCAACGGCGATGCCCTGGTCGCACTATGTGTGGTGTTCCTGTAACCTTAACTCCCCCCGACACGCTGGAAACGTCCATCGACGGCTTTTTTGGAGAGCGGTGATCACGGACGATAGGTTCGGCGCGATGATCGCGGATCACAGGCGGAGCGCGGTGATCACGGACGGATATTGACGTCACTCTGGTGGCCGCCTGGGCTCCATCGGTAAAAGGGTTGGGGAACACGACCGAAGCCGCAACTACCGCGGTGATTGCCGTCGTCGATAACACTCTGTCGAACTTGAACATCTTGCTCTCCTCGTTCCTGTGTTGGATGGGCTGATCGGCCTCCCACCGATGGTTAGTCCATCGATAATCAGGAGACGCTGCGACCACAGGAATGGTTCATGTCCGACAGGGCACTGATTCGGCGCGGAACGACACATGAGATACCCGGCACCGGAAAAGCTTGAAATTATCCGCCTCGCCGAGCTTCGACGCTCTATCGCTGGTATGATCGGTTTTGCGCCGTTGGGCCCGAGGCATTGACCGACAAGCTGTCGAAACCGGATCGCGTTTGGAACCGCATCCCTGACGAGGTACGTGAGTGCATCGTCAAGATGGCACTGGATATCTCGGAACTCAGTTCACGCGAATTGGCGACGCGCTTTACTACGTATTGAAGGCCAACACAGGCAGCGGACTCGAAACAATCCCGCGTTTGGCAGCGTTGAAAGACACGTTGTCTTCCAGGTCGAGTTTGGCGATCGGAACTTCGATAAAGTCGAGGCCTGCATCGGCAACGATCCGTGCTTGGTCCAATGGGGCGCGCCAACCGACTAGCATTGCAGTCTCCTCCTCAGAGTGCGGCGGTCGACCGTCACACCGTTGTCGCGGACCGCTGTAACCTTATGCTGCAGCCCTAAAGTGTCCCCGCCTTATAACCAGCGAGTTTCGGCAAAAACAGCACGATGTCGGGGAAGACGATCATTGCAAAAAGGGCGACGATCAGCACCGCAATAAACCCCCAGATCTCACTGATCATCTCCTTCAGGGGAATGCCGGTAACTGCGTTGACAACGAATAGCAACACACCGTAGGGCGGAGTGATCAGCCCAATCATGCAGTTGACGACCGCGACCACGCCGAAGTGGACGAGGTCGATGCCGAGAGCTTTGCAGGTCGGCATGAACAGCGGGATGATCACCAGGATGATCGTCGACGCGTCGAGCAGGCAGCCGAGGATTAGGAATAGAATGTTGATGAGGATCAGGAACATCAACGGTGTGATCTTCAGGCTCTCCATCAATATGGTGACCTTGGCCGGAATGTTTTCGGCCGCGATGATGTAGTTGAAGATCAGCGATGCGCCGATGATGAGGCCGACTGCGGCGGTGGCTTTGGCGCTCTCTGAAAACACCCCGTGCAGAGCTTTCATCGACAAGGAGCGATAGAGCAACGATGACACGAGCAAGGCGTAAAGCGCGGCCAGCGCTGCCGCTTCCGTCGTTGTGACCAAGCCCGACATTGCAGGGATGAACATCTCGCCATAGATGCAGGTGAGCAGGAACACCGGCATCAACAACGCGGGCAACGCCTGCAATGTCAACGACGGTAATTCCCGGAGCGGCACGGACGCCTCAACTGGGAAGCCACGTCTCACCGCTGTGCGCCAGTTGTAGAACATCAGCACGAGGCCCATCAGGACTCCCGGCACGATGCCCCCCATAAACAAATAGCCGATCGACGCGTTTGAGACGAGCGCGTACATGACCATCGGGATTGACGGCGGAATGATTGGGCCAATTGTGGCAGCCGCGCCGGTAATTGCGGCGGCGTAGCCACGCGAGTATCGGCCATCCTTGGTCATCATCGGGATGATGATCTTGCCAAGGCCGACGGCGTCGGCGACGGCGGAGCCGGACATGCCGGCAAAGATCATATTCGCAACGACGTTGACATGGCCGAGACCGCCGCGGAAACGGCCGACAAGGGCAATGCAGAAGCGTAACAGCCTATCACTAATCGAACCCGCATTCATAATGTTGGCGGCGGTGATGAACAGCGGGATCGCCAGCAGCATGGGACTGTCGTAGAGGCCCTGAACCATCTGCTCGCCGGCGAGAGCGAGATCATGCCCCTTCAGCAGGAGGTACACGGTCGCTGAGGCGATCATGGCGAGTGAAATAGATGCGCCCAACCCGGCCAGAATAACGAGAACGACGATGCAGCCGACGAACGGATCGATCATGGCGCCTTCGTCTCCGGGGTGACGGCGCCGGATGCGTCGAGAACTTCAGTCGTGGTACCACCGATCAATTGCAGGACGCGCCAGACACAGCGCGCGATGATAGCGACTGCAAAGGCAAGATAGATGCTGTAGATCGCATAGATGGGAACGGCTTCACCGCCCGTGAATGGAAATTTCAATGTGGGGTTGGGTTTGCCCATTCGAACCAGGAAGGCCATCCACGTCCAGATCGCCGGCAACGAGATGGCGAAGATCGCGGCGATCGACAAATTCGTGAAGATCGTCACGACCCGCTTCTTCGATGGCCCGAACAGATTGTAGATCATGTCAAACTTAACGTGGTCGGATTCAGCCAGTGCGAAGGCACCGCCGAAGAAAACGATCCACACCATGCAGGTGGAACAGAGATCGAGCGTCCAGGTGAAATCGGACGCGATCTGATATTTGGCCAGATAGCGCGTAACGATCTGGAGAATGAACGTGCAGAACATCACCGCCATCAGCAGAGCCATGACGTCATCGGCACGCTGTCCGAGCCAGCGCTGTGCGTTTTTCATACGAGCCCCCGTCACGCACGATAAATCACGGTGCTACAAGGACACGCCTGCCGCACCACGATCCCCCGGATCACTTGATGGCGTTGATCTTGTCGATCATGCCGGGCGGCCAGTCCTTGGCGAACTTCGAGGCCAGATAGGCCTTTTGGACTGTTGAGCGGAAGGCGGCTTGATCGGGTGCGTAGACCTTTAGGCCTTTTTCTTTGAAGAAGGCTTCGAGTTCGCCTTCGAGCTTCAACTGGTTGTTGCGACCAAACTCGGAGGCATCGTCCGCAGCCTTTTGCAGAGTGGCTTGCTGGTCGGGCTTCAGTTTGTCCCAGACGGCTTTCGAGATGGCGAGATAGTTCTGGTCGACGAGGTGGCTTGTCAGCACGATCTGCTTCGTCACTTCGAAGAATTTGCTGTCGCGAACGGTCGGCAGCGGGTTGTCCTGTCCGTCAATCGCACCTGTCTGGAGTGCCGTGTAGAGTTCGCCGAACGCCATCGGCATCGGGCTGGCACCAAGGGCGGTACCCAAGAACAGCCAGGCTTCCGTCGGCGGCATCCGCAGACGCACGCCGGCGAGATCGGCAGGCGTCTTAATTTCTTTGTCTGTGCGTAAGTTCACCTGACGGCGGCCGAGATACATGACCGAGAGCAGCTTGACGCCAAGCTTGGCCTCAGTCTGCTTCTTCAAGTCATCGACCATCGGGTCGGCAAACACCTTCTTCTGGTGGTCGGCATCGCGCAGCAGGTAACCTGCTGTGAAGATCGACCACCCGGGGACGAGTGTCGCGAGTTCCTGAGGCGACGTGATCGACATTTCGAGGTTGCCGCGCGCGATCGCCTCAAGTTCCGTGCCCTGCTTGAACAGCGTGCTGTTCCAGTGCGGTTGGAAATCAGCGAAGCCTTTTACTGCCGGGCCGAACTTTTCGATCATGGCGACGGCGCGCTGATCGGTTGCCGTCATCGGACCGGACAGACGTAGCGTTACATTCTGGGCGTTGGCACTGCTGATAACGCTGACGAGGCATGTCGCCACAAGACTGGCAAGCACGAGGCGGCGATTGCTGCGAATATTCATTGCTTTCTCCCTAGTTGAACTCGGGGTCGATATTATCGATGGCGCCCCGTTAAAGACTTGGTTATCAGATCGTTGCTTGACAAGCAAATCGATTTTACGCAATTAATCGTTTAATTGCTATGTGAACGTTTGGCACATGGCCTGAGAGGAACCGAATGAACCGCCGGACACCTGTCGACACTGATGTCAACGACCCTCCCCGGAGTATCGGAGGGCGTCTCACGGATCAATTGCGTACAGAAATTACGCGCGGTGACTTCGTGCCGGGGGCCCGGATCAGCATCAAGGAATTGAGCGAGCGCCTCGGCGTCAGTCTCAGCCCGCTGCGTGAAGCTCTGACACGACTAGGGTCGGAGGGCCTGCTCGCGTCGGACGAGCAGCGTGGCTTTTGGATTTCGCCGGTCTCTGCGGCCGATCTGGTGGAGGTTACCCGGCTGCGCGTCTCGTTCGAGCGGATGGCCTTGCAGGAGGCTATTCTCAATGGTGGCATCGAATGGGAGACACGCGTGATGGCGGCGCTCTACCGCATGAATCGCATCGATCGCAGACCGGGTGATCTGGCCTCGAAAGAGGCTTGGGAAGATGCGCACCGCACGTTTCACGTGGAATTGTTATCCGCATGCGGGATGCCTCTTCTGCTGCAGTTCATAACGACGCTGCATGGCTTGAGCGACCGCTATCGGCGCATTTTCCTGGCGAGCAACCCGCCGGACAAAGCGACAGCACGCGAGCATGAGCGGATCGCTGAAGCCGCCGTGTTGCGGCGCAGCGACGAGGCGGTTGAACTTCTTGGCAAACATATTGAGCGAACCGGCAACGCGGTTCGCAAGAGGTTGATGGCCGCTGATCCGACAGATGAGGCTTAACGTGATCAATGAAAGCGACAAGGCGTTGACGGCCGATGTGCTCGCCGTGATGGCGCGGACGGCGAACGCTCGCCATCGCGCCATCCTCGTCTCTCTGGTTACGCATCTGCACGCGTTCGTGCGCGACGTGCGCCTCACGGAAGCGGAGTTTCGCGAGGCGACCGCCGTTCTGAATGAGATCGGCAAGCTCACTTCAGACACGCACAACGAAGCGGTGCTGATGGCCGGCTCGCTCGGTGTGTCCTCGCTGGTGTGCCTGCTCAACAATGGCGACAACGGAAGCACCGAGACGACGCAGTCGCTACTCGGACCGTTCTGGCGCCTGAACTCACCCCGTGTCGAGAATGGTGGGACGATCATCCGCTCGGACACGCCCGGCGATCCGCTGTTCGTCACCGGCCGGGTCATGGATCGTTCCGGCCAGCCCGTTATCAACGCGGAAGTTGACATCTGGCACGCTTCGCCCGTCGGCCTCTACGAGCAGCAGGATCCGGAACAGGCCGAGATGAACTTACGCGGCAAGTTCACAACGGACGCCGATGGCCGCTTTTGGTTTCGTACCGTCATGATGATTGGCTATCCGATCCCGACCGATGGTGTTGTTGGCCGCTTGCTCGCAGCACAAGGTCGTCATCCTTTCAGGCCGGCGCATTTGCATGCCCTGATTGTCAAACAAGGATTCAAGGTCCTCATTAGCCAAGTCTATGACGCGAACGACCCGCATATCGACACCGACGTGCAGTTC
>JANNRP010000095.1:0-7641 GCA_031401535.1 Hyphomicrobiaceae bacterium | reverse complement strand
TCGTTCCTTGCTCCGATTGCCTGACGACAAGGTGGAAGCGCCCAACCGACAGAACCGGCAGGCGCATGTCGGAGTTCACGCCCAGAAGCAGCGCGGGCTGGTCTGGGTCGGCGTGGTGCTGCCCGTTGGCAAATTGATGGTGGCTCAGATGCGCGAGCTAGCCAGAATTGCGCATGACTACGGTGATGGCGATATCCGCCTGACGGTCTGGCAGAACCTGCTGCTGTCCGGTATCGCGGCTGACAAGGCCGTTGAAGTGGAAGTGCGATTGCAGGCGATCGGTCTATCGTCGACGGCAACGAGTATCCGCGCGGGGCTGGTTGCCTGCACCGGTAATACCGGCTGCAAGTTTGCGGCCTCCGACACCAAGGGCACGGCAATGGCAATTGCCGAGTTTGTCGAGCCGCGCGTAGAGCTCGATACACCGATCAACATTCACTTAACGGGATGTCACCATTCGTGTGCCCAGCATTATATCGGCGATATCGGTTTAATCGCCTGCCGAGTGCCGATCGCTCCGGATAACGATGACACGGTGGAAGGTTTTCATGTCCATGTCGGTGGCGGCTTCGGGCCGGATTCTGCAATCGCGCGCGAACTTTACCGGGACGTCAAGGCCGTCGATTGCCCGGCTCTCATTGCCGGGTTGCTGCGCACCTATATGACGGAGCGGCGGGGGCCGGACGAAACATTCATAGCATTTAGTCGACGGCATGAGACTGGCGCTCTCAAAGCAATGTTCGATGCCCATGCGGAGGCCGCATGAGCGTCCAGGAGAAGGCCGTGTGTGCCGTCCCGGTCATTCCCGAGAGTGCGCCGTTCAATGCTGCTCAGCGCGCTTGGCTGAATGGCTTTTTCGCCGGCGTTCTGTCGCTCGATGCGCCGCCGGGTATCACGCCTCTGGTGGGTGAATTGCCGGGAGCCGCTCAAAAGGCGCTTGACGGAGACGACGGCGACAGTCCGTGGCACGATCCCGCGATTCCAATTTCTGAGCGGATGACACTCGCCGAAGGGCGTCCAGTTCGTCGACGTCTGTACGCCGCGATGGCGCAGCAAGACTGCGGGCAATGCGGATACCTGTGTGAGAGTTACGCTGAAGTTCTTGCCAAGGGCGAGGAGAAACGCGCGAATCTTTGTGTGCCGGGTGGTAAAGAAACCAGCCGGATGCTGAAGCAGCTGCTGGAGGCAGCGCCAGCGGTTGCAAAGGTAGTTGAGGCGCCTGTCGTCGTGGCGGCGGCTCCACCAAACCGAGCGACTGTTGTCGGATACTCGCGTGAGTCACCGGTTCAGGCGATCTTCAAATCCGCAATGCGCATTTCCGGCGACGGCTCGGAAAAGGATACCCGCCACGTCGTCTTCGATATTTCGGCCAGCGCGATCGAGTATGTGCCAGGCGATAGTTTTGGCATTCTGCCGCTGAATGATGCAGCTCTCGCCGACGCGGTTCTAACTGCAATGCGCGCGCCTGCCGATTTTCCGGTGCAAGGCCCCGGCGGAGTGAAGCCCCTGCGGCAGGCATTGATCGAGGATTATGCGCTCGGGACTGCGCCCGATATGCTGTTCGAATTGATCAGCTACATGGTAGGTGGCGAGCGGAGGAAGAAAGCCAAAGTGCTCGCCAAGGGAGGCGATCCAGACGGCGATGCAAGTACTCTTGATGTGCTATCTGCGCTCGAAAAATTCGGACCACTGCATCCAGATCCCGAGGCATTTCTTGAGTGCCTTGAGCCGCTCCAGCCGCGGCTTTATTCGATTTCTTCGTCGCCACTTGCAACACCCGGTGAAATTCATTTGACCGTCGATACGGTGCGTTACGAGATCGGTGATCGCCAGCGGCTCGGCGTTGCCTCGACATTCCTGGCTGATCGCCTGTCAGCCGATGCACCACTGCAGGTATATCTGCAGAAGGCGCACGGGTTTGGATTGCCAACCGATCCCTCTACCCCGATCGTCATGGTGGGGCCTGGCACAGGCGTGGCACCGTTCCGGTCGTTCTTGTGGCAGCGGGCGGCTGAGCAGGCTCGTGGCACCAAGGTGGGCAAGTCGTGGCTGTTCTACGGGCATCAGCGGGAGGTGACCGAATTCTTCTACCGCGATGAGTTCGACCAGCATTTGAAATCAGGCGCGTTGACCAGGCTTTCAACGGCATGGTCTCGGGACGGTGCGACCAAGGTTTATGTTCAAGATCGGATGCGTCAGGCAGGAGCTGAGCTCTGGGCGTGGCTGAAGGACGGCGCACACTTCTACGTGTGTGGCGATGCCAAGCGAATGGCGAAAGACGTCGAAGCAGCAATCGTCGCTGTTGCGCATGAGCACGGTCACATGAGTGAGGCTGGCGCCCGTGACTTTCTGGCCGAACTGAAGGCCGCCAAACGTTACAGTGCGGACGTTTATTGATGAATGCCGCTGCCAATACCATCGTCAAGACCACGTGTCCCTATTGCGGGGTCGGTTGCGGGGTTTTGGCGTCGAGCCGCAAGTCGGGCCGGGCCGCTGTGAAGGGCGACCCGGATCATCCGGCGAATGCTGGGAAGTTGTGCTCGAAGGGCTCTGCCCTTGGTGAAACGGTTGGACTTGAGTCCCGTTTGCTCCATCCTGAAATTGATGGTCGCCGGGTGAGCTGGGACACGGCCCTCGATCACGTGGCGCATAATTTGAAGCGTGTCCGAGATGAGCACGGGTCGCAATCGATCGCATTCTATCTGTCAGGTCAGTTGTTGACAGAAGATTATTACGTGGCGAATAAGTTGGCCAAGGGGTTCATTGGCACACCGCACGTCGACACCAATTCACGGCTATGCATGGCGTCATCCGTTGCCGGCCACCGCCGCGCGTTCGGTGGCGATGTCGTGCCGCAGTGCTACGACGATCTGGAGCTTGCTGATCTCGTGGTGCTGGTCGGCTCGAACGCGGCGTGGTGCCATCCAATCCTCTATCAGCGCATCCAGATTGCTCGCGCCGAACGCGGCATGCGTGTGGTCAACATTGACCCCCGTGTGACAGCGACCAGTCAGGGCGTCGATCTACAGCTATCGATCAGGCCGGGGCGGGACAGCCAGATTTGGAATGGCCTGCTGGTCTATCTGAGTGATCGCGGACTGCTCGATCAGCACTTTATTGATGAGCATACAGGGGGACTTGATGCGGCACTCGCAGAGGCACGTCGCCATGCCGGTTCAGTTGCCGCCGTCGCCGAAGCGACAGGACTCGATGCGCCAGACATCGAACAGCTCTACCAGTGGTGGTCTGAAACACCGCGGGTCGTCACTTGCTACAGTCAGGGTGTGAACCAGTCGGCGCAAGGCACGGACAAGGTCAACGCGATCATCAATTGCCATCTGGCAACAGGACGCGTCGGCAAACCCGGCTCAGGGCCATTGTCGTTCACGGGTCAACCGAACGCCATGGGCGGGCGTGAGGTCGGTGGGCTCGCCAACATGCTCGCCGCACACATGGGGTTCAGTACGGTCGAGCGGGATCGCGTGGCCCGGTTCTGGTCAGCGCCGAACGTCGTCGAGGCCGAGGGCCTCAAGGCTGTCCAGATGTTTGATGCCATCGCCAGCGGTCGAATCAAAGCACTGTGGGTGATGGGTACCAATCCTGCCGTCAGCTTGCCCCGTGCCGATCACATGCGCGACGCACTCTCCAAGCTCGATCTGCTGGTCGTGTCTGAGAACGTCGTGTCCAATGACACAGCCGATGTTGCAGCGGTCCGGTTGCCCGCCGCCGCATGGGGCGAGAAAGACGGCACCGTCACCAATTCGGAGCGGCGGATTTCCAGGCAACGGCAATTCATGGCCTTGCCCGGCGAGGTCAAGCCGGATTGGTGGATCATGGATCAAGTCGCGGCACGGCTCGGCTGGGGCAGCGCCTTCGCATACACCAAGCCATCGCAGATCTTTCGCGAGCACGCGCGTCTGTCGGCATTTGAAAATGCCGGCGAACGCGCTTTCGACATCGGAGGTCTCGCCGATCTGTCAGACGATGGGTACGACGCACTTGCACCCATCCAATGGCCGGTGCCTTTGGCCGGGATCGGCACCGAGCGCCTGTTTGCCGATGGCGATTTTTATACACCTGACCGTCGGGCACGGTTTATTGCGGTGGCTCCAGGCGCTGTCGCAACTGAGCCAACGGCGTCATATCCCTTCACGTTGAATACGGGGCGTGTGCGCGATCAGTGGCACACCATGACACGCACCGGATTGTCGCCGCGGCTTTCGACACACATTGCTGAGCCGTTTGTCGAGATCCATTCAGTTGATGCTGCCCGTCTCGGTCTGGAACAAGGTTCGATCGCCGCTGTGCAGACACCGCATGGCCGCTGCCTCTTACGCGTGCTGGTCAACCGTGGCCAGCAGCACGGTTCGTTGTTCGTGCCGATCCACTGGTCGGGCGTGAACAGTTCACATGGTCGCACCGGCGCATTGGTCGACGCGATCGTCGATCCATATTCTGGTCAACCTGAAGCGAAGGCAACGCCTGCGCTGATCGAGGCCGTACCTGTCGACGCCTATGGCTTTGTGCTGTCGCGCGTGCCCGTGCCGACGCCTTCATCTGGGTATTGGGCACGGGCCAGGTTTTCGGGTGGGCATGTGCTTCACTTTGCGATTGATCGACCAAACAGTGGCTTTGCAGAGTGGTCGCGGGCCGTGCTGCCTCTTGGCGAGCGGATCGAGGTTGAGGATGCGCGGATCGGCCTTTACCGAACGGCCGTCTTGAACGATGCGCGCCTCGACGCTGTGATGTTCATGAGCCCGACGCCAAAGTTGCCAAGCCACGAATGGCTGCAGGCACAGTTCATTCGTGAGGCGATCCCCGTCACCGAGCGGCGCACCCTGCTCGCTGGTCGCCCTATCGAGGGTGCGGTGGATCAAGGTGCGATCGTTTGCGTTTGTTTCCAGGTGGGGGAACGGCGTATCGCGGCAGCAATTAGCGATGGTGCCAATTCCACACATGCCATTGGCACAAAGCTCGGTGCTGGCACCAATTGCGGTTCATGCGTGCCGGAACTCAAGCGCTTGATCGCCGAGCATGCGACTGCCAAAGCGGAGGCTGCCGAGTGATGCCTGTGCGGACGATGCGACTTGTACCAAAGGAGACGCTGCCGTCGCGGATGCAGCCACTTTCGCTTCTGCCAGTGTTCCTGGATTTGCGCGGTAAACTGGTCATCGTCGCTGGCGCACCCGAAGCTGCGGCCTGGAAGACAGAGCTTTGCGCGGCCGCAGGCGCGAATGTTCACGTCTACTGTCTGGATCTCACCGATGACCTTGCAGCGCTTGGAGCCAATCCGCCGGCTGGACTGATCACGTTGTTTCCACGTGCGTGGATGCCGAATGATCTGGACGGTGCTGCCCTGGCTATTGGCGCGCTTGAAGGTGATGAAGCGGAGGATTTTGCGATTGCTGCTCAATCGCGGGGCGTCCCAGTCAACATCGTTGACAATATTGCGCTGTGCACGGTTGGTTTTGGCGCCATCGTCAACCGATCGCCGGTTGTCATAGCAATCTCGACCGATGGCGCCGCGCCCGTCTTGGGACAGGCCATCCGTGCACGTATCGAGACCATGCTGCATCCAGCGATCGGGCTTTGGGCGGCGGCGGCCAAAGCTATACGAGGCTCAATCAAAGCGCGCATACCTATGGGGGCCGCCCGACGCGCGGTATGGAGCCGCTTTGCTGAACTCGCGATGGCAGCGCGGCAGCCGCCACCGGAGAACGTAATTGACGATCTCAGTCGATCCACGCCTTCGGCTGCTGGATCAATCGTGATCGTCGGTGCGGGGCCAGGCGATCCAGAACTGCTGACAATGAAAGCGCTGCGGGCATTGCAGTCAGCAGACGTCATCCTTTACGACCGGCTGGTCGCTCCTGAGATATTGGAACTTGCCCGCCGCGAAGCCCGTCGCATGCTGGTTGGCAAACAAGGCGGCGGCCCGGCGTGTCGTCAGGACGACATCAACCAACTGATGGTTGCGCTTGCGAAATCCGGCAAGCGCGTAATCCGCTTGAAAGGTGGAGATCCTACAGTGTTTGGACGTCTTGCCGAAGAATTGGCTGCGGCGCGTGCGGACAATATTGCGGTCGAGGTAATTCCGGGTATCACCGCTGCGACCGGTGCAGCGGCAAGTCTGCAGGTATCGCTCACTGATCGTCGCTATGCCAAGCGGCTGCAGTTCGTGACGGGGCATGCGGCCGATGGACAGGCCCCGGAGCATCGCTGGGCGCAACTGGCCGATGCTGAAGCGACCACCGTGTTCTACATGGGAGGGCGGACCTTCGCGGCGATGGCAGACCATATGATCGCTGCTGGATGCCCGCAAGATTGGCCGGCTGTCGTTGTCTGGTCGGCGACTACATCGCGGCAAAAGACTAAGCTGACCACCGTTTCTGGTGTGGCTGGTATCGTGCCTGCGGGTGAGCGGAATGATCCTTGTTTGATCATTGTGGGGGAAATTGCTCGGCACGTTGTGACCCCGCCGACGGTATCAGTCGTCGCAGGCGCGAGTAACGCTGCTCAACATACCTCGTGACTGATGCCGTTCAGTTGACGCTGTTGCGTGGTGCGCCCAGTCGGTCATCGAGTTCATTAGGTTGACCAAAGTGGTCGAAATAACGTGGATCAATCTTCTCGACGGGTAAACAGATCAGCACGTCGGTGGTGCCGAACTGCCGGTCTATCACCGCGCCATCACCTACAAATGCGCCAAGTCGCAGGTAGCCCTTGATCAGCGGTGGAAGTTCCTTGAGGGCCGTTTTGGCATTGATCTTGTCTTTCGCAATTCGATCCATCGACACGTGCAAATTACTATGCGCGCGCACGCGCCATTCGGGCGGCGCCAATGCATGGTGGTGCAGGAAACTCAAAGCCATCGCGTGCTCGTTCGGGTCGATGCCTTCAAAGCTTGCGCACCCGATCATTACGTCAACCTTGTGTTCCCGAATGTAGGTCCATAAACCTTGCCATAGCAGTTCGACTGTCCGCTTGTTGCGGTACGGTTTCAGCACGCAACTGCGGCCAAGCTCCATGAAGCGATAGTGTGGCGACTTGGCTGCAATTAGTGGTGCGATATCGTATTCGCTCTGGGTGTAGAAGCCGAGCGTGCGGTGTGCTTTCTCCTGACGGAGGACCCGATAGGTGCCGACCACGCGCGGTTGCCGTCCGCTGGTCCACGTTGCACTGAGGGCGGCACTGGGGGCGTCATCGACGACCAGTAAATGGTCGCAAACGGCGTCATAAGGATCCTGGTCGCGTTTGCGGAATTGTGCTGTAAAAGACGGCGTGGCCGACATCTCGCGATAGAATACGTCGTAGCGCAAGTGCTGAGCAAGTCTCACATCGGCGGCGGTACGTGCAAGGCGGACTTTTAAGCTGCCAATCTGGCCGTAAACTCGAAACGGTTTGGTTTGACGAAGCGTCGGTCGACGCCCTTTGGGCTTACCCTGCAGCGCGCGCAGTGCCATCAAACCGTGCGGACGCGCCCCTTGCTTCGGCCGCAACCGCCAGCGATCGATTTTGAAGAGCGCAGGCACCAGCCCTGCGGTGATCGGCATGAATTGTCCCCTCGGTGCAAAACTGACAATCCCGTACGCTGGCACTGTGACGCCTGCAAGACCGAACCAATGCCACTGTGGTCTTGAT
>JANNRP010000094.1:0-2638 GCA_031401535.1 Hyphomicrobiaceae bacterium | reverse complement strand
GGCCGAAGTTGTGCTAAGCCTCGACAGCGAAGGCCGAATCGCTGGGAGTTTTGCGCCCGATCGACCGCGCTCGGCCTCAGCACCGTTCCTGCCGAACCCCTGGCAAGGCCGTTTCTCCGACTATCGACAGCACGACGGACATTGGCTTCCATTTGCTGGCGAAGTCGCCTGGGTGCTCGATGGCAAGGAAGTCATTTATTGGCAAGGACGCATCGAACAGTGGCACGCAATCACCCATGATCGTCGCGGCGAGACGCAATACGACCGCGAGCTTCGTTCAGAACGCTGAGGCACCTTACTGGGCCTTGCTGAACGGTTACAGTCGCACCACGTCAAGAAGATTAAAGCCGAATAGGAAAGTGACCATGGCCGACAAGATTCCGCATAACGCCCTTGTTGTTGTAGCCGATGGCGCGGGAGCGCGTTTCTTCCGCAATTCCGGCCAGGAACTCAGCGTCACGTTGAAGGCCGTCGGCGAGCTGCGCCCCGCTCATCTTGAAAGTGACGGTCCGTCCGGCAAGCGGCCATCGGAGTCAACGGGGCAGGAGAACGATGAGGCCACGTTCGCAAAACAATTGGCGCATGAACTCTATCGTCGTGCTCACCTGGGTGACTTTGCAGCGCTTGTCCTCATCGCCGACCCGCAGACCTTGGGTCAAATCCGCCCGCTCCTGCACAAGGAAGTGCAGAGCCGTCTCGTTGCCGAGCACGGCAAGACCCTAACGAAAGCGTCGATCGCGGATATCCAGAAAACGCTGAGCTGAACTACTGACCTGCGGCCAATGCAATTGGAGCCGCAAGCTTGACGCGCCAGAACCGCGTGCGAGCGCCCTCGACACTGAAATCGTTATCGGTGACGAGGAGCAGTTCGCTCGGCGAGAGTACGACCAACCCCTCCAGATCGCGATCCATCTCAGGCGCATCATCGGTCGTGAGCACCAGTGACTTCGCAAGGACCGGAACACCGTCCGGTGGATCGGCAGCGGCACTCGATTGTTCAAGTGTCGGCCGTGTCCGGACGTCCATATGAGCCGCCGGCAGAGCGAACCGAGCACTCAACGTCACTTCGTTGATCTTCGTTGTGCGCGATATGCGCTCCAGGACAAGAAGTCGATCCGGACCTATGACAGCGACCTCGCTGACCTTGACGTCTGACAACGCGACATCGCCGGCTTCTTGGTCCCGCAGGAAAGTTGCGGGCGCGTCCAATGGATAAAGAAACTGCGCGACCATGGCGCCGGTCCGGGCATCGAGCTTCCAGATACGCACGTGCCGGGCGCTTTCGAACGCCGCCACCCCTGGGTGGGCGAGAGGGCTTTG
Source organism: Hyphomicrobiaceae bacterium (assembly GCA_031401535.1). Classification (GTDB taxonomy): domain Bacteria; phylum Pseudomonadota; class Alphaproteobacteria; order Rhizobiales; family Hyphomicrobiaceae; genus JAKFWF01. The sequence goes on along the minus strand of JANNRP010000094.1, from coordinate 1,318 downwards.
AAATACGAGATAAAGCCAGCGTTCATCCGGCGACACCGCCACGGCTTCGAACCCCCGATTGATCCGACGGCGCAAGGCTATCGCAGGCAGCACCGGTTTGACGTCGTAGTCAGCGCCCTTGAGTACTTTCTCAAGCCCCTTTGGAACCCAACGTTCCAATACCTGTCCGTCCGGCCCTATATGGAGCAGTGATGGCCCGTAATCGTCGCCGACCCAGAAGGTCCCGTCCGACAAGGCAACGATCGCCTCAGTGTCGGCGCCGGATGGGTCGCTGCCCAAAGCTTTGCGCTTGAGGTCGAAGGCGGGCTCGACATCGGCGGCGCCGGCGGGGATCGGCAGACCCGATATGGGCCGTCCGCTTGCACCGCACAGTGGAATTCGCCGCACCAGTCGAACCGTGTCGCCATCTAGTTTGAGTTGGCAGATTGTCGGCCCGATATCAGGACGCGGCATGATCTTGGCGCCGTCCACTTTTTTGAGCCGCTTCAGATGCTCCAACCCGTAGCGTTCGATGGCCGGCTTGATTTTGAGATTGGGACCGCGATCGGCAATCGCCCAAATCGTACCCTTGGGATCGCCCGGTCGTTGGGACAAGCCAGATCCAAGGCCAAGCGTCAGTCGCATGCGATTGCCATTCGCAAGCGCGATCACCCCGAGCGAAACATCCCGCCACGCCAAACGCCGTGCTGCAAATTTTGGTCCTGGCATTCGGTAGCCTATCCGAGCGGTTCAAATCTGGGTGCTATCTTGGACCTTTCACGGAGTTGGTTCTCGATTGGCAACTGATGCGTGAAACGGCTTCACCTGTCGCAGTGCGACTAACCTGCCTGGGAGTGCCATATCTTTTCCACACCAGCCAGCGAGCGCTGCCTGAGGCCACTTATCCCGGCGTCACGATTGTCGACAAGCCAGCCATGCCCGACCAACTCGTGCTGGCCGTGTCAGCCAGCATTGTTACTTACACCCCCCGAGCAGGCCAGTGAGAGAGACGATGGCTTGCTGACTGCAACAGAGATTGAGCGTCTGGAGATTTTAGCAGATTGGGTCATTCTATCAGCTTGTAACACGGCGGCTGGGACCGACGGGGATCCGGAGGCACTGGCAGGACTAACACGCGCATTTCTGGCTGCAGGCGCGCGCGGGGTGCTTTGTCCGTCGTCGAATGCTTTGAGACTGATTGCGGTATGATTTAGCGGAGGATTTGGGTCATCTGGTTTCGAGTTTAAGCGGCATTGCTGGCTTGTCGACAATCGTGACGCCGGGATAAGTGGCCTCAGGCAGCGCTCGCTGGCTGGTGTGGAAAAGATATGGCACTCCC
>JANNRP010000093.1:0-5562 GCA_031401535.1 Hyphomicrobiaceae bacterium | reverse complement strand
CAAATACAAGCGCATGAAGTACAAGGGGTTGATCTGCGAAAAGTGCGGCGTCGAAGTCACCCTCGCAAAGGTGCGGCGCGAGCGCATGGGGCATATCGAACTTGCAGCCCCCGTGGCCCACATATGGTTCCTGAAGTCGCTGCCGAGCCGTATCGGCCTGCTGCTCGACATGACGTTGAAGGATCTTGAGCGCGTTCTCTATTTCGAGAACTACATTGTACTCGAGCCAGGCGTGACAACGTTCAAGGAGCGTCAGCTCCTCAGCGAGGACCAGTACGCCCAGGCGCTCGACGAGTTCGGCCAGGACAGCTTCACCGCAAGCATTGGTGCCGAGGCGATCCGCGAAATCCTCTCGGGCATGGATCTGCTGCAGATTCAGGCCGATTTGCGCCAGGAAATCTCCGAGGCGACGACCGAACTCAAGCCGAAGAAGCTCGGCAAGCGGTTGAAGGTCATCGAGGCATTCCTCGAGTCGGGCAACCGGCCGGAGTGGATGATCCTGACGCAGGTGCCGGTCATTCCGCCGGAGCTGCGACCGCTGGTGCCGCTCGATGGCGGCCGGTTTGCGACCTCTGACCTGAACGATCTCTATCGCCGCGTCATCAACCGTAACAACCGCTTGAAGCGGCTGATGGAATTGCGCGCGCCGGACATCATCATCCGCAATGAAAAGCGGATGTTGCAGGAATCGGTCGATGCGCTGTTCGACAACGGTCGCCGCGGCCGCGTCATCACGGGCGCCAACAAGCGTCCGCTGAAGTCGCTCGCCGACATGCTCAAGGGCAAGCAGGGCCGGTTCCGTCAGAACCTGCTCGGCAAGCGCGTCGATTATTCGGGTCGCTCGGTGATCGTGGTGGGTCCGGAACTCAAGCTGCATCAGTGCGGGTTGCCGAAGAAGATGGCGCTTGAGCTGTTCAAGCCGTTCATCTATGCGCGCCTCCAGGCGCTCGGTCAGGCCGCGACCGTCAAGCAGGCCAAAAAGCTCGTCGAGAAGGAAAAGCCCGAGGTCTGGGACGTGCTCGACGAGGTTATCCGCGAGCATCCGGTGATGTTGAACCGCGCTCCGACGCTGCATCGCCTTGGCATTCAGGCGTTCGAGCCAATGCTCGTCGAGGGCAAGGCGATCCAACTGCATCCGCTGGTTTGCGCGGCGTTCAACGCTGACTTCGACGGCGATCAGATGGCCGTTCACGTACCGCTGTCGCTTGAAGCGCAGCTCGAAGCACGCGTGCTGATGATGTCGACGAACAACATTCTGCATCCGGCGAACGGCATGCCGATCATCGTGCCGAGCCAGGATATCGTGCTCGGCCTCTACTACGTGTCGATCATGCGCGATGCCGAACTTGGACAGGGCATGATGTTTGGATCGGTTGACGAAGTGCGTCGGGCGATCGACGCCGGCGTCGTCAGCTTGCACGCCAAGATCAAAGGGCGTCACCAGTCGATCGACGCCGACGGCAACGAGCAGTTCGAAGTCATCGAAACGACGCCGGGCCGCATGTTCCTGGGTGATCTGTTGCCGAAGCGTCCTGGCGTCAAGTTCCAGTTGATCAACCAGCTGCTGACCAAGAAGGCGATCTCCGGGTTGATCGACGCGGTCTACCGCCACTGCGGGCAGAAGGATACGGTGATTTTCTGCGACCGCATCATGGCGCTCGGGTTCTATCATGCCTTCAAGGCCGGCATTTCGTTCGGCAAGGACGACATGGTGATCCCCGAAACAAAGGGGAAGATCGTCGACAAGACGGCTGGCGAAGTGCGCGATTTTGAACAGCAGTACCAGGATGGTCTCATCACCCGACTGGAGAAATACAACAAGGTCGTTGACGCCTGGTCAAAGTGCACCGACCAGATCGCCAAGGAGATGATGGAACGCATCTCGACGACCAAAAAGGATGCGAATGGCAAGGAAGGCCCGATCAACTCGGTTTATATGATGAGTCACTCCGGTGCGCGCGGTTCGCCCGCTCAGATGAAGCAGCTCGCCGGCATGCGTGGTCTGATGACCAAGCCCTCGGGCGAGATCATCGAGACGCCCATCCTGTCGAACTTCAAGGAAGGCTTGTCGGTTCTCGAGTACTTCAACTCGACGCACGGCGCGCGCAAAGGTCTCGCCGACACGGCACTGAAGACGGCCAACTCCGGCTATCTGACGCGCCGCCTTGTCGACGTCGCCCAGGATTGCATCATCACCGAGGAAGATTGCGGCACCACGGATGGTATCAAGGTGCAGGCAGTGGTGGACGCCGGATCGGTGATCGTCTCGCTTGGCGCTCGCGTGCTGGGCCGCACCGCCGCCGAGGACGTGATTGATCCGGCGACCGGCGCTGTGATCGTTCCCAACGGGAAACTGATCGTCGAGCGCGATAGCGAACTGATCGAAAAAGCACAAGTCCAGGAAGTACGCATCCGGTCGGTTTTGACCTGTGCCACCGAAATCAGCGTCTGCGGCAAGTGCTATGGCCGCGACCTTGCTCGCGGTACACCAGTCAACATTGGCGAAGCAGTCGGCGTTATCGCGGCACAGTCTATCGGCGAGCCGGGCACGCAGCTGACGATGCGCACGTTCCACATCGGCGGCACCGCCCAGCTAGTGGATACGTCGTTCATTGAAAGTAACTTCAACGGCACGGTGGTGATCAAGAACCGCAATGTCGTGAAGGACAGCCAGGGCCGCATGATTGCCATGGGCCGCAACGTCGCCGTGGCCGTGGTTGATCTCAGCGGTAAGGAACTGGCGTCGCAGAAAATCCCAGGTGGCGCGCGCCTGCTCGTCGACGAGGGTGATTCCGTCAAGCGTGGCGCACGTCTCGCCCAGTGGGACCCTTACACACGGCCAGTGCTGACCGAAGTCGACGGCGTCGTCGGATTCGAGGATCTGGTCGAGGGTGCTTCGATCCGCGAGCAGACCGATGAAATGAAGGGCACGACCAATCGTATCGTCATGGATTGGCGGGCGACGCCACGCGGCTCCGACCTGAAGCCGGCCCTGGTCATCAAGGATGGCAAGGGCAAGCCGATCAAGGTGCAGCGTGGTGGCGATGCGCGCTATCTGTTGACCGCCGACACCATTCTGTCGGTTGATTCGGGCGCCCACGTGAAAGCTGGCGACGTGCTCGCTCGTATCCCGACCGCCTCGGCGAAGTCGGGCGACATCACCGGCGGTTTGCCACGTGTGGCTGAACTGTTCGAAGCACGGCGCCCGAAGGATCACGCGATCATTTCGGAACTGTCGGGCACGGTCGAGTTCGGCAAGGACTACAAGAACAAGCAGCGGATCACGATCAAGCCCGATGATGAAAGTGTTGAGCCGGTCGAATATCTGATCCCACGCGGCAAAAGCCTTGCGGTTCAGCATGGAGACCGCATTGAACGTGGCGATTTCGTCTATGACGGGCATCCCGCTCCGCATGACATTCTCGCAATCAAGGGCGTCGAGGAACTCGCCAACTACCTGATCAACGAGATCCAGGACGTGTATCGTCTGCAGGGCGTGACGATCAACGACAAGCACATCGAGGTGATTGTTCGCCAGATGCTGCAGAAGGTCGAGATCATGGACAAGGGCGACACCGATCTGATCAAGGGTGAAAGCCTCGATCGGCCCGAGGTCGAGGAAGTCAACCGGCAGACCGAGAAGCTCGGCAAGCGGCCGGCCGTGTTCCAGCCGGTGCTGCTCGGTATCACCAAGGCTTCGTTGCAGACGCGCTCCTTCATCTCGGCGGCGTCTTTCCAGGAAACCACGCGCGTTCTCACTGACGCGGCGGTCAATGGCAAGGTCGATACGCTCGAAGGCCTGAAGGAAAACGTCATCGTTGGCCGTCTGATCCCGGCCGGTACCGGCGGTATGCTGCGTCGTCTGCGTGGCATCGCCAGCAAGCGCGATGAGTTGATTGCCAAGGAGCACGCCCGTGCAGCCGATGGTGGCCGTACCCTGGCGGGCGGTGCTTCAGGGGATGCGCCGCGGGAGCGTCGCCGTCGTCGCCCAGCCGATGAGGCAGCTGAGTAGGATCGGGTCTCAGCGCTTTGTCGACACAACACCAGCGTGACGAGGCGACAGCGCCTCGTCATTCGAGATGGCACTCCGCAAACGCCTCACGTCCATCATGTCGGTCGTTGCGGACAGTTAAAAAATAACGCGGCCATACCGGAACAGTGGTTGACCAGCCGGTATGGTGTGTATATGAGAGGGTCAACTCTCGCGGATTGGTGGTAGACCAAGTTTCGCAGGCATTCGTGCCTAGCAGGTCTAAACGCTTCCGGCTCCAAGCAGAGAATATAATTGGGCCCAAGATCCTGCGTGTCCCTTGTGGATGTGCTTGATCCTCTGGAAATCACGCTGGACCTTCGCTAACGCGGGGTCTGGCTTAATAGTCTTGGCGCTGTTCGCAGATTTTCTGCGGAGCGCTTTATCGGGATACAGGGCAACATGCCAACGATCCAACAGTTAATCCGGAAGCCCCGGACGCCGAAGACCTATCGGGAGAAGTCCCGTCACATGCAGGCGTGCCCGCAGAAGCGCGGCGTTTGCACGAGGGTCTACACGACGACACCAAAGAAGCCTAACTCGGCGCTGCGCAAAGTTGCAAAGATCCGTCTGACGAATGGCTTTGAAGTCATTGGTTATATTCCGGGTGAAGGGCATAACCTGCAGGAGCACTCCGTGGTGCTGATCCGCGGTGGTCGCGTCAAGGATCTTCCCGGTGTCCGTTATCACATCATCCGCGGCGTTCTCGACACCCAGGGTGTCGGTGATCGCAAGCAGCGTCGTTCGAAGTATGGTGCCAAGCGTCCTAAGTAAGGTCTTTTGCTGCATCGTTCACAACACGTCGTCATCAATTGTAATTTTCCAGGCAGGCCGTCATGTCCCGTCGTCATAAAGCAGAAAAACGCGAAGTCAGTCCGGACCCCAAGTTCGGCGACTTGGTGCTGACCAAGTTCATGAATGCTGTGATGGAGCAGGGTAAAAAGTCGGTGGCTGAGACGATCGTCTACGGCGCGTTGGAAAAGATGGAGGCCAAGGCCAAGTCTGATCCAATCGTGATGTTCCGTTCGGCGCTCGAAAATGTGATGCCGTCGGTTGAGGTTCGGTCACGCCGTGTCGGTGGCGCCACCTATCAGGTTCCAGTCGAAGTTCGTAATGATCGCCGTCAGGCTCTTGCGATCCGTTGGATTATCACTGCGGCACGTTCGCGCAACGAGAATACGATGGTGGATCGGTTGTCGGGCGAGTTGCTCGATGCGTCCAACAATCGCGGTACAGCGGTGAAGAAGCGGGAAGATACGCACAAGATGGCTGAAGCCAATCGCGCGTTCTCGCATTATCGCTGGTAATTGTTTTCTTGGAGGCTGAGCTATGGCTCGCTCGCATAAGATTGAAGATTACCGGAATTTCGGCATCATGGCTCACATTGATGCTGGGAAAACCACGACCACTGAGCGGATTCTTTATTATTCCGGCAAGTCGCACAAGATCGGTGAAGTCCACGATGGCGCGGCCACCATGGATTTCATGGATCAAGAGGCTGAGCGCGGTATCACGATTACGTCGGCTGCAAC
>JANNRP010000092.1:0-3549 GCA_031401535.1 Hyphomicrobiaceae bacterium | reverse complement strand
CACGATCCGAGCAGGAGCAGGTGACGATACGGCGTCTGGCGGTTCCGGCAATGACCTGATCCTGGGCGATGCGGGCGCCGACGTCATCGACGGCGGGGAGGGTAATGACAGGATTGAAGGCGGCACCGGCGACGACGTGTTGAATGGTGAAATCGGCAACGATGTACTCGACGGCGATGATGGCAACGACACAATCCGAGCAGGAGCAGGTGACGATACGGCGTCTGGCGGTTCCGGCAATGACCTGATCCTGGGCGATGCGGGCGCCGACGTCATCGATGGCGGCGACGGTAACGATGAAATCATGGGCGATACGGGGGATGATCGTGTCATCGGCGGAAGTGGCAACGATACGATCTTAGGCGAAGGCGGCGACGACCATCTGCTGGGCGGCGATGGCAACGACGCCATTACCGGTGGTGCAGGCAACGATAGGGTTGACGGCGGCACCGGCAATGATGTCCTGAGCGGCGATAGCGACAACGACATCATCGACGGCGGTGACGGCAACGACACCATCCGGGCTGGCGAGGGCAGCGATCTGGTCGATGGCGGAGCGGGCAACGATCTGATCCTGGGAGACGCTGGCGACGACGTGATCGCCGGTGGCGATGGCAACGACAGTATCGATGGTGGCACCGGCAATGATCTCTTGATTGGCAGCAGCGGCGCCGACCAGATCGATGGTGGCGCGGGCAACGACGCGGTGATCGCCACTGTCGCCGACGGGAATGATGTAATTGACGGCGGTGATGGCATCGACACGTACGACGCGGCGGTCACCTCGGCCGATGCAGTCGTCGATCTCCGGCTCGGTATTGCTGCGAGCGACGACATCGGTCACGATCAATTCGTCAATATCGAAAACGTCAACTGTGGTAGCGGCAATGATGTCATTGTTGCGGGCGACGGTGTCAATATCCTGTCGGGCGGCGATGGCGATGATGTGTTCGTGTTCGGCTCGGTCTCAGCCACCGGTAACGGTTCAGGATCGCGTGACCGCATTCTCGATTTCGCCGTTGGCGACCGCATCGATATCCGAGGCTTGAGCCGGGAGTTCGCCGATGCGCTGGACAACGTGTTCGAGGATCAGAGCATGCGCCAGTTCGTGCTGATCCGCGATCAGGCGTCATTCTCGAAGCCGGGCGAAATGACTTTCCGCTACGACAGTTTCGAAGGTCGTCAGGTGACCATCCTTGATGGCAACCTCGACTTTGATTCCGACGCCGAATTCCAGATCGAGCTTGTCGGGCACTACGAGTTGCGGCCCGAGGATTTCTATTCAGACCGATGATCTGATGCTGGCCCGCTAATTGCGTGACGGCATTTGGTGAAGGAGAATGCGCATGACAATCGTGTATTCCAACAGTTCGGTCAGCCATTCACTGCGGGCAGGTAAATCAATGACGGCGCGCTCCGAGTCCGGAGGCACGCATACCCTCGCGCCTCAATCGTCAGGCCGTGGTGCCGCTCAAATCACCGATGCGAACTCTAGTTTCCCGATCAAAGGGCAGATGAGTTTTGCCACCATCGTGGTGGCAGTCCTGGTGTTCGGCTTTGGTGGCTGGGCGGCGTCGGCCACATTATCGGGCGCCGTTATCGCGCCTGGCACGTTTGTCGTCGAGCGCAACGTCAAGAAAGTGCAGCACAGCTATGGCGGCATTGTCTCCGAGATCAACGTCCGCAACGGCGACCGCGTCACTAATGGTCAGATCCTGGTACGGCTCGACGCCACTCAGATACGCGCCGAGCTGGGCGTCATCCGCGCGCAATTGGTCGAGTTGACCGCGCGTACCGCCCGCCTCGTCGCTGAGCGTGATAACCTGCCCGGCGTCGTGCTGCCCCAGGCGTTCCTCGCTCAGAGTGCGGATGCGCGGGCCGCCGCCGACGGCGAAATACGACTGTTTGAGGAGAACAAGCGCACCCGCGACAGCCAGCGCGACCAGCTGCGACTGCGGATTGGACAGTCCGGCCAGGAGATCACGGGGCTGACATCGCAGCGCGATGCCAAGCATGGCGAGCTCGCTATCATCCAGAAGGAACTCGAGCAAATCCGGATGCTGCATAGCAAGCAGCTGACACCGGTGTCGCGCGTTTACACGATGGAGCGCGAGGCGACGCGGCTGGCGGGCGAGCACGGCGGGCTCGTCGCACAGATCGCACGCGTCAACGGGCAGATCAGCGAAATCAACGTGCAGATCCTTGCGGTCGACGAGAATGTTCGCGCACAAGCGCAGCGCGAGTTGCGGTCGATTGAATCAAAGCTCGCCGAACTCTCCGAGCGCGAGGTGGCCGCCAAGGACAAGCTCAACCGCATCGACATCCGAGCGCCACGGGCCGGCGTCGTGCATGAACTGGCGATACACACCGTAGGCGGCGTCGTAACCGGGGCCGAGCAACTGATGCTGATCGTGCCGGAAGAGGATGGCCTCGCGATCCAGGCGCGGATCGCACCAGCCGAGGTCGACCATGTGGTGGTCGGGCGCACGGCCCGCCTCAGGCTTTCCGCGTTCAACCAACAGACGACTCCCGAACTGGGTGGCCACGTAGTGCATGTCTCAGCCGACGTCACCGTCGATCCCAAGACCGGTCAAAACCATTATCTGGTGCGGCTGGCGATCGATGATAAATCGCGACAGTTGGTCAGTCAGTTGAAACTCGTTCCAGGCATGCCCGATGAGGTGTTCATGGCGACCGGCGAACGCACCGCGCTATCGTACCTGACCAAGCCCTTCACCGACCAGGTGAACCGCGCTTTCAGGGAGTAGGGCGGGCAAGCAAGCTAAATGGAGCCAAATAGCCTGCGGCTGTGTCCGCATGCGGATGTGCTATTGCTCTGATCGAACTCGACGAATGACTGTTAGGGAACCTCTGAACAACCTACGGATCATGGCACACTGGGATCATTGATTCGAGGGGGCTGCCGATGGACCAGTTGAGCTTTTCGTCGCTCGACTTTTCGGCGAAGAAGAAGCAGACGAAGCGGGACGTGTTCCTGGCCGAGATGTCGGCCGTGGTGCCGTGGGGCATGCTCGAAGCGTTGATCGAGCCACGCTATCCGAAGCTGGGACCGCAGGGCGGTCGGCGTCCTTTTCCGCTGGCCACGATGCTGCGCATCTACTGCCTGCAGCAATGGTACAATCTCTCCGGCCCCGGCGCTGAGGAAGCGCTCTACGACATCCAGTCGATGCGCGCGTTTGCCGGGCTGGAACTCGGCCGCGACGCCATCCCCGACGAGACGACAATCCTCAATTTCCGTCATCTGCTCGAGCGCCACGACCTGACGAAGGCGATCTTTGCGGCCGTCGCCGAGCATCTCGCGGCCAAGGGCGAGCTGCTGCGCGGCGGCACCATCGTGGATGCGACGCTGATCGCGGCATCACCCTCAACGAAGAACAAGGAGCAGCGGCGCGATCCCGAGATGCGGTCGTCGAAGAAGGGCAACCAGTGGTTTTTCGGCATTAAGGCGCACATCGGCGTCGATGCAAAGAGCGGGCTCGTGCACACGGCGGGCGTGACGACGGGCAGCGTTCACGACGCGAAGGTGAT
>JANNRP010000091.1:0-14952 GCA_031401535.1 Hyphomicrobiaceae bacterium | reverse complement strand
CTGGCTCGGCGCGGTGGCGTATTTGGCTTCGAGCGCCGCTCGCGACTTGTCTGGCGTATAGAGCCATGCGCCAGCGGCGATCAGAGCCACGGCGAAGGCCAGCAAGAGGTAGGTCAATTTAGGGCTCACGGGAGGGCTCGTGGTCGGTATTTACCCGCTTGTAGCAGTGAGCGCGTGGTGGGTGTCCAACCAATGCGTCGCAGTCAACCATTATCAACCCTCAGAACGAGGTGCTGCTTCATCGCATCGAAATCGCGGTCGGCGTATATGCTGACCGACTAAGCTGGTGTTTGATCAGGTCCGCCGCTTATGATTGGGAGACCGTTTCTGACGTCTAATGGAAAGTGCTCATAGTGATCCCAATTCATTAGCAAAGTCACTCGATAGAATGTGCAATTGATGAACGAACACGTTTTGAAAAGTGAGGTTCCCTTTACGATCGCCCCATTGTGAACAATAACGATTTCGCATTCGACAAAAGTGCAGTGATCCAGCGTGCTACCGATCAACGCGATTGCGGCAGGACCCATCAATTCGCATTTTTCAAGGCGAACATGCTCTGTAGCCTTGAAGAACGGGTGATAGAAATCCGAAAGGCTTAAGCGGACATTTTCGTGCGTTTTCGACAGAATATTCGGTTTGCCCGAGCTCTCGCGAGCAATAGCAAATGAGTTCATTTGCCTTTGCGACGAGGCGACTACAAAAATGTAGAAGGCGGTGCATAGCAAAACTGCAAAAAACGCACCAAAGAACGGGTACACCCCCCAACCCTGTAAAGACACGAAATTCCAAGCTGATGCGAACCAAGTACCAAGTCCAAGCATAGTAGCAACGGACAGAGCATGAGGCCAATACTGAACAACCTTCTCAACGACTGATGCCCAAGTCTCTCCTAAGACGACCCACTCATAGAGTTTTTTTCGCATGTACGCCCGCCATCTAGAATCACAAGCCGCTTTAATAACACGTCACGCGTTTAGAGCCGTTCCGACACTACCGGCCCTGTGCCTTTCTTAATGCTGCCGCGAGTGCACTCTCGCCAGCGGGCTCCGACTGCTTCGGAATCGGTGCGCCGGGGCGGTGGTTGCCGCCTGAACCGGGCGCTGGCCGCGATCCGGCATCGCCACCGGGCTGGATCGCCCCCGACTTCATGGTCAACGCAATGCGCTTGCGGGCAACATCAACCTCCTTGACCCGCACCTTGACCACGTCGCCGGCCTTTACAACCTCGCGTGGGTCTTTCACGAAGCGGTCTGACAGCTCGGAAATATGCACAAGTCCGTCCTGATGCACACCGACATCGACGAACGCACCGAACGCTGCGACATTCGTCACCACACCTTCGAGCTGCATGCCGGGGCGCAGGTCGGAGATTTTCTCGACACCGTCTTGGAACGTCGCCGTCTTGAACTCTGGCCTTGGATCGCGCCCGGGTTTTTCGAGCTCCGCCAGAATATCAGCGATGGTCGGTACGCCGAACTTCTCATCGGCGAACTGTTTCGGCTGTAACGACTTCAGGAATGCCCGATCACCGATCATCGCCTTCAACGGGCGCTTGGTCGACTCGGAAATTTTTTCGACGAGACTATAGGCCTCGGGATGCACTGCTGAACCATCGAGCGGATTGCTGCCATTCATGATGCGCAGAAAGCCTGCCGCCTGCTCAAATGCTTTCGGCCCAAGCCTGGGCACTTTCTTGATGGCGGTCCGGGTCTTGAACGCGCCGTGCTCGTCGCGATGGGCGACGATGTTGGCGCTAATCGTACTGTTGAGTCCGGCGACGCGCGCGAGCAGTGGTGCGGATGCTGTATTGACATCGACGCCGACAGCGTTGACGCAATCCTCCACCGCCGCATCGAGCGAGCGTGCCAGGCCCGCCTGATCCACATCGTGCTGATACTGGCCAACGCCGATGGCCTTCGGTTCGATCTTGACGAGTTCCGCCAACGGGTCCTGCAAACGCCGTGCGATCGACACCGCACCACGCAACGACACATCGAGATTCGGGAACTCCAACGCCGCCAGTTCCGATGCGGAATAGATCGATGCTCCGGCCTCGCTCACCATGACCTTGGTGAGCTTCAACTCCGGCATTTTCTGCATGACTTCGGCGACGAGCTTGTCAGTCTCGCGGCTGGCCGTGCCGTTACCGATCGAGATCAGTTCGACCTTGTGCTTCATGCATAGGCTGGCGATGGCTGCCATCGAGCCTTGCCAGTCGCGGCGTGGTTCATGCGGATAGATCGTGTCGGTGGCGACCACCTTACCGGTCGCATCGACCACCGCTATTTTGACGCCGGTGCGAATACCGGGGTCGAGCCCCATCGTTGCGCGCGGACCGGCGGGTGCGGCCAGCAGCAGATCTTTCAGATTCTTCGAGAATACCGAGACGGCCTCGGCGTCAGCGCGTTCTTTCAGCCGTGCCAACAGATCGCTCGATAGTGTACCGTGCAGCTTGGCTTTCCAGGCGAGACGCACCGTGTCGGTCAGCCATTTGTCGGCAGCGCGACCACGATCGGCAATATTGAATGCCGCCATGATTTTCCCGTCCGCTGGATGCGGCTGTTTCTCGACTTTCGGCACGTCGAGATCGAAGTCGAGAAAGCCTTCGTTACGGCCACGCAGCAATGCCAAAATGCGATGCGACGGCAAGTCCTTCATGTTCTGCGAGAAGTCGAAGTAATCGGAGAACTTGGCGCCTTCCGCTTCCTTGCCCTTGATCACCTTTGATGCGCCGAGGCCGGTGGCCCACAGCCAGTCGCGCAACTCACCGACGAGCCTCGGCGTTTCGGCGATGCGCTCGATCAGGATGTGGCGTGCGCCGTCAAGTGCGGCCTTTGTGTCGGTGATGCCTTTGTCGGTCGAGATAAATTTTGCAGCCTGTTCCTCGGGCGACAGCGTCGGATCGGACAGCAGCGCATTGGTCAACGGTTCGAGGCCAGCTTCACGGGCGATCATAGCCTTGGTGCGGCGCTTCGGCTTATGGGGCGCGTACAGATCTTCGAGATCGACCTTCGTATCGGCGGCGTTGATCTGGCGAACAAGATCAGGTGTCAACTTTCCTTGTTCATCGATGCTTTTGAGCACTGTGGCGCGTCGATCTTCAAGTTCGCGCAGGTAGCCGAGTCGCTCATCCAATTTGCGCAATTGCGTGTCGTCGAGCCCGCCGGTCTTTTCCTTGCGATAGCGCGCGATGAATGGCACCGTCGCACCTTCAGCCAGCAATTCGACAGTTGCCGCAACCTGGGCAATCTGCACGCCGAGTTCTTGGGCGATGCGGGCAGTGATCTTGGCGGCGGTGGACATAGGCGGCGCTCCTTGATGACTAATTCTGCGTCGTAGCATCAGTTGCGCGCCGGATTAAGGGTGGCTTGGCGATGTCCACATGCAAGCTCAGTGCGCGTGCGCGCCGCCAGCCACGATCGCCAGAAGAAAGCCGATTTCGAATACCTGTTCCATTGCGCCGAGTACATCGCCGGTATAGCCACCAATGAGGCGGTTGGACTGATAAGCGAGCAGTGCCGCTGGAATCGCGCCGCCAATCAATGCAAGCGCAAAGCAGGCAGGATCAATCAGGAATGTCGGCGCTAAACCGAACGCTATCGCCAGTGCCAGCTCCGGCGACGTTACGCCAGTGGCGAGCGGTTTGACCTTGGCGGCATCCGCATCACCTGCATACGCCATGGAATTTATGGCAATCACCGTTGCGAGCCGCGCCGCCGCGTGAGCGGCCACCAGTGCCAGTGCCCCGATTGCAATATCGAGCGCGGCCAGAGCACCAATCTTGAGGGCTAATCCCAGGATGAGCGCAGCCGCACCATAGGTGCCGATGCGGCTGTCCTTCATTATCTCCAGTCGACGTTCGCGGGTTAGCCCACCACCCAGGCCGTCTGCTGTATCGGCGAGGCCGTCCTCGTGGAATGCGCCCGTCACCAGTACGCCGGCGGTGATCGCGATTGTCGCCGACAGCATTGGTGGAAATAGCTGACCCGCGCCCAATAAAAACAGCGCCGTGATCAAGCCTACGGTCATGCCGACGAGCGGGAAATACTTGGCGGATCGATCGAGCCAGTCGGCCTTGAAGTCGACAAACCCCGGCACGGGGATGCGAGTTAGAAACTGCAGTGCGACAAGCAACAGCGTGAGTTCGCGGCGGATCATGGTGGCGACCCGGCAGGCAGATTGGCAAGGTCGGTGAGGATGGCGCCAGCGGCGCGCACCAGCGGAACCGCCAATGCCGCACCGGTGCCCTCGCCACACCGCATACCCAGATCGAGCAGCGGCGTTGCACCCAAGTAGTCAAGCAGCAGGCGATGACCCGGCTCGGCGGAGGTATGTGCAAAGACCAGTCGTTCACGCACATTTGGGTTCAGGGCAACGGCTGCGGCCGCACAGGCGGTGGCGATAAAGCCATCAACCAGGACAATGCGATTGCCCGCCGCTGCGCCAATCATCGCTGCCGTCAGCATCACCATCTCGAATCCGGCGAATTCGGCAAGCGCCGTTGCTGGATCACACGTGGGGGCGCGTGCATAGGCAGCAGTGAGAACATCGCGCTTGTGATCGAGCCCGCCTGCTGGCGCGCCAGCACCCGGCCCGATCAGTTGCGCCAATGGTATGCCGGTTACCGCGTGCGCCACGAGTGCTGCCGCGCTAGAATTACCGATACCGATTTCACCGAGTGCCACGATATTAATTTTCTGGCATTCAGTATCAACGATTTCGACTCCAGCAGCGAATGCGGCGTCGCGCTGTGAAATCGTCATTGCCGCACCACGGCGGCTGTTGCGTGTGCCGGCAGCAATCCGTCGATCGCGCAGTCGTGAATGTGCACCGCACGGGTGTAGCAGCCCGGAATCGACCAGTACGACGTCGATGCCGCTCGCCGCCGCCATGATGCTGGCGCCCGCTGTTCCGGCAAGAACTAGATTGGCGATGGCGCCAGACACGTTTGAGGGATACGCACTCACGCCTTCCACCGTCAGTCCGTGATCACCGGCGAACACGATCAGTCGTGCATCTTGCAGTTGCCGTGCCGTGCCCATGATGAGCGCGATTTGCAGCGCCAACGCTTCCAGCCGACCGAGCGCGCCAAGCGGCTTTGCCTTGCCGTCAATCGTCGCTTGGACGTTCGCCACGTTTCGTTTGCCCAGCGGCGGAACATCTGGAATGACCATGGTCTTCGCTCGCTCAACCGCGCAGGTAGTCGGCGACTTCGCGTGTCGGCTGCGGCACATCATTGATGAACGGCTTGAACTTCTCGCAGCCGCGCGGCACGGGGCCGCCATAGGCCCAGTCCAACAACTCGACGGTATGGATGATCGGCATATCTGTGCCCAATCCGATTTGCGAAATGCAGCCGATATTGCCTGCGGCGATTATGTCCGGTTTGGTGCTGAGGATATTTTTGACTTTGCGCTCTCGTAGTTCGCCAGCAAGCTCCGGCTGCAAAATATTGTAGACGCCGGCCGACCCGCAGCAGATGTGGCTCTCCGGCACGTCGAGCACCGTGAAGCCGGCCTTCTTTAGCAGCAACTTCGGTTCGTCCGTAATGCGTTGGCCATGTTGCATCGAGCAAGCCGAGTGGTAGGCGACGCGGATGTTTGACCAGCGCTTCGACGGGCCGACGTCGAAGTCCGCCAGGAATTCGGCAATATCCTTGGTCAGTGCGGAAATCCGGACGGCGCGCTCGGCGTACCCGTCGACACCCTTCATCATGTAGCCGTAGTCCTTGACGGTAGTGCCGCAGCCGGACGCATTGATGATGACGGCGTCGATCGTCTCGCGCTCGATGATTTTCGACCAGGCGTCTATGTTGCGTTTCACGAAGGTGTGCGCTTCGGCCTCTTTCCCCATGTGGTGGACGAGAGCACCGCAGCAGCCGGCACCGGCAGCGATCTGGACGTCGACACCATGTTGCGCCAACATACGGATCGTTGAATCGTTGATTTCGGGGCGCAGCACCTGTTGCGCGCATCCCGCCAGCATGATCACGCGTGCCCGGCGCTTTTCCTGTGTAACGGCCGTTCCCGGACCAGCGAACGATGATCCGCGCTTGAAGCTCATTGGCGCGAGATCAATCATCGCAGCCATTTCCTTCAGGCCGACGCGGCGCATCAATGTGGTAAAGGGGCGGCCTAATGGCGCAAGTGCAACCATTTTGCGGAACCGTTCGGGGTAGGGCACGATCGCTGCCAACAGTCGACGCATGAGGCGATCCTTTAGGTTGCGTGTGCCGGTCTCCTCGATGTGACTGCGTGCCAGATCGACCAAGTGCATGTAATCAACGCCTCCTGGGCAGGTCGTCATGCACGATAGGCAGGAAAGGCAGCGGTCGACGTGGTGCTGAACCTCGGGGCTTGCTGCACGCTCGTGCTCAAACATGTCCTTCATCATATAGATACGGCCGCGCGGACTGTCCCGCTCGTCGCCGAGCAGCACATAGGTCGAGCATGTCGCGGTGCATAATCCGCAGTGGACGCATCGTTTCAGGATGCGGTCCGCTTCTGCAAGACGTGGGTTTTCGAGTTGCTCGGCGGTGAAGTTCGTTTGCATTTGTCAGTTTCCGGCTCTCGGTAGGGCGGCGGCACGTCGATTTAATGTTTTGCGTGCATTCGGCCGGGATTCAGAATGCCATGTGGATCAAACGTCGCCTTCAACTTGGCGGTAATGCGCTCGACGCCAGGGGCCACGGGCTGGAACACGTCGACAGCGGCTCGCACCGGTTCATCAGCGCGAATTAGTGTGGCGTGACCGCCATGTACCGCCATTACGCGACGAATGTCGGTTGCTCCAGCATCGGCGGACTTCGGTACCTCGAGCCAGATCAAGCCGCCCGACCAATCATAAAACGCCTCGACATCCATGTAGCGGCGAATGTCGGCTACCACCTTGGGGCCAAGCCGCGGGGTCGTCGATATCCGCCACAAAGGGGCGGTCGAGGACTGCAGCACCGACAGCTGCCGCAGCTCATCCCAGAACGCCGCCGAGCTGTCATGATGCAGCAGCTGGATGTCGCCGAAATGCTTCAACAGTTCGGTCAATTTGCCCGCTCGATAGGCCACGAATGAATGGAAGTTCTCGATGCGTAACGCCGTGATCGCACCGCCAATCCCACGTATGCCAGCGTGCCACAGGCGTCTGGTCAAACCTTGCTGGAGATGGACCGCCCCGGTAACTTCGAACGGGGAGCCAAGCCCGAGACATAGCGCCTCTATGCCAATTTCATCGGGCAAGCCTGCCAACACCAAGGTTGCCGACGTTTCCGGCGCCGGCAGCACTTTGAAGGTCACGTCCGTCAAGACGGCAAGCGTGCCCCAACTGCCGGTCAGACCACGGGCGATGTCGACACCGGTGACATTCTTCATCACGCGGCCGCCCGACTTGATAATATCGCCAGCGCCGGTGACCGCATTGATACCAAGCAGGTGATCGCGCGCCGCACCAGCCATGACCCGTCGTGAGCCTGAAAGATTGGTGGCGAACACGGCGCCGATGCTGCCTTGTTTCGCGGGTGCTCCAAGCGCCGGTCCAAGATCGATCGGCTCGAACGCCAGCATCTGTCCACGTGTGGCCAGCTCCTGCTCGATGTTTGCAACCGTGGTGCCGACTCTGGCGCCCATTACAAGCTCTGTTGGCTCATAAAGGGTCACGTTGGCCATCGATGCAGTGGTCACGGGTGTCGTGCCGGACATTGGCCGCCCAACCTGGCTTTTCGTGCCACGCCCTATGATCTCGATCGGCTTATGCGCGGCGGTTGCGTCGAGCAGGAACCTGCGCAGTTCCCAATCGGCAGCTGGTCGGAAGGCGTCCGTCACTGTCTAACCCTCGATTTCGGACCAATTGAGCGATCATTGTCACGCAGCGAGATTGGGCACCGCGACTGATGTCGTGATGCGGCCGTCGAGCGGAAACACCTTGGCCGGATTGAGCAACCAGTCGGGGTCGAAAATAGTCTTGATGCGCATCTGCAAGGCAAGATCGACATCGTTAAACTGTACACGCATCAAATCGCGCTTCTCGATTCCGACGCCATGTTCACCAGTCAGGCAGCCGCCGACTTCAACACACAGCTTCAAGATATCGGCGCCAGCAACCTCCGCGCGAATACCTTCCTGTGGATCGTTAGCATTGTACAAGATCAGAGGATGTAGATTGCCATCTCCGGCATGGAAGATGTTGGCGACCCTCAGGCCTTCGCGCGCGCAGATTTCGGTAATGCGGCGCAATACAAGTGGTAGTTGGCCAAGGGGGATGGTGCCGTCCATGCAGTAGTATTCAGAGATGCGGCCGATGGCGCCGAATGCCGATTTGCGGCCTTTCCAGATCTTGGCACTTTCCTCCGCGCTCTCGCTGACGCGCATGGTCGCTGGTTCAAACGGCTTGGCGATCTCGACGATGCGGCCGAGCAAATCGCTGATCTCGTCGTCCGAACCCTCGACTTCGATGATCAGAAGCGCCTCGACATCCATTGGATAGCCAGCCTTGGCGAATGCTTCGCAGACGTGAATCGCCGGACGGTCCATGAATTCGATGGCCACCGGAATGATCCCACTCGCAATGATCGCCGATACGCATGCGCCGGCCGTCTCACTCGATGCAAAACCGAGCATCATCGGTCGTGCCCCTTCGGCCGCGCGCAGAATGCGGACGGTCGCCTCCGTGATGATGCCGAATTGACCTTCGGAGCCGACGATTAGCCCCAGCAGATCGTAACCCGGTGAATCGAGAAAGCCCCCACCGATGTCGATGATTTCGCCATCCATCATTACTATCTTCATGCCCAGCACATTGTTGGTGGTAACACCATACTTGAGGCAGTGGGCGCCGCCCGAATTCATTGCCAGATTGCCGGCCAACGTGCAGGCCAACTGGCTCGATGGGTCCGGTGCGTAGAAGAACCCGCGGTCCGCAACTGCCGCCGAAATCGCCAGATTGGTGATACCGGACTGAACGCGCGCAGTTCGGCTGTCGTAGTCGATGTCGATCACTTTGTTCATTCGACTAACGCCGACGACAATGGCATCCTCGGCCGGTAGCGCCCCACCACACAATGATGTGCCAGCGCCCCGCGCCACGACCTTGATGCCACCATCACGGCAGAACCGGAGCACACGCGCCACGTCCTCGGTGGTGCGCGGCAGTACGACGGCCAAAGGCATCCGCCGGTAAGCGGTCAATCCATCGGTCTCGAAGGCTCGGCGACCATCCTCATCACCGATCACCTGGTCCGCACCGATCAGGGCTGCAAGCTGGCGCACGATCTGGTCGCGCCGTCGCACGATATCCGCATCAGGCACGGGCAGGGCAATCGTCGACATCTGCTTTCTCCGCAATCACAGGTCAGTGTTATGCGCGCAAGGCGGGTGCCTAATCAATGTGCCAATGGGCATGTGTTAGGGCGCTCATCTGCAATAATTATCAATGAAAAATATAAACACTTAAAATATTTTGCGATGTCGACGACACACTTGCGTCACGCCGGGGCATAATCAACGAAGTGTAGAAGGTCTTGCGCCTGCTGCAACACCGCGCACACAAGGACAAACCCGTGACCGCCATCAGCGATTTGGAGATTTTTGCGCGTGTCGCCCGCACCGGCAATATGTCAGCGGCGGGTCGTGAAATGAACCTGTCGCCAGCTGTCGTATCGAAGCGGGTCAGCCTGCTGGAGGATCGCCTAGGCGCGCGCCTTTTCCAACGGACCACGCGGCAATTGACATTGACCGAGACCGGGGAAGGCTACTTCAAGCGCGTGGTCGATATCCTGAGCCTCGTCGAGGAAGCCGAGGACTTTGTCAGCCGACGCAACACCAAACCGCGCGGTCAGCTCAAAATCACCGCACCTACATCGTTCAGCCGCTTGCACATTGCGCCGCACCTCACCGCATTCCTTACGCGCTACCCCGACATCGAGCTTGATTTCCATCTGACCGATAGTTTCGCTGACATCATTCGCGAGGGCTTTGATGTCGCCATCCGCATTGGCGAACTAGAGGACAGTTCGCTGGTTGCTCGCAAGCTGGCACCCGATAGCCGGGTGATCTGTGCCGCACCCTCGTATCTAGAGAAATTCGGTCGACCCAAATCCATCACCGAGCTGGATCAGCTGAACTGCATTTCGGCTGGAGCGCAGGAGTTGTGGCACCTTGATGGGCCCGACGGACCGAAGGAAGTTAGGCTGAAAGGCAATATCCGGTCAAATTCGGCCGAATTCGTGCGCGAGCTATTGGTTGGCGGACTTGGTATCGGGCTGCGTCCGATCTGGGACGTTGGGCCGGATCTTGCCTCGGGCGCACTTGAAGTGATTTTGCCCGAATGGCGTGGATCGTCGAACCTTGCGATCTTTGCAGTCTACCCAAGTCGCGACTTCATGCCAGCCAAGGTCAACGCATTCATCGATTTCCTGGCTGAAACCTATGGCAACGAGCCCTATTGGGATCGCAACAGCAGCAAGATACCGGGCAAACAGCAGCCGGTCGCCGTTAGGTCTGCAACGCGCATCAAACCCGATAAGCCTGCCATCGAAGGTAAGGCCGCGCGTGCGATTTCATCGTTGCGCTAACAATCGCGGACCACGTACTTTTGTCGCGGTAGCAACTGCCAAATATCGATGTATAGCAAAAGAGCTATGTTCAGCGATTGCGCAATCGATGCAACTGCGTCAACCGTCTGTACGAGCTCTATTGGTTCATTCCTCGGAGAGTCCAGCATGAATTTGTTTTTGTCCGCCGCTGCAACGCTGATTGGATTAGCGGCCGCTACTGGTATGGCGCAGGCGCAGAGTGCCGAAGCTGGTGAAGCTCTGTTCAAGGTTTGCAAGGCGTGCCATCAGGTTGGTGAAGGTGCCAAGAATGCGGTTGGCCCGATGTTGAACGGTATCGTTGGCCGCAAAGCTGGAACGGTCGAAGGATTCAACTACTCAGAAGCCAACAAGGAAGCGGCCGCCAAGGGATTGATCTGGTCCGAGGAAGAACTGGTCAAGTACTTAGAGAAGCCATTGACCTACATGCCGAAGACAAAGATGGCCTATGCGGGCATGAAGGACGAGCAAGATCGTAAAGACTTAGTCGCTTACCTGAAGACGAATACGGCAAAGTAAGAAAAGCACGCTTACACGCTGGAACAGAATTCACCCGGGATGCAGCCTTGCGTCGCGGGCTTTTTTTCATCAGCACTGCGCGAATGGTTGGGGTAGACGACGGTTGGCTGCATGATACAACCGGATGATCATCTCTTCCGCGATCATGAGGCCCGCATGAGCAATTCCTTGGATTCGAAGCCGCGGGTCGGGCTTTTTGTGACGTGCCTTGTCGACCTGATGCGCCCATCGATCGGATTTGCTGCCATCAAACTGATTGAGCAAACTGGCTGCACCGTCGACGTGCCCGCCTTGCAGACCTGTTGCGGGCAACCGGCTTACAATTCAGGCGACCGGGCCAATGCAGCTGCGATCGCGCGGCAGACAATCGCGGCGTTCGACGGCTTTGACTACGTTGTCGCTCCGTCCGGCTCGTGTGCTGGTATGCTCAAGTCGCACTATCCGAAATTGCTGACCGACGATCCGCTTTGGGGCCCGCGCGCCGTAGCGTTTGCCGAACGCGTGCATGAGCTAGTGTCGTTCCTCGTTCACGAGCGCGGCATGACCGAAGTTACCTCCGAATATGAGGGGCGGGTGACGTATCACGACAGTTGCTCCGGACTACGGGAACTTGGCATCAAGCAGCAACCGCGCACGCTGCTCGCGACTGTCAAGGGCTTGGAACTGGTGGAAATGTCCGACAACGAAGTCTGCTGCGGTTTTGGTGGCACATTCTCTGTGAAGTTCCCCGATATTTCCAATGCCATGGTCGAGAAGAAGACCCGCAACGTCACCGACGCGGCGCCGCAATTATTGTTGGCGGGCGACCTCGGTTGCCTGATGAATATGGCGGGCAAATTGAAACGGGATGGCAGCGCGATCAGCGTGCGCCATGTGGCGGAAGTGCTGGCTGGCGAGCTATCCGACCCACCGATCGGCGCGCCGACTTGAAAAGAGGCTGAAGGTCATGGTGGAAATCAAGACGCGCGAATTCAAAGCCAATGCCAGACTGGCGCTTGATGACGCGCAACTGCAGCGGGCGCTGTCGGGCTTGCCCGGTGGGTTGGTTGCGCAGCGGACTGCTGCGCGGGACAAGCTGCCGGAGTTTGAGGATTTGCGCGATGTCGGTCGTGATATCCGCGACCACACGCTTAAGTACCTCGATCTGTATCTCTCAGAATGGGAGCGCAAGGCGATTGCCGCAGGCGCACATGTCCATTGGGCACCGACAGCCGCCGACGCCCGCGATATCATCGCGAAGATCTGTCGCGATGCCGATGCCAAGGTTGTCACCAAGGGCAAGTCGATGGTCTCCGAGGAGATCGCGCTCAACAGCCATTTGGAAACGCTTGGTCTCGAAGTTGTAGAAACCGATCTTGGCGAATACCTCGTGCAGATCCGCAAGGAGGTGCCGAGCCATATTATCGCACCGGCCATCCATCTGACTCAGGCCCAGGTCGAGGCCGATTTTCGTCGCCTGCACACACATTTGCCTAAGGATCGCGTGCTCGTCGAGCCGGCCCAACTCGTCAACGAGGCGCGGCAGATTCTGCGCGAGAAGTTCATCGCCGCTGACGTCGGAATTACCGGTGCTAACTTCCTGATCGCCGAAACCGGCTCGACCATCATCGTCACCAACGAGGGCAATGGCGACCTGACGCAGAGCCTAGCCAAGACGCACGTCGTCATCACCTCGATCGACAGAGTATTGCCAACGCTAGAAGACGTGAGCTCGATCCTTCGGCTGCTGGCGCGCTCGGCCACCGGTCAGGAATTCTCAACTTACACGACGTTCTCGACTGGTCACCGCCGCGCAGGCGACCCCGATGGGCCGGAGAACTATCACGTCGTTCTGCTCGACAACGGACGCTCGGAATTGCTCGCCACCGAGATGCGTGAAATTCTGCGCTGCATTCGCTGCGGCGCGTGCATGAACCACTGCCCAGTCTACAATGCAATCGGTGGTCACGCCTATGGCTGGGTCTATCCTGGCCCGATCGGCGCGGTGCTGACGCCGTCGTTGATTGGCGTCAAACAGGCCGGAAACCTGCCCAACGCCTCCACCTTCTGTGGCAAGTGTGAAGCGGTTTGTCCGATGAAGATCCCGCTGCCGAAACTGATGCGACTGCACCGTGAAACCGAATTTGACCTCGGTGGTGTGTCTGGCGCCTACGCGTTCGGATTGAAGTCGTGGGCATGGTTCGCTAAACGGCCACGCGTCTACCACATGGCGTCGCGGTTTGCGATCGCGGCGCTGGGGGCAGTGGGTCGGGGGCGTGGCGCGTTTCGGAGTATGCCGTTTGCCGGAGGGTGGACCAAGTATCGCGATCTGCCAGCGCCGCAGGGTCGCACATTCCAGCAGCTCTGGCGCGAGCAACAGGCCGGCGTCGATCGACCAAATCAGGCCAAGAGGGCCACGCCATGAACCATCGCGATACGATCTTCGCCAAGATCCGTAAGGGCCTCGAAAGCGACACGCCCGTTGCCGAAGCCACGCGTGCTAAAATCGTTGCAGACCGGATCTCGACTAAGTTTCGGCATCCAACACCGGGTCGGGTTGCGGGCAAATCGCACGTCGACCATGTCGTGCTGTTTACCAGCCATATGAAGAGCCAGTCAGCGACGGTGCTCGAAGCTGCAACCGCAGCTGAAGTTCCCGGCCTGATCGCTGGCTATCTGCGCTCAAATAACCTGCCGGCCATCATTGCAACTGGCGATGATGCGTATCTTGCCGCCTTGACGTGGTCGACAGAACCAACCTTGACGTTGAAACGAGGTCGGGCACAGCCGACTGATGAAGTCGGCCTCAGTCACGCAGTGGCTGCCGTCGCCGAGACCGGCACACTCTTGATCGCGTCCGGCGCCGACAATCCGGTAACACTGAATTTCCTCCCCGAAACGCATATAGTTGTCGTGGAGGATAAGGACCTCGTGGGTGCTTACGAGGATGCGTGGATGAAGATCCGTGCCCGCTTCGGTGAACGCACCATGCCGCGCACAGTCAATATGATCTCGGGTCCTTCGCGCACCGGCGATATTGGCGGTCGTCTGGTGATGGGCGCGCACGGCCCTCGACGCATGTGCGTTGTGGTCGTGAAGGGGTAGTCTGTAAGAAAAAAGCGCGCCCGGTTGACCGGAGCGCGCTTTTGAATTTCGGCAATCGTCGGGGGTGGTGACTAAGCCCCCGCCTGTCCGTTTTGTTAGGCCGCTTTGCGGACCTTTATCTTCGATGTCGCAACGCTCGATGGAGCCTTACGTTTGGAAGCCGCCTGCCAGTTTACCTGGCCGAGTTCCTCGCCACGCTTATGCTCCTTTACGACAACCTGGCGCGCTTGAAACGCCTCGCGCAGTATATCGACGACCGCATGCGGATTTGATCCCCCGCACATGAATACGTCTAATGCTGCGTAGTTGGCTTCCGGCCAGCTATGAATGCTCATATGGCTTTCCGCCAGCACCGCCACGCCAGCGACGCCACCATTTGGCATCGTGTTGTGGAGATGGGTCTTGAGCAACGTACCGCCTGCGGCTTCCACGCAGCGCCGTAACGTATGCTCAACGTGCTCGAGGTCATCGAGACGCCGTGCACCAAACAGATCAATGATCAGATGGTTACCAGCGAACCGAACACCGTCGCGTTCAATGAAGAAGTCCTTACGATCGTCCTGCGGGCGCACGGAAACCTTATGCGACTGCACTGAACCGTTCTGATGCTTGCGCACAGACACACTAGAATGCGCTACGTGCGCAGTATCACCATGATCTTCCTTTTGGGCGGTGCTTGAACGAGTCAAGTCCATCCCCAATTGGAAGAGGGTGTCGGTATAAGCCATGGGAACCCTCCCCAACTAGTAGACAGATGTGACCCGCCC
>JANNRP010000090.1:0-1869 GCA_031401535.1 Hyphomicrobiaceae bacterium | reverse complement strand
GCTTCGTTGTGCTTGAACACCGGACCGCCGTTGAGGCCGAGGCAGGCTACTCCGGCGACTGTGAACTCCACTGTCAGCACATCGCCTTTCGTGCCGCCCGGATAGTCGCCTGGAGCGCGGTGAACGGCCGAGACTGCACTGCCTGGAAAGATCTGAGTGTAGAAGTGCGCAGCAGCCTCGGCATCTTTGTCGTACCAAAGGCAAATCGTGTTCTTGGCCATTGTTTGTCCGTCCGGTTTCTGTGGCAATGTGGGATACTTACACATTCACCTCTGTCGATGAAGGCGTTGCAGTGCAGGACCGCCGCAACAGTGGTGGTATTGGATCACGATCCAGCAAGTTGTAAGTTTCTATACGCGACTAATACGCCTGCTCGGCATCGACTTCGGAAGCAGTGGGAAACTGACCCACCTGCGCCTCAGCGAGGCACCAGATCTATATTTTCATACCGATAAGTTCTATTGTCGGCACATCGTCGCCGCGCCAACATCCAATCATCTGCGGACTTGACCGCCTTGACGAATGGCCGACCGTTCCGGTGCAACACGACAATGAAACGAACAATCGCACTGCTTGTAATTCTGCTCTGGTCAGGGTTGTGGGACCGCGCGGCCGCGGAAGTTATCGAGGACGTGCAATTTCCAACCAACACCGTCCCACGCACTGGCAATGCTGAGCCAATCGAGCTTAAGGCAAGGCTTCATCTTCCCGATAACGCCAAGTATCCACTATCCGCAGTGATCATCACGCCGTCGAGCGGTGGCGTCAGGACTGTCCGCGAAATCCATTATGCCGCGGCGCTTGCCGCCGAAGGAATCGCGGCATTGGTCATCGATAGCTTCGCCTCGCGCGGCATTGTCAATTCAGTGCACGATCAACGCTTGCTTACCCGCTGGCAGTCCGGCAACGACGCTATTGCTGGACTGCGTTGGCTCAGTCGTGACGAGCGCTTTAAGCCTGAACGGATCGCCGTCATGGGCGTATCGAAAGGCGGTATCGTCGCCCTAGATACTGCGCTTGAGGTCCGTCGCCGCTGGATGCGTGCCAGCAACGTCTCATTTTCTGCACATGTGGCAATCTCGCCCGGCTGCCAATGGATCAATCGGTCTACCATTACGACCGGCGCGCCGATCCTGTTCATGCTAGCCGAACTCGACGACATGACGCCGGTGCAACCATGCGTGACGCGCGCCCGACATCTGCGCGAGACTGGCAACGCCAACATTGAGGTCAAGATCTACGAAGGCGCCCACCACGCGTGGGAGGCGTTAGGGGCCAAGCCCCACTTCGACCCCTGGGCCGAGAACTATTCGCGGTGTCAGGTCTGGATAGAAGATGATGGCACGCTGGTTACCGCAAACGAAGGCACAGCCATTCCGCGCCGACAGTGGTATGAGTGGGCCAAGCGAACGTGCGTGAAGCTTGGAGCGCACTGCTGCGGCGGAACGCCGGAACTAAAGCAACGAGCCACACGCGACATCGTTGCATTCCTGCGCAAACATGGGTTCTGAACGGCTCAGCCGGCACCGCCATCACCCAGGATTGAGTAGGGCGCCCAGAACAGTGGATGGGCATACGTAAAGAGTGTCTTACCGGATGCGTCGGTGAAGCCGGGCCCGTCGATGAGCGCCATCGAAGCCTGCCGCAAGGCCTCGGCCCGCGTCGTCGATGCGCCAACCGCTTGACGGCGGAACAGCTCGGTTACCAACTCGCGCGCCGAGGCGGAATGCACAGACCAGTTGGTCACCAGGAGCGAGCGCGTTCCAGCGTAGAAGAAAGCGCGCCCAAGACCTGAGGCAGCCTCGGCGCCCGCACCGGCGCCGGCGGCTGTGTTACAGGCCGACAACACCACCCAATCGGCATTGAGCC
>JANNRP010000089.1:0-1769 GCA_031401535.1 Hyphomicrobiaceae bacterium | reverse complement strand
GTGGGGAATGTCCATGTATGCACCCGGCGCCGTCAAATCAAGGGATCCGGTATTGCAGCAGATTGGTGCAATATGCGTGGTGCTCATCGATGCGCCGCTCACCAGGTTTCCGTTGAGTCCACCAATGACCTCCGCGCCAGGGTCGCTGGCTGAATCGAACGTCCAGTGCGCGACGAAGCCCGTTGAAGGCGACTGCGCTGCAATCTGGATACCGATCACGCAGGCCAAGAAACACGCGAGTGATGACCTAGGCATGGCGGTGAGTCTCACCTCCGATTGCGACGGACGCAAGCCGCAAGTCCATGGCAGCTTCGCGGCCCCGGTGCCAGTCGTCGGTCCCGCGAGCAGTGACGGCCCCGAACCGACGGCGCCGCCCGCCGCAGGATCCTGTAGTCAAGGTCGCAAGACGGCCGCCCAACGTCTTTGACCATCAGGCGCGAGCCGCGTGCCTTGTGCGTTGATTCGCCCGTTGCGTCATCACGCGGATCGTCGCCTGCATGGTCTTGTTGTGCAGAGCTGATGCTCGCACATCCGGCCCGCGACGCCCAGCCCTCTGTCGCGCGCATCTTGCCGGGGCCACTGGCGAGTGCCGCCCAGCCCTCGCACACGAACAGGAGCCGCGCATCGCACACCACGATCCTTGGTTTCTCGCCGCCACTGCCGACCGAGGCAGACGACCGAGACCACTCGCTTCTGCACAACGTCTTTGACGATCAGGCGCGAGCCGCGTGCCTTGTGCGTTGATTCGCCTGTTGCGTCGTCACGCGGCTCGTCGCTTGCATCGTCTTGTTGGGCCGGGCGCCATCATCGCGAGCATGCGTCGGGTCCGCCAGCCCTCGGGCGATCGCATCGGAACGGGGCCTCTGGCGAGTCAGTCCGAACGAGTGCCCTCATGCGGGCGTCGCGCAACCGAGGTGCTTGGTTGCCTTTGCCTGCCGATGGCGTCGATCGCCGCGGCCCAACGTCTTTGCCCATCAGCCGCGAGCGCCGCTGCGGCGCTCGTCGGCTGCATGGGCTTGTTGGACCGCACTCCTTCACGCTTCTGACTCCTGGCCTGGTGCTGCCTCAGCACGCAACCACTTGTTGAGCGCACTGAGACCATCGTTAGAGAAGGCGATCTTTCTGACGATGCCATTCGAATCGGATAGACCAATCACGCACAGTGGCACGGCGGGATTGTTGGACACAAACTGCTTGCCTGCGTAGGTCTTGTGCTCAACCTGGAAAGAGTGATTCAGTCGATTTGCCACGCAGGTTGCTGCGTCAGACACAAGCCACATTGTGTAGTGCCGGGTTGTCTCCACGAAGAATGGAAATGACTGCGACGTAATGCTGACCTTCAAGCGCCCATTGGCCGGATCAGGCGCACTGCCAATGGCGGCGCGCAGGGCGGCAAGGGCCTGTGACTTGACCGCAGGGGAAACACTGGCTGGGCGAGTACCCAACACTGAAAACCAGAACAGTTGCCTGATGCCCCAAATGATTTGTGCTGCGCCCAGCATGAGGAATGCGGTAGTCGGCTTGACCGTAATACCCATACGGTTTGACAGCGGCCAAGAGCAGGAAGTCGCTCGCGATATTCCAAGCGCCAACCACGAGAAGTGAAGCTCCATCGAGCCAGCCAACGATGAAACTACGAGTGGCCGCGCCAAGGACGCCAAACAGCAGCATGCACGCGCCAATGCAAATCCCAAAATACAGGAATATGTCGAAGGTGCCATCCGGCGCCTTGATCTTACCTAACATCGAAAGAGTGTGCTCGCGGAAGA
>JANNRP010000088.1:0-1723 GCA_031401535.1 Hyphomicrobiaceae bacterium | reverse complement strand
CCCGGCAACAGGGCTTCGCGCGATTCGCTCGGCGCTCAAGCAGGTCATGCACTATCCGGATCCGGACTGTTGGCAGCTCAGACAGGTGTTGGCGCGGCAGTGCGGCATCGATCCAGAGATGATCCTCGTCGGCAATGGCTCGACGGAGCTGATTCATCTGTTGCCCCGCACGCTTGCAATCAAGTCCGCCCTCATCGTCGGTCCCACGTTCGAAGAATATGCGCGTGCGTTGATCGGCACAGGAAGTTCGGTTCAGTATATCCACGCCAGGAGGGAGGAACGGTTTCGCCCTCCAATCAAAAACATCTTCCGGCAGTTATCCGCCAAAGAAACGAGTTTCGACGCTGTGTTTTTATGCAATCCCAATAATCCGACCGGGCAGGTGATGAGCCGTGCGTCTGTCTGCGAGCTTGCTGAGGCCCTCGATCGCCAACAAGCCTGGCTGATCGTGGATGAAGCGTTCATCGACTATTGTCAGGCCTATTCCGTCGTCTCGATGCTGAGCACATATCCACGGATGTTGGTGTTGCGCAGTCTGACGAAATTCTATGCCATGCCGGGGTTACGAATCGGTTACTTGGCCGGCGCGAGCAAGGTTATGGATCGGCTGAAAGATCGGCAACCGCCCTGGTCGGTCAACTCACTGGCTCAAGCGGCCTCCTGTGCGATGTTGCGTGACGATAGCTACGTCACACGAAGCCGCACATTCATGGAAAACGAGCGTGTGCGATTCGTGCAAGCGCTTCGTTCATTGTCCGGTGTACGTGTGTTCCCATCAGTGGCGAATTTTGTTTTGATGGAGCTTCCTGCCTGGACCTCTGTCGGCGAGGTGACCGACCGGCTGGCCTCTAAGCGATTGCTTGTCCGCGACTGTTCGCCATTGCCGGGCCTGAACAGGCAGATGATTCGTGTGGCTGTCAGGACGAGGAAAGAGAACCGACAGTTGATTGCCGCGCTCGGCATCTGTGTGAAAAAGAAAAAATGATGAAGAGGCCAAGAAGGCAGACAATGCTGACGACGTTCAGTGTCAGAGAAAAGACCTTGATCGTCGACCTGGGAGTTCTCCGAGTCGTTCTCTCATCTGCGCCCAAGGCCGGGGGGATTACACGAGCCCGGTACATCCTGAATCATCAAGTCGAGGCCAGGCCGATCGAAAGGGACGATCATGGCATGGGTGCCGGCGCGCGATACGCCGATCCTGCCAGGACGCTAAGCAAACTGGCTACGTCTCTGGGCATCAAAGGTCGATGTGTCGGCCTCATGACCGCTGTTTCGCTGGCGGATGTCGTGACGGTGAGAGAAGTCGACGACCAGATTTGGGTCGAAGGGTTTGTCACAGTCGGAACGTCGAACGCCGTGCGGGCAGGGGAGCCGGTGACATCGGAACAGCGCGCCAACAGCGATACTCGTCCAGGCACAATCAACTTGATCCTCGTGACCAATGTCTGTCTGCCCGCTTCGGCGATGGTTGGTATGGTGCAGGTGGCGACTGAAGCCAAAACGGCTGTTCTCTTGCGTGCGAAGGTGAAGAGTTGGACCGGTCGCCCCGGAGCGACGGGAACCGGGACAGACGCGGTCGTGGTGGTGAGAGGAGATGGGCCTCCTCAGCGATACAGCGGTCCTGCGCCACCAGGCGTCGGTTGTTCGCGTCGAGCTTCACCACGTCGGCCACCGTGCCCAGCGCCACCAGGTCGAGCAGGCTGTCCAGGCGCGGCTGGTTCTG
>JANNRP010000087.1:0-5120 GCA_031401535.1 Hyphomicrobiaceae bacterium | reverse complement strand
AAAGATCATCGCCGATGCTGCGACTGGCGTGCCGCCCGTTTACGGCGTCAACACAGGCTTCGGTAAGCTTGCCTCGAAGCGCATCCCACCGGATCAAACTGAACTGCTGCAGCGCAATCTGATCTTGTCCCATTGCTGCGGGGTTGGTGAAGCCACGCCCGAGCGCATCATCCGATTAATGATCGCGCTCAAAATCATGTCGCTGGGGCGCGGTGCATCGGGTGCGCGCAGCCTCGTTATCCGCCAGCTCGAAGCGATGCTCGCCCGAAATATTTTCCCACTAGTGCCGGTGCAAGGTTCGGTCGGCGCGTCGGGGGATCTGGCGCCGTTGGCGCATATGACGGCGGTCATGATCGGCGAGGGGCAGGCGCTCATCGACGGTGCCATTGTACCCGGGCGTGTCGCGCTCGAGAAGGCTGGGCTCGCGCCGATCACGCTTGGGCCCAAGGAAGGCCTTGCGCTCATCAACGGCACGCAGTTCTCTACGTCCTGGGCGTTGGCGGGCCTGCTTGACGCACATCGCACGGCCCAAAACGCACTATTGACGGGTGCTCTGTCGGTTGACGCGGCGATGGCATCGACGACGCCGTTCCGGTCGGAGATCCAGGCTTTGCGTGGACACCGCGGTCAGATTGCCGCCGCAGCGACGCTGATGTCATTGCTCGACGGCAGTGTAATCCGCATGTCGCACGTCGAGGGTGATCCTCGGGTGCAAGACCCCTATTGCCTGCGTTGCCAGCCGCAGGTGATGGGCGCGTGCCTCGATCTACTTAGTCAAGCAGCAACAACGCTGGTGACCGAAGCCAACGCCGTCACCGACAATCCGCTGGTGCTGGTCGATACCGGGGAAATCGTCTCGGGTGGTAACTTCCACGCCGAACCCGTCGCCTTTGCCGCCGACCAGATCGCCCTCGCGATTTCCGAGATCGGCGCCATCACCGAGCGGCGGATTGCAACGCTGGTCGATCCGGCGCTGAATTTCGGGCTGCCGCCATTCCTAACGCCAGATCCCGGTGTCAATTCCGGTTTCATGATCGCGGAGGTCACAGCGGCGGCGTTGTTCGCTGAGAATAAGCACCTTGCCAATCCCTGTTCCATCGACTCGACGCCAACCAGCGCCAATCAAGAAGACCACGTCTCGATGGCAGCTCACGGCGCCCGCCGTCTCGCCCGCATGAACGATAATCTGGCGAACATCGTCGGCATCGAATTGCTTGCCGCCGCGCAAGGTATCGAATTG
Organism: Hyphomicrobiaceae bacterium; assembly: GCA_031401535.1. Taxonomy (GTDB): domain Bacteria; phylum Pseudomonadota; class Alphaproteobacteria; order Rhizobiales; family Hyphomicrobiaceae; genus JAKFWF01. Next base: position 3,880 of record JANNRP010000087.1, on the reverse strand, counting down.
CGCGGTCCACTCACCACAAGCCGTGCGTTGATGTCCGCCATCGCGCGGTTGCGCACCGACGTCCCTGCATTGGGGCCGGACCGCTACATGGCGCCCGACCTGCAATTGGCGGCCACGCTTGTACGCACTACGGCGCTGCTCGATGCCGCTCGTTCCACCACCGCCGCCGATCCGTTCCCGCCTCTCACAGCAGGCCAAAACCCATGACCCGCACCCTGTCACGCACCGACAACGCCCGCACTATCCGCAGCCCGCATGGCACCGACTTGACGGCCAAAAGCTGGCTGACAGAGGCGCCGTTGCGCATGTTGATGAACAATCTCGATCCCGACGTCGCCGAAAAGCCGGGTGAACTGGTAGTCTATGGCGGCATTGGTCGCGCGGCGCGCGATTGGGAGAGCTTCGACCGCATCGTCGCGTGCCTGCGCAAGCTCGATGCCGACGAGACCCTGCTGGTGCAATCCGGCAAGCCGGTCGGGGTGTTCAAGACCCATGTCGACGCGCCGCGCGTGCTGATTGCCAATTCCAATCTCGTGCCGCATTGGGCGACGTGGGAGCACTTCAACGAACTCGATCGCAAGGGCCTGATGATGTACGGCCAGATGACGGCCGGCTCATGGATCTATATTGGCAGTCAGGGCATCGTACAGGGTACCTACGAAACGTTTGTCGAGGTCGGGCGGCGCCACTATGGCGGCAGTCTCGCTGGCAAATGGATACTCACCGCAGGCCTCGGCGGCATGGGCGGCGCGCAGCCGTTGGCGGCCGTATTCGCCGGCGCATCGTGCCTCGCGGTCGAATGCCAGCCAAGCCGGATCGAAATGCGGTTGCGGACGGGCTATCTCGACGTCGCAGCCAACAATCTCGACGAGGCCCTCGACATCATCAACCGCAGTTGCGCTGACAAGAAGCCGCTGTCAGTCGGCGTGCTCGGTAATGCCGCAGACATCTTCCCTGAACTGCTGCGCCGCGGGGTCCGTCCCGACGTTGTGACCGACCAGACATCGGCACACGACCCGATCAACGGCTATCTGCCGCAAGGCTGGACGTTGGCACAGTGGGAGCAGCGCCGCGAAAGCGATCCGAAGGCGGTCAACACGGCGGCGCGCGCGTCGATGGCAACGCAGGTGAAGGCGATGCTGGAGTTTCACCGGCAAGGCGTGCCGACGCTCGATTACGGCAACAACATCCGTCAGATGGCGAAGGAGGAAGGCGTCGCCGATGCCTTCGATTTTCCAGGCTTCGTGCCTGCCTACATCCGCCCGTTGTTCTGCCGCGGCATCGGTCCGTTCCGTTGGGCGGCGCTCTCGGGCGACCCCGAGGACATCTGGAAGACCGACGCCAAGGTCAAAGAATTGCTGCCCGATAACACCCATTTGCACAACTGGCTCGACATGGCACGCGCTCGAATAAAGCCTCAGGGACTGCCAGCCCGCATCTGCTGGGTTGGGCTCGGTGACCGGCATCGGCTGGGCCTGGCGTTCAACGAGATGGTGGCGTCCGGCGAACTGAAAGCGCCGATCGTGATCGGGCGCGATCATCTCGATTCAGGGTCGGTGGCGTCGCCCAATCGCGAGACCGAGGCCATGCGCGACGGCTCCGATGCGGTGTCGGACTGGCCGCTGCTGAATGCGCTGCTCAATTGCGCGTCAGGCGCGACCTGGGTGTCGCTGCATCATGGCGGCGGCGTCGGCATGGGCTTCTCGCAGCATTCCGGCATGGTGATCGTCGCCGACGGCACGCTGGAAGCCGCCAAGCGCCTCGAACGTGTGCTGTGGAACGACCCGGCAACCGGCGTCATGCGCCACGCCGACGCTGGCTACGACGAGGCGATCCGGTGCGCAGAGGAGCAGGGGTTGAACTTGCCAGGGTTGTGAGAAGAGGCAGTCAGTGGATCGCTTTCCGAATTGATTTCGCCCGCATGTGATCAATACCGCAATCCAATGCTAGTTTGTAGAACTCCTCCTGAACATTTGACGGTACGAGTTCGTGTTCTTTGATCAATTTTTTTGCATAGCGTCCCAATCGACTCTCATCGCCGGACGTCACAAAGCCGCAGTTTTCAACTCTAGTCTTAAAGCTGTCGCGCACCACGTCTTCCAAGTTCGCCCCAAATATAAAATAACGAAGAAATCCGAGATAGTTCGGATGTTTGAGTAATTCTCGCCCCCTATTACCGTTACTTTCGAATACCTGCTGATGAGATTTTCCCAGGCCATAGACATTATAGTCTGGGCTGCTGAAATACCTAAGTCGGTGCGCCGGAACGCCATTACGGTCCATGAGTATTTCTGCCAAGTCTGCTGCCAGATTTGCATTTTTACTTACCTCATTAGTGCCTCTCGGCTGGACAACATTGATGTCGAATTCAATCTTTTCCAGCAGACTCTGCTCATCCGGTTTCAGGTCTATCTTGAACGAATTCATCACCGTAAGTTCTGCCTTCGTTGCTTGAGGGTCCGATGCGCCTGCGAATCGCTACTGAGAGCTTGAGTTTGTTGATCTCTTTCAATTACTCAAGTAGCGCATTGGAAATATTATAGGCAGCACGCCTGCCCCCAATCCCCGAACCGTGATTTGCGCTTGATGGGCGATCCGCGGGATAACGCGTTACGATAGATCGTGTGGAGGCTGACTGCGTGCGCAGGCGAGACATCATTGCCGGATTGGTAGTTGGGCTCGCCATTTGCGCCATGCCCGCGTCGGCTCAACAAACGACACCGTGGGTCGAGGGTTACAACTCGAAGACCCGGATGGTGTCGGGCACAGTCGCCACAGCAGGGGGTGCAACGCGTGTCGTCGCCGGCATCGAAGTCTCGATGGCGGATGGCTGGAAAACCTATTGGCGCAGCCCTGGCGACGCCGGCGGCGTGCCGCCCTATTTCGACTGGGCCGGGTCTGAGAATTTGGCATCGGCCAAGGTGCTGTATCCAGCGCCTGAGCGCCTGAAAGATGCTAGCGGCGACTCGATCGGCTACAAGAAGACTGTTATTTTCCCGGTCGAGATTGCTGCGAAAGATGCGTCCAAGCCGGTTGTGATCGCGCTCACCATGGAATTTGGCGTCTGCCGTGAGATCTGCGTGCCAGCCGAAGCCAAGCTGCGGTTGGTTTTGCCGGCCGCTTCTCTTGCCGCTGCCGCAGCCCCCCTTGCAGCGTCGCTTGATCACGTGCCGCGCAAGGCGGCTGATCGCCGTGACGGTGATCCCGCAATGAAGCGTGCGACGGCGACTTTGACCGGCGAGAAGCCAGTGCTGACGTTCGAGATCGCCTATCCGGGTGGCGTCGACGGAGCTGATTTATTCGTCGAAGCGTCGGACGGCATCTATCTAGCGTTGCCCAAAAAAACCAGGATCAGCGGCGCCGTGCAATCGTTCGAGGTCGTGGTCGATTCAGGCGTCGAGCCTGACAGCCTGAAAGGTAAAACCCTGACCCTGACGATGGTCAGCAAGGCGGGCCAAGCCGAGGCGTCCTGGAAGGTCGAATGAGGCGGACATAGCTGCCTGTGACGATCAGCGCTTGGAAGCCGAACGTCACCCGTATAGGTTGCCGTCGATCATTCCCCAACCGGAGTTTGCCCCATGTCCATCAAAGTCGGCGATGCACTGCCAGAGACCACGTTCACCATGATGGGTGAGGATGGCCCAAAACCCGTCACCACTGCCGAATTCTTTGCGGGCAAGAAGGTTGCCATGTTTGCCGTGCCTGGCGCCTATACGCCGACCTGCAGCAAGCAGCACATGCCGGGCTTCGTCGCCAACTCCGCCGAGTTCAAGGGCAAGGGCATCGACGCTATCGCCTGCACGTCCGTGAACGACATCTTTGTGCTGACTGCCTGGGCCAAGGAAACAGGCGCGGAAGGCAAGATCACAATGCTGGCCGA
>JANNRP010000086.1:0-2050 GCA_031401535.1 Hyphomicrobiaceae bacterium | reverse complement strand
TCTCGCGACCCGCGAATTCGCGAAAGTCGGTACTAGACTCCAATTGTGGCGGAATTCGGATATCCTCAATCATTCAACCACTAGGACCGGTTTCAGTGACCGCCCGAGAGAGTGATGACCGCGAGTGACGAAACACTAAATGCGGCAAGGTCGCACCTTGCCGGGCGCTGCATCGTGCTGGTGGGCCTGATGGGAGCGGGCAAGACCAGCATCGGCCGGCGCTTGGCGACGCGCCTCGGCATCGCATCGTCACCTACAATCGCGATGCGCAGGGCCGCATCATCCAGGTCACGACCAAGAAGGACAGCGCTGACGGCCCCTGGGGCGCGAAGACGATCTACCACGATGGCGTCGGCAACCGCACGGAGGAGACCACCGTGCCGCTGTCAGGCACGGCTACCACGGATACCTACGGCTACCCGTCGGACAAGAACCGGCTGGTGCAGATCACCCGCGGCGCGGCCACCATCCGCACGCTGGGCTACGATAACGTCGGCAATCTGCTGACCGACAACAGCACGGCGGTGAACAAGACGTTCGCCTACAACAACCGCAACCGGCTGACCACGGCGACGGTCGGCGCGCTGGCGTGGACGTACACTTACAACGGCATGGAGCAGATGGCGATCCGCGCCCAGGCGTCGCCGGCCACCACCACGCACTACATCCATGACATCTTCGGCAACGTGATTGCCGAGACCGCGGGCGGCGGCGCGACCGGGGCCACCGGCACATTCCGCGAGTATATCTGGCTGCCGGAAGCCGAGATCGCACCGTCTATGGGCTCAGCGACAGCCGTCGACCGGCCGCTGGCCGTGGTTGATGCGGTCAACACCGCGTCACCCGTGACGTCCTACGTCCACGTCGATCACCTGCACCGGCCGATCAAGATGACGAACGGCGCCAAAGCCACGGTGTGGGATGCGGTCTGGCTGCCGTGGGGCGGCGTGCACAGCATCACCGGCAGCGCGACCATGGACACGCGCTTCCCGGGCCAGTGGTTCCAGCTCGAAACGGGCTTGCATTACAACTGGCACCGCAGCTACGATCCAACCGTCGGGCGTTACACCCAACCCGACCCGCTCGGCTTCGTCGATGGCCCGAGCGTGTATGCGTATGCAGGTGGGAGCCCGGGGCAGGCGGTCGATCCGGATGGGCGGTTCGCGATTAATCCGGTGACGGTAGCGATCGCTCGAATTGCTCTTACGCGATTGGCTCAGGAGGTCATAAAACGCTATTTTCCCGACCTCGATCAGCAACCGGGTAGTGCATCACCCTCACCGGACCCAGGTCAAGGAGGATATTGCCCGCCCACTGATCGCTGCAAAGGTCTTCGAGATCAACTGAGAGACCATCAACGAAAACTTCGGGATTACATACGAGATCCGAAACAATTCGACAATCAAGGATTGCTTGGCAAGGGGCGTGACGAAGTCATCATACGCGGGCGCGTCAGTAAGCTTCTAAGGCAAATTAAAGATTTCGAAGAACAGTTGGCCGAATGTGAGAAGCGCAATGGAATGTAAGATTAGTATACCGAAACTTCGCGAGATAATAAATGCGCTTTTGGATCACACAGAAAAGGAGCTTATGACTAGCGTCCTGGACGTTCCCTCAAGTCACCAATTATACTGGCATGTAGATCGAAGGGAATTACGAGATATGAAGCAAGTGCCGACGGATTTGGATATCGGTAGCCTGAGAGACGATTGGGATTTGATTGCGACTTTACCTTTAGACAAAGAGTCTTTGACGGCAAGAAGTTTTCTTCAGATGGAGCCTCTATTGCGGTATCTTGGAGAAGAACTACCAGCTTTTGTTGGCCATAAGAAGGAATGACAGCATCTACGATTAACAACGCTGTTATCAATTTAACAAACCGGCTGACCCGCGAAACCGACCAGCAGGCGGCGCAGGTTAATCTGACGTTGAATGGGAAAGGCGAGACGACTGCCTACGCCGATCCGCGCAACCTCGCGACCACTTACGTACGCAACGGCTTTGGCGAGGTCATCCGCGAGGTGTCGCCCGATCGCGGCACGACCACGAC
>JANNRP010000085.1:0-1620 GCA_031401535.1 Hyphomicrobiaceae bacterium | reverse complement strand
GGAGCAACCGATTCAGAGGTCGCCACGGGCGTGGCGGGCACATCCGCAGCCGTCTGCGTGAAGTCTCGTCCACCGAGTCCCATGGTGGCTTGCTCCAAGCGGTTGAACGCGTCGGTATCCGACTTGCTCGCAACGGCACCGACAGAGATCGTCGGCGTTGCCCAAGTCAGGTCAATGCGGTTCTTCAAGCCGTGTGTTGCATGCGCGAACGCCCCGCCTCCACCGGCAGTGATGAATTGGACGCCGAGCTTTTCATTGTAGTAGCGGCTGTAGTGATGCCAATCACCGGCGATGATCGCGCAGATTGTGGCGCCGTTCTTGCGCGCCAGCATGCTGATCTCGTGCATGTTGTCGTAGTTCCGGTGCAGCCAGCTCGGTTCGGCGAGACACAGGATGATGTTGTCGCCCTTCTTCGTCTGATCAGCCATCAGGTCGAAGTAGTCGCGCTGACTGTCGTCGAGATTGTCGACAAGCTGAATGTCAGGTCCCCAGATCCACCAGTTGTGCGGCAGCTGGATCGCGAAATAACTGCGATGCTGGTGGCAGCGCCAGCCGCCGATCTGCGTGCCCAGCCCCTTCGAGATGCGATCGCGCGCCGTGCAGAAGAGCGCGCTGAAGGCCGACAAACCATCGTACCAATCGTGGTTGCCCGGGATCGCGAACAGCTTGCGCTTGGGATCAGGAGTCGAGAAGGCCCAATCGTAGGGATCGCGCAGACGATTGCTGTATTCCTGCTTGGTCGCGTCCGGGTAAACCTGATCACCGCCCATGATGAGCAACTGGCCGGCCGGAAGCGGGGCGCTTTCGCCCGCGACCTTCAATTCATCTGCAGCGAGCAGGTAGGCCATGGCATAGGTCGCCTCGAAGCCGTCGCCGAGATCGGCAATGTAGTCGACCCAGACAGCGCCGTTTGCATCGGCGGCGAGCGCTTGCGAGGGAGTGGGCTTGTCGCCGGACGTGTTGATGCCGGTTCCACTGTAATTGTAGCGATGTGTGAGGCGTTCCTCAGAGGCGTTGTCGGTGGAGGCCTGGATCAATCGCTGGTCGGTATAGGACCCGAGCGTCGACGAAATCACCTCCCGCACGCCAACCTTGGCCAGAAGCCCTGGATCGAACCAGTCGACCATTTGCGGCAGCTCACCCCGTCGAAGTCGGGCGACAACCTTCTCGCCACGCTCAAGTGCCTCCGCTTCCCTTTTCTTGGCGTGCGCTAGAGCTTCCGCATCGACTTCCCTGTCGAAGTGCGGAGTCACAACGGTGTCGTTGGCCACGAATTCCCCCCGGATACGCATCACTGTGGCGCGGTATCAATACACCTGCGGGCGCACGCCGCAGCTATCGAAGAAAAGCAGTAATTTTCGGCGGATACAAGAGCGCCTCGCGGCGAAACCGAGATTGGGAGTATGTGCCGCGTTGTTCCGTCTGCTTACTGCAGCACAGCTGCCGCTTGCCAGGAATTGGATGGAACGTCGCACTAGGTCATAGAACGAACCCGCTGGCGCGGGACGGCTCGTTTTGAGCGGTGGAGCAAGGGATCTGTAACCAGTTGAGAAGGCGGCGATAACGGATCGGGACGGGTGTCCTGAGGATCGAGGGGTCAAGCACTCCAACCTCAGGAAC
>JANNRP010000084.1:0-3380 GCA_031401535.1 Hyphomicrobiaceae bacterium | reverse complement strand
GGTGGCCGGATGCAGTGCCTGCGCCAGAACGAAGCAAAGCTATCGCCTGAGTGCAGCACGACACTACAGGGGTTGAAGCAAGCCCGAACGGGCGCTGCAAAGGCGGCCCGTGAGGCCTGCAAGGCAGACGCCGCTACCCTGTGCACCACCACGTCCGAACCTGGTCGTCGCGGCATGATGGCTTGCCTGCGGCAGAACGAGGCGAAAGTGTCACCGGCGTGCGGTCAAGCGCTCGCGGCGTTGCCGGTGCCGAAACGCGACAAGGCCCAGTAATGCGAGGCTGCGCACGGCGGCGGTTAACGTCATAGAGCTGTGCCGCCGTGTGCACGAAAATATCAGGTTTTCCGCGGGTCGTAGGCATTCGTCTGCCGCCACTCGGACAGGAAGTAGGCGAGCGCATCATCTATCGTGTCGGGCAGCACAATTTTAACGGTGACAAGCTGATCACCGGTGACGCCCGTCGTTCGATTGGCAATGCCTTTGCCTTTCAGGCGAAAGACTCGACCTGAACTCGTCGCCTTGGGCAGCGTGAGCTGTACGCGACCGGTTGCGGTCGGCACCTCGATCTTGGCGCCGAGCACCGCTTCATCGATCGTGATATTCAACTCGAGGCTGAGATCATCGCCAACCCGTTTGAACTGCGGATGCGGACGAACCTTGATCTCGACCAGCGCATCGCCAGCATCCGCACCACGCGCACCGGACCCGCCTTTGCCCTTGAGCCGCAGAACCTGGCCATCCTCGACGCCCTCGGGCACCGCAAGATCGAGCACGCCACCATCCGGCAGCGTCACGCGCTTTTTCGTGCCCGTGACGGATTCGAGCAACTCCACCTGCAGCGTGTAACGCACATCCTGACCGCGAAAGCTTTGCTGCGCCCCCCCCCGACGGCCGCCGAACATGCCTTCGAAAATATCGCCGAACCCGATATCATCGGGTGACATGCCGCCGGGCCGACCGGAAGCCCGCCCGCCACCGCCCGCATTGGCGCCGGCATGATATTGATAGGAGCGCCGTGGATCACCGTTAGCCTCGATCTCACCGCGATCGAACTTGCGACGCTTTTCGGGGTCGGACAACAGCTCGTTCGCCCCCGACACCTTTTTGAATCGCTCGGTGGCGGCCTTGTTGTTCGGATTGACGTCGGGGTGAAGTTCCTTGGCGAGGCGGCGAAACGCCTTGTTGATTTCGTCCTGGGTCGCGGTGCGCTGTACCCCGAGAGTTGCATATGGATCATCAGCCATCGTGTCGTCGATCCTGAAATGTGCACATCGCGCGGGCCGGTTTGCTCTTAAGTCCCTGTCCGGGCTACCAAGAACCACACGTTACCATGACCCGCGAGTCGCTGCCGTCGCGAATCTGACGCAACCGTTACCGATACGAGCCACCATCCAAACCGGGCCCAACTATGGCACGACGGCCCCGTTGTGCGGTCAATGCGCTGATCGTGCCTATCCTGGCTTGCGAACCAGCGTCGAAATGCCGTTCGGATTGGCGTCCTGGAACGAATAGTCGGTTGCCCCCAACGCCTTGAGCCAGCCTTCAACCTCAGCCTCATTGTGCTGCCAAGCGTTGTGCGGATGATACCAGTCGAAATTAACCATATTGTTGGTCTCATAATCGAAGGCATCGTTCCAGAAGCACTTGACGAAGTTGTAGTACAGCAACCGTTGTACATCGTGCGTACCGGCCGGAATGCCAAGTACCGGGATCGGCTTGTCGAGTGTGATCTTGGCGCCGAGTTTGGATAACTCGCGGCCAAGCTCTGTGATGCCTTCGCAAGCTGCATAGCAGGCTTCCGGCTCAAGCTGCATGAATGCCTGACGAATATGCTGATCTGAGAAATACCGCGCCGCGCCCATCTGCTTGTAGACATAAAAGAAGAACTGACCACCCGGCCGCACCTTGGCAAAGAGCGCTTCGACAGCGCTGCGCGTATTGGGCGTATGGTGTAGTACGCCGTCGGCGATGATGAAGTCGAAATGATTGTCCGGGAACGGCGCCAGCATCAGATCGGCCTGCACAACCATGCAGTTCTTCAAATGGCTGGTGTTCTCGAAGGTCGTGAACGCAGCATCCGAAACATCAAGCGCAAACACCTCGCCCGGACAGTTCTCGGCAATGAACTTCGTGTTGAACCCCGAGCCGGGACCAACCTCGAGCACCCGCGATTTGGCACGATAGAACGCCTTCAAAGCGTCAATATCTGGCACGCCAAGCTTCTTGCAGTACCAGCCGAACAGGAAGTCCTGGTGCGCCGTGTCGTGACCGTAGTTCTTGAACCGCCGCCACTTGTCCGAGAATGTTGCATTGGTTTTCGACTGCTCGGCGGCCGCGTCCCGCGTCGGCCCGCCTTTGGGTGATGACAGATTGTGTCGTCTAGCGAAATCGGTCAGATCCGGCTGCATCGGACCGGTCAGAAAGCAGGGCACGCCCTGCATGATGGGAAACCACGCACCGTCCGCTGTTTGCAGAACGCCTTCCATGACGTGACCATCGCGCTGTTCGAAGATGTCAAGACGCGTCGCGCCCCCGAGTCCGAGGGCGGCACTGGTCAGATGTGAAAGCGCATGTGGTTGCATGGTGCGGCCCAAAGGTGACGTGCGTGTGTTGAGAACGTGCCGTGGATACGAATGATGCCACCGGCAATGTCAAGCACTGGCCGCCGCTTCTACTGGGGAAACCGGACGACACAGCGCCGTCCGATCGGCACCCAATCACTCCGCCCGACACACGCAATTCACGTTACCCGCACAGCGTGACGTTCCAAGTACCGCCCGCTACCCACGCCCATCAAACCGCTGGCGACCCGATCCGCCCCCACCCCGGCAACTTGATGGCTGGCCGCTTCACGTCCACACCGGCAACCAGCCCAAGCACATTGATCTCCAGGCCCTCAACCCAGCCCAAGGTCAGACCCAACAATCCGCCTACGGACAGTTGCAGACCAGTACGGCTTGGTGACGTCCCCGCATAAAGCGGCCAACCGGCAAAGTCCTTGCCGACGGCGGTTGGCAACAAGGCCGGTGCCAACTCGGGAACCGTCCGCGCAACACTGGCGACGAACGTATTGGAGTTCGGGCCGGGCCAGATAACGTAGCTGCCCTGTCCGGCAAACGGGTAGCTGGTCACAGCACTCCGGATGCCCGAAATGACGCGCTCGGCCTCTACACCTTTTATCGTCAGCGCAATGCTAGGTACATTGCCGTACCATCGGCCGTCCGCCGGGTAGCCGTCAATCCGGAGAGCCCGGCCCCATCCGACCACCTCGTAGCGCGTATAGCGAGCCGCTCCCTTGGCTTTCACGACGATCCACGTATGGTGAGCAAATATTCCCTTCCACCGCCCCGTGCGGCCCGCCAGAACATGGACTACGGCAT
>JANNRP010000083.1:0-5089 GCA_031401535.1 Hyphomicrobiaceae bacterium | reverse complement strand
CGGGTAGCGGCGCGGATACGCTCATCGGCGGAGCTGGTGACGACTACATCGTCGGGCATTCGTCGGCTGGATCGAGCCTGCAAGGTGGTGACGGCAATGATGTGCTCTACGATCTAGGATCGGGACCAACAACATTGGATGGCGGCAACGGGAATGACACAATTGTAGCCGTTGGGACTGGACCGAATACGATTGCTGCTGGCTCCGGCGACGATGTTGTCTATCAGATGGGACCTGGGAACAGGCTTATCTACGGCGGCGCGGGCTCGGACGTGGTGGTCATCACAAGTTTCGACAGCGGCGACACAATCGAAGGCGGCTCGGGGATTGACACTGTGTTTTTCAGTGGCCGCCATATTGGGGAAGTAACGATCTTGTCTTCGCAAGGCGCTACCACGATCACTTTCCAGAATGGGCAAATAACGACGGTCGCTGGTGTGGAAACCTTGCTATTCGACGACGGTCATCAAGCCCTGAACTGACCCACGGCTAAGGCAGAACCTCAATTTATCGTGCCGTCCAGATTTCTGAACTCTGCTCTACCCCCGCCTCACACCCGTCGATGCAGGATGCGCGCCCGGATCGTTCCGGAGAGCGCCCGAATACGGTCGAGGATGTCGCCTGCATCCGACACCGCGCCTTCCGCATCGAGAACGACGTAGCCCAGATCGCCGTCGGTCTGATAGCTTTGGGCGGCGATGTTGACCTTATGCTGGGCGAAGATCTCGTTGAGTTTGCCCAATTCGCCCGGCAGATTGCGCTGCACCTGGATAAAGCGGGTGCCGACGGGGCGTGGCGATAGCTGCACCTGCGGGAAGTTGACGGCACCGGTGGTCGAGCCGACGTCGGAGTATTCAACAAACTTGCGGGCGACCTCGGCGCCGATGCGCTCCTGTGCTTCCTCGGTCGAGCCGCCGACATGCGGGGTGAGGATGACGTTGTCGAGGCCTTGCAGCGGGGACACGAACGCCTCCTTGTTGGACGACGGTTCGACCGGAAAAACGTCGATGGCAGCACCGCCCAGACGCTGCGACGCCAAGGCCACCGCCAGCGCCGGAAGATCGACCACGGTGCCGCGCGAGTTGTTGATGAGGAACGCACCGGGCTTCATCGCAGCCAGCTCGCGGGCGCCGATCATGCCGAGGGTCGCTGGTGTCTCGGGCACGTGCAGCGTGACCACGTCGCTGCGCTGCAGCAGGTCGGTGAGCGTGGCCGCCGGCTCGACATTGCCGTGCTGCAGCTTGTCGGTGTGATCGAAGAAGATCACGCGCATACCCATGGCTTCGGCAATGGTCGATAGCTGGCTGCCGATGTTGCCATAGCCGACGATGCCGAGCGTCTTGCCGCGCACCTCATGCGCGCCGATCGCCGATTTGTCCCAGCCGCCGCGATGGGCGGCCGCGGACTTCGGAAAGATACGGCGGAACAGCATCACGATCTCCGCCATCGTCAATTCGGCGACGCTGCGGGTGTTGGAGAACGGCGCATTGAAAACAGGGATGCCCATGGTCCGGGCAGCCGTCAGATCGACCTGATTGGTGCCGACCGAAAAGCAGCCGACGGCAATCAGCGAGCGCACGCCATCTATGGCGTCGGCGTTAAGCTGTGTCCGCGACCGGATGCCAAGCATGCTGACGCCGGTCAGCGCCGCGCGCAACTCCGCACCATCAAGCGCCGTGGCGCGACGGTCGATGTTGGCATAACCGGCGCCCGCCAACGCGTTGACGGCAGTGTCGGAAATGCCCTCGAGCAGAAGGATTTTGATCGTGTCTTTGGCGCGCGACAGTGACTTCGGCATCGACGGGAAAGCTCCAGGTTCATTGGAGCCTTCCCGTTATGCCAAATCGCATGCCGGGTCACCGGGGTAATCAACCGCAGGCACCACTTATCCGGCGATGGCGGCTAATCGTTCGCCGCGCGCGTCTTGACGGGCTTGCGCAGGAACGCCGGCACGTTGTCAGTGAAGCCGGTTGCAGGTTCGCCGCGCCCATCGCTGCCACGGTCGCGTCGGTTGTCGCGGTCGCGAGCCGGTGCCCCGGCTGCGTCACGATCGCGGGGATGGCGATCCCGTGTGCGCTCGGCGGCAGGTGGTGCATCGCTGCGCGGAGCCGCTGCACGGTCCCGTGGTCCTGAGCGGCGCTGCGGTTGATCCATCCGCTCATCAAGATTGGTGACGGGCCAGGACTCCACCCGGGGCTGCTCCGACGGTGCGTTCGCCGTCGGTCTTGCGTCACGCTCTGCCCGCGGCTGGGCCTCTCGTGATTGACGTTCGGGCCGATGGTTCGGCCCGCGCTCGTCACGCCGATTGTCGCCACGCGGCGGTCGGGCCTCGCGCGGTCCCCGATCACGTGATGGGGTCTCACGTGGTGTACTGGCCACCGGTTCCGGCTGACGCTCGGGGCGTGGTGCGACTGCTGCGGGAACCGCTGTCACCGCCGTGTCGAGTTGGGGCGGTACGCTTTCGTTCACGGACTGATGACGCTGTTCCCGGCGTGCGCCGACGCGACGCCCAAGCGCACGGCCACCCACGGCGCGGTCAGCGCTGCGTTCAGGCCGACGATCGGGACGCTCTGGCCGCCTATCGGCACGCTCCCGCTCCACCCGTTGTTCGGGACGCGGCTCTGCCTTGGCTTCGGGTTGCACCGCTTTTGGCGGAGTTGGCGTAACGGCTGCCACCTCGGGTTGCCGTTCGGGGCGGGGTGCGCGAGCTTCCGATGAGCGGCGAGGTGCAGCGCTACGACCACCGTCCCGTCGGGCTGGAGGCGCCGCGCCTGCACGGCCGCGACGGCGCTTCTTTGACCCTTCGGCGAAATCGTCCGCTGTCGGTGACTCGCCAATCCAAACCGGCGTTTCACCGGTCGCTTTCTCGATGTCCTTGAGCAACTTCAAATCATCCGGGGCGACGAGTGTCGCCGAGAAGCCTTCACGTCCGGCCCGGCCTGTGCGGCCGATTCGGTGAACATAGTCGTCGCCGGCCCAGGGCACGTCGAAGTTGAAGACGTGGCTGACGTCGGGAATGTCGAGCCCGCGGGCGGCGACGTCGCTAGCGGCCAGGAACTGAATGGTGCCGGCACGGAAGCCATCGAGCGTTTCGGTACGCGCCTTCTGGTCCATGTCGCCATGCAGCGCACCGGCATTGAACCCGTGCTTCTGCAGCGACTTGAGCAGGATCGCGACATCGCGCTTGCGATTACAGAAGATGATGGCGTTGCGCACGGTTTCGCCACGGATCAGATCGCGCAGGATTTCGCGCTTGGCGTAATCCTCCCCGCCTGGGCAAAACCGGAAGCGCTGGGTGATGGTCTTCGCCGTCGTGGCTGGTGGGGCGACCTCGATGCGCAGCGGATTGGTCAGGAACTGGTCAACGAGACGCGTGATCTCCGGCGGCATCGTTGCCGAGAAGAACAGCGTCTGCCGCCGTGGCGGCAGCAATTTGCAGATCTTTTCGATATCCGGAATGAAGCCCATGTCGAGCATCCGGTCGGCCTCGTCGATGACGAGGATTTCGACGCCCATCAACATGATGCGGCCACGCCCGAAATGGTCGAGCAGGCGACCGGGCGTCGCGATCAGTACATCAACACCGCGATCGAGCTTCTTGATCTGCTCATCCATCGCCGTGCCACCGATCAGCAGAGCGACGTCGAGCTTATGATTGACGCCGTATTTCTCGAAGCTTTGCGCCACTTGGGCGGCCAGTTCGCGGGTCGGCGCCAGGATCAACGAACGCGGCATGCGCGCACGCGCACGACCGGTCTCAAGGCGGGTGATCATCGGCAGTACGAAGGCAGCGGTCTTGCCGGTGCCTGTTTGAGCGATGCCAAGCACATCGCGCCCTGTTATTGCGACCGGGATCGCCTCTGACTGGATCGGGGTCGCTATCGTGTATCCGGCAGCCTCAATGGCGGCCATGACCTTGGGGCTGAGACCGAGCTCAGCGAAGGCTTTCGTTTGCAACGGCAGAATTCTCCATCTGCGAATACGGCACAATCCTCGGCTGCGCGCCGAAGCATCATGTCAAGTAGAGCGCAGGGGGACGCGGTCTTTGCCCAAAGAGCGGCAAAAAATGTGGCGGATTGTCGAAAAGGGATCAATGAATATGGCCAGATCCCCTGCGCCCGGCACGAGAGTGAGCTGACATATATCGCTTAAAAACACAAGCCCTACCCTGCCTTATGTCTCGCTGTGTGTCATGCCGCCACGGGTATGGTGCCGGAAAGCCTAGCGTTTTCGTTGCGCTGGAGGCACGATGAATGCCGCCGTCACTGTCCCTTGCAGGAGCCTAACCATGGCCACGTCGAAGCCCGCGCTCGTCCTTGTTCCCGGCCTGCTGTGCAGCGCGGATCTGTTTGCCTCGCAGATTGAAGGGCTGGCAAGCGTCGCCGCGATCACGGTGGCCGATCTTACGCGGGCCGATAATCTGCCCGAGATCGCACGCTTCATTTTGACCAGCGCACCACCCCGCTTTGCGCTCGCCGGACTGTCGATGGGAGGCTTTATCGCGTTCGAAATGTTGCGCCAGGCGCCGGAGCGGATCACTAAGCTGGCGCTGCTGGATACCAATTCCCGTGCCGATCGCCCTGAGCAGGCAAAACTGAGACACGTACTGATCGGGGCGGCGCAAACAGTTGGGGTGCGCAGCGTGCAGGCGATGCTGCTGCGTTTGCTGATCCACAAGGACCGACTTGGCGACCGGGAACTGACAAGGCGGGTCCTGCTGATGGCCGACAGCACCGGCGTGTCGGCGTTCATCCGCCAACAGCATGCGATCCTCGGGCGTCCTGACAACCGGCCGTTTCTCCGCGAGATCAAGTGCCCGACGACGGTGATCGTCGGTGAGCAGGACGCGTTGACACCGGTGAAGGTCGCCGAAGAAATCCATGCCGGGATTGCTGGCAGCACGTTAAGCATCATCCCGAACTGCGGGCACTTGGCGACGATGGAAGCGCCCGAAGCTGTCAACGCGCTGTTGGCGAAGTGGCTCGGGAGATAATGGGTCCAAAACACGACCAAGCAAATCAGCGCGACGAGAAGCAATCGACGTCAGATGGGAACGACGAATTCCCGCATCATCAAGTGCTCTCATCAC
>JANNRP010000082.1:0-5299 GCA_031401535.1 Hyphomicrobiaceae bacterium | reverse complement strand
GCGCGGTGCTGCTTTGCTGCGTCACTTCTTCTTACCCGCACGACCGGCCTTGGCTCGCGCCATTGCAACCACCGAGAAAATCTCAAACAGCATCTGCGCTCCGGCATGCGCTGTGTTTGTTGTTGCGTCATACTGCGGTGCCACCTCAACCATGTCGCCCCCGATGATATTGAGGCCAGCGCAGCCGCGCACCAGTTCCATCGCCTCGCGTGAACTCAAGCCGCCGATCTCTGGCGTGCCTGTGCCGGGCGCAAAGGCTGGGTCGAGACTATCGATATCGAACGACAGATAGGTGGCGCCGGAGCCCACCACATCGCGGATCTTGGCGATCGTCTTGGCAAGCCCTATCGCCATGAATTCCTCGGCGTGGATGACGGTCATGCCGCTGTCGTAGGAGAACTCCCACAGGTATTCTGAGTTGCCACGGATGCCGACCTGGATCGTCCGTTCGGGGTCCAGCACACCTGCTAGAACGGCCTCCCGGAATGGCCCGCCGTGGTGGAATTTCGACCCCTCAAAGGGACCGCCGGTGTCGCAGTGCGCATCGATATGGATCATGCCGACAGGGCGGTCGCGGCCGAGCACTTTCAGGATCGGGAGCGAGATCGAGTGGTCGCCGCCGATGGCGATAGGTGCCACGCCCGCTTCAACAAGGCGGCCGAAATACGCCTCGATGTCCTCGTGGCTCTGCTCCAGGCTGTAGCGGCTGCGGAACGGTACGTCGCCGATGTCGGCGGCTTTCACGCGTGCCGACGGCAGTATCTTATGTACATAGTGATAGGGGCCAACGCGCTCCACCTGACGCACGCTGCGTGGCCCGAATCGTGAGCCAGACCGATTGGTCACGCCGAGATCCATCGGCACGCCGACAAGCGCCACGTCGAGACCATCGAAATCGTTAGTGGAGACGGCGTCCATGCGCAGCGGCAGATCGAGGAAGGTCGAGATGCCTTCGTACGGCTTGGCGCGTCGGTCGGTGCCTGAGAACAGCAACTCCACGACCTTCTTGAATTCAGGATCGTGTACGTCGGCGGCGGACGCTGTGCCGTATTTGGCGCGCAACTTGTCGAGCTTCTTGGGGGACATCGAGCGAGTTCCATCTAACGAGGAGATGGTCGCAGTATGGAGGTCGGCAAACGGCCGTCAACCGGCGATTTGGGCCGCAGTGCCGTCAAAACTTGAACAATTGCTCGGACAGCTTTGCACTTGCGTCTGATGACGCCGATTTGGTGTTTGCGGGTCGGGATCTCACCGCAGCTGTTCTGGTCAGCGGCGCAGCTGGCCTTTCCGCCCCGCCCACCACGGTCGGTAAGCGTTCAGCGGAGGCAATCAGCACCTCCGCATCACGCAATTCAAGCTCACCGCTCCAAGTCACGATATAATGCGCGGTACCGCCGCTCACCGGATCGAAGCGGCGACCTGCGCGGACCTTGCTCTCGAGTTGCTCTTCGACAATCCGCTTGCCATCACGCAACCGCCATTCGGCAAACGTTTTTGCCTGCTCACGATAAAGCGTCAGCCGGCCGGGAGCGGATGGTGATTGTGTGAGCCACGAGCCTATGATGTTCCGTTTATCGATGGCAGCTTCCGCTAACGCCGACTGCTCCTCATCGAGGCGCAGGCCGATGATTGAGATCTTGAGGTTCGGATTGAATGCGGCGGTCGCCCAGGCCCCCTGGCCGATCTTCATGCTGGGCAGATAGAAGTTCACCAGCGTGCGCTCGAACGGCACTTTCTCCTTGTTACGGACCTGATCGGCGATGCGTGTGAGTTCGGCTTCAATGACGCGACCGGGCAAAACAACGGCGACATACCGGCGCGCTTCGCCGCTGACATCGTCAGCAGCCACACGGTAATCAGCTTGCTGAATGGCGACGGCCGGTGCTTTTGGCTTGGCAACGGCAGGCCCGCCGACAAATGCGGTGATGACGACGGCCGCAACCCAACTAGCGCGCATGGTCCGCCTCATAAAATGGATAATGACGGGCTGGCCGCGCTCGTACGCCGCAACCACGCCAATGTTTTGGATAGCTTGACATGGTTAACAAATAGTTAATGCCGTTATGGCCAGCAGCCGCTTGTGGGGGGCGGCGGACACAGGGCTCGCCTATCGATGCAAGTCGTCATACGATCAGTGTCGACATCACATGCAGCCCCGTTAGAAGGCTATCCTCCATGCTGACCAAACCACCTGCTGCGCCTGCCCTGCTGCCCCAAAGCTTGCAGGGTTATGACATCCCTGAGGAACGACTGGCGCTGATCCGCCCGCATATGGCAGCGCTGGCGGCTACGGCGTTGGCCGTATCCGACGACCTACCGCTGCAGGCGGACGGCGGTGACTTTGCCGCCACCCTCGACGCCGAACAGGAGTGAGGCCCATGGAACTCAGAGCTCTATCGGCTGGTGCGCTTGCAGCGGCGATCGCCAAGCGACAGACATCAAGCGTCGAAGCGACGACTGCAGCCTTGGAGCGCGCCCGCACTGTTCATGCCAAGACTAACGCCGTCATCGCGTTTGAAGATGATACCGCCAAGGCCAGCGCCAAAGTGGCGGATGCCATCGTCGCGTTGGGTCGCCGCCCGTTGGGTGCGCTGCATGGCGTACCGCTGGCCCATAAGGACATGTTCGATCGCATAGGGCGGATACCAAGCTGGGGCGCAAAAATTCGACGCGATGCGCCCTGCACATCAGATGCCACCGTCATCGGGCGCCTGGAAGCGGCCGGCAGTCACCAGATTGCTGCATTGCATCTGACTGAGTTCGCGTTCGGCCCGACCGGACATAACTACGTGCTCGGCCACGCGCGCAACGCCTGGAACGTCGATCATATTACCGGGGGCTCGTCGTCGGGCTCGGCGATTTGCGTTGCAACCGGTGTTGTTCCGACGGCACTCGGGTCCGACACCGCCGGCTCGTTGCGATTGCCCGCTGCGGCCCTGGGCGTCGCATCATTGAAGCCGACGTGGAGCCGGGTGTCGCGCGCAGGCGCCATGCCGCTGTCGGCGTCGCTCGATTGTATTGGCCCGCTCGCGCGCCAGGTGAGTGATCTTGCGCTGATGCTTGGGCTGATAGCCGGGCAGGACGCGCGCGACGGTACGTCATCACATCGCGCGGTGCCGGATTATTCGAGGCATATTGGTCAACCGATCGCCGGTCTGCGCATCGGGGTTGACGAAACCTTGCTCGCGGTCGCTGACGCCAGCGTACAGCAACGGATGGAGACAGTGCTGCGTTTGTTTGAATCTCAAGGCGCCAGGCGCGTCTCGGTGCGCTTTCCCGATTGGGGGATGCTCGACCGGCTGACGCAATTGCTGCAGTTGCCCGAGGTTGCGTCCGCGCACGGGCAGCACCTGCGTAAGCGCGGCCGGGACTTCGGGCCGCAGGTCCGGGCCAGGTTGGAGTTCGGACATTTCGTATCGGGTGCGGATCATCAAACAGCGTTGCGCGCTCGTGGCACCATGTTGGTCCGGACGTTGGCGCAAACCTATGCCGATGCCGATGTCACCATCCTGCCAACGTTCGCCGATCCGCTGCCGACGATTGCCGATCTCGATGTCGCCGGAGGTCCGAAGCTGATGGCGGCCATGGGGCGCGTCGTCTATTACTGCCGTCCGATCAACTACCTGGGGTTGCCTGCGTTGACGCTGCCTTATCCCCGCGAGGGGCAGTTGCCGAACGGCTTCCAGTTGGTCGGACGCCCCTTCGCGGAAGCCCGGTTGCTGCAACTGGGGGCAGCCTACCAGCGTGATGTACCCCCTGAGTTGGCGCCCTTGTAAGTGGCGGGCTTAGTCGCTTGAACCAAACGAGGCCGGGTCTAGGAACCGTCGCAGTGTGTTGTCGAGCAGCTTCGATACCGTGTTGTCGAAGCTGTTGTGCGGTAGTGATCCGCAGAACGTAATCGACCCCGTCGAGAACACCGCGCCGCCGCCCGGCGTCTCAAAGAACGTCATGTCGGCGCGGATCAGTTCCTTCGGCTTGACGCCTGGTATGGTCGTCAGGTGCGTCAGTTGCTCCTCCGGTACCAGCACCCACGGTGCATCTGCGGGATGGTTTTCAGACCGCGCGACCACCAGAGCATGTGACGGCGTGCCGAGTTTCTTGTCGGTGCGATCGAGTTCGAAGCCGGCGGCGCCGTGGCCGGACAAGCCAAAGCCGCCGATGGTGTCATCCGTAATGCCGTCAAACATCCAGGCGACGCGTGGATCGCGCGCATCTGGCGTCAGGCGATAATAGGAGCCGACGAAGTTGCCTTGGGCGGTGAAGCCGACGCCGGCAAGCTTCTGTGGCGGACGACCGTTGCGCCGCCACATGCCGCCGTACTCGCCGTCGAAGGCGTTGTAGTATTCACCGACCTCAGCGGCCCACGCACGAATACCGCCCTCGGCGCGGCGGATCTCGATCAATCCCGCCTTGTCCGGTGACAGCGCAACTTTCCAGTAGAAACCATTGCCGCCGAGGTACATGAAACGCCCGCCGTGATCGCGATAGCGGGTGAGTGCATCAAGCATCTCGCGTGTGTGGTATTCGGGGTGCGAGCCTGTGATCACTACGGAGTAATCTTTCAGCAGATCATAACCCTCATTGTGCAACTCCCAGTCGGTAATGATGTCGTAGCCGTGGCCCTTGGCTTCGAGCCATGCGGTCAGGTGGCTGTCGGCTGGGAAGTGGCGCAGGCCGGAGCCGCGAATGTCGGGGTAGGGATAGGTGATGTAGCCGATGCGCAGGTTGAGCATCGGACGCCGCCAGCTCGCGTAGGCGATGCCGCTGCCGTCAGTGTGAAAATTATAAGTCGACAAACCCAGATCGGCATGGTCGCCGGGATTGTGGGGATAGCCGCCCCATTGTGCCGCCTGCGCGCGCCACGCGGCCTGCCATTTGGCATCGGAGAACCACTCTGGTCGCGCGTGGTTGCCATACACAGTGTAGGTGAACGTGGAGGCGAGAACGGCGATCCTGGTGGTTGGCTTTGATTTTGGCGGAACGACAAAAAATGGGATATTTTCCTCGGCCACCCCCGCCTGCAGACGCAGCGCATAGACCCCGGACCGCGTACCGAACGGAACCGTCCATTCGTGGGTCGCAGGCCACAGGCAATCGTCGATGTCGTCTGAGTGGAAATGGATCGCACCGTACTGGCGGGGAGCATGTTTCCACGACATCTCCGAGCCGTCCCAGGCCGAGCCAGTGACAGCGCGCGTTGGTTGATTGATAAGTCGACCGTGCAATCCGAGCGGCCCCACATCGACAATATGCGACGACGATATCTCCTTTGAGAAATCCCAGGCGGCGATGAGGCTCG
>JANNRP010000081.1:0-3243 GCA_031401535.1 Hyphomicrobiaceae bacterium | reverse complement strand
GATCGAACTCGCAATCGAGCGGCTCTACGCGGCCGTTGCTGGGACTGACATAACCGATATCAATGACCCGGAGTCGCGACGACAACTCTGCACTGCGGTAAAGCGTCGAACCGGCTTGTGACTAGTTTTGATCTCCACATCGACGGTCGAGATGCTCGCCGTGCCGCGCGATGCAGAGATTCCGGACATCGCGCTGCGTATCGTGATGCGCCTCAGTATTCGCAGTGGTCGTGTCCGCACCTCTGTAGCAAGCGGTCGCGAACCTGAGGGGTGACCGGAGCCGTTGAATGCTGATCAACCCGACTTTCGAGCGACGATAAATATCCGAGGATCTTTGCGGCCCGTTCCATGCCGCTCCCGCTCGTTGATGATGAAGCCAGCGCCTGCGATTTCGGCTTCGAGGGCCGGTGCTGCGAACAGTGAGACGAACGGTGCCTTGCCGACGAACCGCATAAGCGGCACCGCAATACGGATCAACGGGTTCATCTCCGATAGGCAGGGGGTCTTGGAGATAAACAGCCCGCCCGGCTTAAGCAGGCGATGGATAAGGGCCAGGGTCGACGGTCGGTCAGAGATCAGATGCAGAAGGTTGAACGCAAGCACGGCATCGTATGAGCCGTCCAAGCCTGGACTGCTTTCGGCTGCCGCTACCGTGAACTCAGCATTCTGACAACCAAGCGCGATGGCCCTCTCCCGTGCGATGGCGACCATTTCGTTCGACACGTCACTTCCCATAAAACGGGCAACGAACGGTGCAAGCTTCAGCGCGGTGGTGCCGGTGCCGCATCCGATTTCGAGCACGGCGTCAGAGCTGCTGAGGAAGTGTTGGCTGCGCTCAATGGTGCGCTCATAGCCGGGCATGTCCTTGATGCGGGTAGTCGCATATTTGCGCGCGATCCCGTCCCAGAAGCGCGCGTCGTCAATGGTTCGAAGCATGATGATCTCCTCTGGCCGATTTCCTAGCACATGCAAAAATATTGGGGATTGTCGAAGTTTGCACATCGTATATACAAATACGTATGATCAAAATGGATTGGAATCAGGCACGCGCCTTCTGCGCCACGGCAGACGCCGGTTCGCTCTCGGCTGCGGCGCGCAAGCTCGGCCTGACCCAACCGACATTGTCGCGCCAGGTCGCCGCGCTTGAAGCCGCGCTTGCAACCACGCTCTTTGAGAGGATCGGCAAACGCCTCGTCTTGACGGACGTTGGCCTCAGTCTTGTTGAACATGCGCGCTCTATGTCGATGGCTGCGGAGGCCATGGCGCTGGCTGCCGCTGGCTGTCAATCGGCGCGGAACTTTGACCCCGCGTATTGCCTCATCTGAAAATGTTACCCGAGGCGAGAGCGGGGAGCGCTGACGCCGATGCGGTCGGCGCTGCAGTTGAGCGGCTGATTGCCGTACCAAGTGCGCTCGGCAAAGTGGGCGTGGCACCAAGCTCGGAAGCCGCCACCAACTGGGTTGCAGCCTTGCGGCGCAAAGCCTTCAGCAGGCGCTGCACAATCGTATGTTGCGGCGGCCCGAACCGATCAGGATAACGCGCGGCAAGCCTCGCGAGAATGACGAGTGCGGTTAGGCGCGGCTCGGCCGCCAGCCAACGCTCGATGTCCTCGACGTGCAGATCGAGCATCGACGGCATCCGTACTCTTGTCTTGTAGGGCTTGCGCAACTGCCGATGGATCGCACGCTGCTCGCCGCAAAGCACGTCATCGCCAAGCCCTTTCGCGAACGCTGCCGCATCCGGCGTTGGCGCGTTTGGGCACACTGGGGTTCCAGCGCGGACGTCGCTCGACACCGTTGCTGGAATCTTGTTGGACCGGTGATCCACGCGGGTGCCGAGTTCCGTTTGGGCCGCACGTATCTCGGCCAGCAGCGCGACGGGGTCGAGCGTCCGATAAAGCTCGCGCAGGCGCGTCTTGACCGCCTTGTTCAGTTTTGGATGCGCTAATGCGCGGGCATAGGGCGTCGCCGGAGCATGATAGTGCTTTGTAACCTTCGCGCCCTCCCGCCGCTTATCCTTCAGCTTGAAAGACGGTTGGAAAAAATTCGTGTGCAGCCGAGATGCTGCATACAGTCGAACCAGAACGCGAGCCGTCTCGACTCCCTCGAAACGGCCGTATCCGACAAGCCGCCGGACGACCGCGCCGTTCTTCTGCTCGACGAAAGCTTGGTCGTTTTTCTTGTAGGCCCGCGAGCGCGTGACCTCGATTTTCTGCTCACGACACCACGGCACTACAACGTCGTTCATGAACGCGCTGTCGTTGTCGAAATCCGCTCCGAGTACGAGCCAGGGAAACAAGCGCTGCGCCCGTTCCATCGCTCGCACGACGAGCCCGCTCTCGCGTGTCACCAGCGGCATGCATTCGGTCCAGCCGGTCGCGACATCGACCATCGTCAGTGTCTGGATGAATGAGCCGGCGACCGACGTGCCGCCGTGCGCGACCATGTCGACCTCGCAGAAGCCGGGCACCGGATCATTCCAGTCGTTGAACGTCCGGATCGGCACCTCGCGCCGCACAGCCGAGTAGAAACCGACGCGGCGGCGCTTACCACCGGCAGCCGCGATCTTGATGTCGACCAACAGGCGGTCGATTGTTGCCGCACTGACGTCCAGCACCAAAGTGCGATCAGCCTTGTCGAGCTGCAACCGGCCATGTCGCTCCAACGACGGCAGCAGCGTCGGGATCATCACCTTGAGCCGCTTGCCGCAGATCCTGTCCGACGCTTCCCACAGTGCCACCAGTGCATCCTTGATTGTCGCGCCGTAGGTCGGCTTGCGCCGCCGAGCAGCAGACACTGAGGGCTGACGGGCGGAAAGTACTCGAACCGCATGCTTACGATGCCAACCGGCCACCTTGCAAAGCTCGTCCAGGATACGCCCTTTGTCCGTCCGCCCCGCTAACCGGTAGCGCTCTGCGACCGCTGCCATTACCTCGCGCCGCGCGCTCATGCTGATCTGTCCCGCCATCGCCGACACCGATCTGATTCGGTGACGCGCCCCCAGTCCTGGCGATCAGTTCTCCGGTAACATTCTTAGTGAGGCAATGCGCCCCGGATCGGCGTGCAATATTGACCCCACCTTCTGATCTGTTTTTAGCCAGCAGGTCCTGGAGCTGTGGAGCGTAGCGGAACAGCGGAGGGACCGGCTGGCGGTTCGCTTTTTCATGCCCTGTTTTTGAAGCGCCAACTGTCGTTGCCGGTTTCGATGATGTCGCAGTGATGCGTCAGCCGGTCGAGTAGCGCT
>JANNRP010000080.1:0-7581 GCA_031401535.1 Hyphomicrobiaceae bacterium | reverse complement strand
GGCGATGGCGGCCCGTGGAACAAATTTCAAACGCTTTTGGTTATCACTACCACCGATAGCCGAGGCTCGTGCCCGGCCCCTTCATTGTGGCATCACTTGCGTGTCGATCGGTGCAGACAGTTGCCGATTAGCCAACATTTGGCCGACCGCTGCCCAAACGGAACAAACAATTCGACGTGACGTTAACCTCATTCGAGGTGTGCGTTAACCTCGTTCGTGGCTCAGGAGTTTTGAATGCGTTCAACATCTATTTGTCTGGCGGTAACCACCATTTTTCTGCTGACAGCATGGGAGCGTGCAACAGCGGCCGTGCTCTTCGAACAGAATTCTGTTCCCGTCGTCGCGTCGTATTATCCACATTGGGTTTCACGGTCCGGCGCTGTTACAGAAAATATCATGAGCCGTCTTCCTGCGCATGCCATCGTCGCCGCACATCATTCATGGTCAATTGAGGACGTACGGAGGGTACTGGATTTTCCTGGTAAGGGGTTCATCATTGCTTGGTATGTCGAGACCGATGTCCATGGATTCGACGATCCAGCACCTCAGGGAATGCCCGTAAGCGCTCGGATCGCCGAAGCGAAGTGGAAGCAGGAATCGCTCGTTCGCTCCTACGGGGCAAAGCGATTTTCAAATCTCATCGAACTGGATGCCGCCCGCGACAAGAAGGATGGTCATCTGCATGGTGAGGGAAATCAGCAGGCGGACTGGTTGAAGGACGCTGTTGCCGTGCGAGATGCAGGGTTCCACTATGTGGCAAAAAGCCCAGCCCTGGATCACATCAGGGAGCTGCGTTCGAAGCTGGGTAAAGACTTCGTGCCACGGATTGTTTTTGAAGACATCACCGGTGGCGCGGCCGATGACAATCCAGGTTACGCCCGGGATGCAAAAGCATTGGCGGCACGGGGTGAGATTTTGACATTGGTTGTGCACGAGGGCGCGCACGGAGGATTTCCATCAACCCCACTCGATCGCGCGATCTCTGTGGTCGCAGCCGACTTCAACAGGTCAACCATAGAGGTCTATTGGGGACGGACCGTCGATCCGGCTGGCTTTGTCAGACTGCGAGGTTTTCCAGGCGAGGAGCGAAATAATTTAACGGCCTCGCGTGGCTAATAATGCCGGTCGGGCGCAGGGCTCGACTGGCGCTGAGCCACAACGGGCGCGCTGTCACATCAATGCGTGACCGATGCGTCGCGCGCGTCGCGCAATTCCCGGATTGCCAGCATGAAATCGTTGGTCGAGATATCCGACAACGGGGCGCGAACCGCAGCCTCAGGCGCCGTCGCCGATACTGCTGCCGCGATTTGTTCGAACATGCGCTGTCGGCCGGCCGACCCGGTTGCCAGCGCCATCAACAAATCCCCGACGAGGGTCGCTTCCCTTTGCCGATCCGCAAGATAGGCTGCGAGGAGGGCATGAATTTCGCGCTGCATTGGCGGCATCCAATCAAGTGACATCTGGCGTTGTCGCGGACCGATCGCCCAGTGCGATCACGGCCACGAATCATCACGCGTACCTTGGAAAAGGCTAGGTGCGGTTCGGTTAACAAGAGGTTTCGATCAAGCCTCGGCGTGACAATGGCGCGGAGCGGTGGCAACCTCGGGCGTCGTCAATCCTGTCTCCCATGATCCCCCACCTCACCGTCATGCCCACCACTCCTTTCCGCTACTATCTTCGTGTGCGTTACCAGGAATGCGACGCACAACTCGTCGTGTTCAATGCGCGATATGGCGACTACGTTGATCTCGCCGTGACCGAGTTCTTCCGCGCACTGGGGTTCTCGAATGCACTGGCCTCGCGCGAGTTTGACATGCAGCTCGTCAAGCAGACGACGACGTGGAAGGCCCCTGCGCGCAACAACCAGGTGCTCGAAATCAGCGTGGCGACGATAGCGCTAGGCACTACGTCGTTCACGATCTCGACGCACGTCCGGATTGCCGGAGCCGCGGCCGTGATCTGCGAGGTTGAAACGATCTATGTACGGGTCGATTCAGCAAGCCTGACGAAGACGCCATTGGGTGATAGGCTCAAGGCGGCGCTGACATACGGCGCACCCGGCGTGTGTGTCGATCATGCTGGATATGTCACAACAACAACGACGGGCCACTGAGCCTGCAAACGGAGGACATACTATGCAATCGAGCTTCCTGACTTTGGGGCGGATTATGCTTGCCTCGCTGTTCGTGATTTCCGGAGTGCGCAAGCTCATGGGGTGGGCGGGCACGTTGGGGTACATGCAGAGCAAGGGGCTGCCGTCCGCCGAAATATTACTGATGGCGACGGTCGCTCTTGAAATTATCGGCGGCTTGATGATCGCGTTCAATATTTTTGCAACCGTGCCCGCGGTCCTGCTTGCTGGGTTCTGCCTGCTGTCGGGCGCGCTGTTCCATAACTTCTGGGCTGTGGACGCTGCCCAGTATGCCAATCAACTCAACCACTTTATGAAGAATGTTGCGCTCGCGGGCGGGTTGCTGGCAGTCGCCGGATCAGCGGCGTCCGACCGCGACTGATTTCATCCACAGTCCCATTCGCACAAAGGCTCGCAGATCCATGACGAAGTCCAAGTCAACGAAATCGGCTCCATCCAACGCCATGAAGATTGCTGTCATCCCAGGCGACGGCATCGGCAACGAGGTGGTGCCGGAAGGCATCCGCGTGTTGGAGGCGGTAGGTCGCCGCTTCGATCTCAACTTTGAGTGGAAGCACTTCGACTGGAGCTGCGAGCGTTTCAAGAAGAAGGGCGCGATGATGCCCGAGGATGGCCTCGACCGGCTGCGCAGTTTCGATTCGATCTATCTCGGCGCCGTTGGCTATCCGGGTGTGCCGGATCATGTGTCGCTATGGGGGTTGCTGATCCCGATCCGGCGCGGTTTCCAGCAGTATATCAATCTGCGCCCGGTGCGACTGTTCGAAGGGTTGGCGTCGCCGCTGGCCGGCCGCAAGCCGGGCGATATCGATTACTGGATCGTCCGCGAGAACAACGAGGGCGAGTATTCGTCCGTCGGTGGCCGCATGTTCGAAGGCACCGAGCATGAAATGGCGATTCAGCAGGCGGTGTTCAGCCGCCGCGGTTGCGATCGCGTCATGAAATATGCCTTCGACCTCGCGATGACGCGCCGGCGCAAAGAGGTCGTATCCGCCACCAAGTCGAACGGCATTTCGATTTCGATGCCCTATTGGGACGAGCGCTTTGTCGAAGTGTCGAAGGCTTACCCCAAGGTCAAGACCAGCCAGTTCCACATCGACATTCTGACGGCACATCTGGTGCGCAATCCCCAGTGGTTCGACGTGATCGTCGGTTCCAACCTGTTCGGCGATATCCTCTCCGATTTGGGGCCCGCGACCACCGGTACGATCGCGATTGCACCGGGCGCCAATATCAATCCTGAGCGGGAATACCCGTCGATGTTCGAGCCAGTACATGGCTCGGCGCCCGATATTGCCGGCAAGGGCATCGCCAATCCGATCGGCCAGATCTGGTCGGGTGCGATGATGCTCGACCATTTGGGGCATAAACAGGCGGCGCGCGCCATCGAGACGGCGATCGAGGTGCTGATCGCCGATCACCCGGATATGCGGACGCCCGATATGGGTGGCAAGGCCAGTTGCAAGGATATGGGCAAGGCGTTGGCGGAGCTGGTCAAGGGGTAGTGCTCCCTGCCGGCGTCACAATCGGGCGCACTTGACGTTCGCCGTCGATTCGAACGAAGTGGTGCCATGCGGCATGCGTTAACTCTATCGGTATTGGCGGCGCTCGTGGCGATCACGCCCGCCAGCGGTCAGACAGCTGCGCCCGATACGGCAACGGCCAAGGCGCAGGAAGCCTCGTCGGCTTTGGCGCGCGGCAATCCGGCGATGGCCGCTGGCCTGTTCACCGAAGCACTGAAGGATGCCAGCCTGCCAAACGATCGCCGGGCGGTCATATTGAGCGATCGGGCGGTCGCCTACGGGCGCATGGGGCAACAGCGGCTGGCGGTCGAGGACTTTAATCGTGCCGCTCAACTATTCCCGGAATATGCCGCAATTTATAACAACCGGGGTATCGCGCTGTTGGCACTCGGGCAGCCGCGCGAGGCGCTCAAGGATTTCGACCGGGCCATTCTGCTGACGCCCGGCTATGCCGCCGCCTACCACAACCGAGGCAGCGCCCATATGCGGCTAGGCGCGTCGCCCGATGCGATCCGCGATTACACCAAGGCGATCGAACTGATGCCGGGCAGTGCCGCGCCACTTTCGGGCCGGGGCCGGGCCTTCCTCGCCGAGGCGCGCCCCCATGCGGCGATGCGCGATTTTTCGCGCGCCCTACAGACCGATGTGCGGTTTGCATCGGCCTACCGCAGCCGTGCCGAAGCCAAACTCGTGGTCGAGCGCTTCGAGGAAGCGGTGGAAGACCTGAGCCGCGCCATTGCCTTCGAGCCAGCCAACCCGGAAGTTTACGTGTTGCGGGGTGCCGCTTATCTTGCGGCGCGCAACGCGGCGTCGGCGATCAAGGATTTCACCCGCGCCATCGAGCTTGATCCGAAGTCGGTCGCGGCTCACGAATGGCGCGGACTGGCACACGCCAAGGCGGAAGCCTACGAGGAGGCCGAGGCCGATCTGTCGCTCGCCATCGAACTCGATCCGCGTGCGGTCGTGGCCTTTGCCTATCGCGCGTTCGTCTACAAGGCGACCGCGCAGCCCGAACTGGGGCTGAAAGAGATCGACAAGGCGATGAAGCTCGATCCCAGCCGCGCCGAGGTGCTGTGGGCCAAAGGTGAGATCGAGGAGGCACTGGGACGCACCGAGGATGCGATCACAAGCCTGCGCCGCTCACTGGTTTTGAAGCCTAGTCTCAAGGATGCCGCCGAGGCGCTCGAACGCTTGGGCGTGGCGCCTGACACCAGCGGCGACGCCGAGGTCGCCGGAGCCGGTATTGCAAGCTGGCGGGTTGTCAAACGTGGCAACGCCTTTTTTGCCGTCAGCAGTGAGTTGGTGAAACTGAGGGTACCGCTTGAAATGCTGGGCGAGGGTGCCCCAAAACTGTTGGACTGGGAGATCAGGACCCAACCGGCACAAGGGGTCGCAACGCTCCGGTTTCACGCCGGACGGTCGGGCCGGATTGATATCGAGCAGGTGGCGCTCATCGATCTGCAGGCCAACGCCGTGCTTGGCGTTCAGCCGCACCGCGTCGGCGACCGGCTGTCGGTGTGGACCTGGGACGATACCAAGGTCACGGTCGTCAGCATCGACGGGGTGACTGACGAGTTCGCTTTACGCTCGGCCAAGCCGAAGGAGCCGGTCGTCGCACTGGCACCCAACCCGCGGCGCGGCGCGGATCAAAACGAGATCGGCAGTGCAAAGAGTACTCCGTTCTGGGCGCCGTGGGCCCAGTCTGGTTGGGGTGGCGGAGGGCAAACGACTGGGCAGCGACCGTCTCAGTCGCAGCAGAGGCAGGGCCCGAAGCCCAAGACGCTGTTAGACGTCCTGTTCGGCAATTGATCCGTTCGGCGGGCTGACCCGTTCATTGAAGGTCATAAAAATACCAAGACGGGCAGGCGGCATGTCGATCAAGCCAATCATAGTTTGGTTTCGGCAGGACCTGCGGTTGACCGATCATCCGGGCTTGCGTCATGCGGTCGAAAGCGGCCAGCCGGTGATCCCAGTTTACGTGCATGATGAGGCAACCCCCGGCGTTTGGCAGCATGGCGGCGCCAGCCGATGGTGGCTGCACCATAGCCTGTCGTCGTTGGCAGCGGATCTGGAGGCGCGTGGCTCGGCATTGATCCTGCGCCGCGGCGCTGCGCGCGAGCAACTGCAGCGCCTGGTCGCTGACACCGGCGCCGATCGCCTCGTGATGAGCCGTGCCTACGAGCCCTGGGCGCGGGTGCTCGAGGCTGACGTTTATCAGGATATGACGGCTCAAGGCATCAAAGTCAGCCGCTTCGAGGGCACGCTATTGTTTGACCCCGACAAGGTGCGGACCAAAACCGGTGTGGTCTACAAGGTCTACACGCCGTTCTGGCGCACGGTGTCGACGATGCCAATGCGTGCGTTGGCAGCCGCCCCGCGCGCCATTCCAACGCCCGCTTCCCGGCCGAAATCTGACCGGCTTCACGATTGGGCGCTGCTTCCCGTCACGCCCGACTGGTCCGGTGGTATGCGCGAGGCCTGGGCGCCGGGCGAGGCTGGTGCTTCCAAGCGTCTAGACACGTTCTTGAAGACCGGGCTTGCTGATTACAACACGATGCGCAACCGGCCCGATGTCGTTGGTACATCGCGACTGTCGCCACATCTGAGGTTCGGCGAGATCAGCCCGGCCACCTGCTGGCACCGGGCGCGGGCGATAGCTGCCAATAACCCTAAGCTCGACCAGGGGCTCGAGACCTTTCTGAAGGAGTTGGTGTGGCGCGAGTTCTCCTATCACCTGCTCTATCATTGGCCGACGTTGCCGACCGAACCGTTCAAGTCCGAGTTTGCCAAGTTTCCCTGGGTGGACAACGACCACCATCTGCGCGCCTGGCAGAAGGGCCAGACCGGTTTTCCAATCGTCGATGCCGGTATGCGCGAGCTTTGGACCACGGGATGGATGCACAACCGGGTGCGGATGATCGTCGGCTCGTTCCTGGTCAAGGACCTGCTGTTGCCATGGCAGGCGGGCGAAGCCTGGTTCTGGGATTGTCTGGTGGACGCGGATCTGGCGTCCAACGCTGCCAGTTGGCAGTGGGTTGCCGGATCGGGCGCGGATGCCGCACCCTATTTCCGCGTGTTTAATCCGCAAAAGCAGGGCGAAACTTTCGATCCCGACGGTGCGTATGTCCGCCGCTGGGTGCCTGAGATTGCCCGGTTGCCGGATAAATACATCCATGCGCCAGCCGCCGCCCCGCGGGACGTGTTGGCACAGTGCGGCGTCGCGTTGGGCAAAACCTATCCGTTGCCCATGGTCGACCATGCGGCCGCTCGCGAGCGGGCCCTGGCGGCGTTCAAGACGCTCAAGGCGGCAGCGGTTTGAGCCACAGCGCTCACTTTTTTGCCGTAAAGCGCGCTTTGGTTAAGGGAACCGAAGGTACTCGGCGATATCGTCGTTAAAGTTGGCACCTGATCCCCTCGTATCGCGTTGGAGTTATTGCATGTCTCGTCGGGCTTTGAGCACGTTTGCGCCGATTGCTATTTTGTCCCTGGCGCTGTTTTCGGGTGCTCCAGCAGCGGCTGATCCAGGCATGCAGGCCGATGACGGCCAGATCACTGCGGTCCAGCCGTCCACCGTTGCCGCTGAAACACCCGCAATCGCGGCATCTCCCGAAGTTGCCCTGCAAAAACCGATCCGGTTGGCTCCGGCGGTCACGCTGAATGCCATGATCGACCTGACCAACCAACGGATGACCGTCTCGGCGGGTGGTAATGTCCTGCACGTCTGGCCGATCTCGTCGGGCGCGCGCGGATTCGAAACCCCAACCGGCACCTTCCGTCCGCAATGGACGGCGCGGATGCACTTTTCGAAGAAATACGACAACGCGCCGATGCCGCACTCCGTGTTCTTCAACGGCGGCATTGCGACGCACGCGACGCAGGCGACCGGCCGCCTTGGCAGCCCGGCATCGC
>JANNRP010000079.1:0-5797 GCA_031401535.1 Hyphomicrobiaceae bacterium | reverse complement strand
TGTTGGGTTCGGTCGGCGAGCCGATCAATCCGGAAGCTTGGGAATGGTATCACCGCGTCGTTGGAGACGGGCGCTGTCCAATTGTTGACACCTGGTGGCAAACCGAAACCGGTGGCATTCTGATTACACCGTTGCCTGGCGCGACCAAATTAAAGCCGGGATCGGCAACGCGGCCATTCTTCGGTATCAAGCCCGAATTGTATGATGAAAAGGGTGCCGTAATAAGTGGCGCGGGATCGGGTAATCTGTCGATCACCGATAGCTGGCCGGGACAGATGCGTACGGTCTACGGGGACCACGAACGCTTCGTGCAAACCTATTTTTCGACCTACCCTGGCACCTATTTCACCGGTGACGGCTGCCGTCGCGACCAGGATGGTTATTACTGGATTACCGGGCGCGTCGACGATGTGATCAACGTTTCGGGACATCGATTGGGCACGGCTGAAGTCGAAAGCGCACTGGTGTCGCATCCACTGGTGTCGGAATCGGCGGTGGTCGGCTATCCGCACGATCTCAAAGGCCAGGGCATCTACTGCTACGTCACCTTGAAGAATGGCAACGAACCGAGCGATGCGCTCAAGAAGGAGCTGGTTGCACACGTACGCAAGGAAATTGGGCCGATTGCGTCGCCAGACCAGATCCAATTTTCGCCAGGACTGCCGAAGACGCGATCGGGGAAGATCATGCGGCGTATCTTGCGCAAGATCGCCGAAGATGATTTCGCCAACCTTGGCGATACGTCGACGTTGGCGGAGCCGGCCGTTGTTGACGATCTGATCGAGCATCGCCAGAACAGGAAGCGCTAGTTCGCACGGGCAGAGACAACGCATCGGTATTGTTGGTTCCCCACTAGTGTCGGCGTCAGCATTTGGTGGGTGGTTTAACCGGCACCGCCGACTCGATCCTGGTTCGGCCATACCGGTCGTTCAAGTTGGAATTGGTCGCATGTCCGCGCGTACCAACCGGCACCGTGCATGCGCGCCACGAGCTTGAGCTTTGGCGTGTCGATGTGGCAGCGCGCGTGATCGAGCATGTAGTCGTCATGGATAAAGGCATTTACCACGCGGCCAATGACGATCGATTGGTTGGGGCTGAATGTCAGAGAGGATTCCAAGCGGCATTCGAACGCGACCGGAGACGCCGCAATACGTGGCGGCTTGATTTTTACCGACTCCAACGTTGCGAGCCCCGCAAGTTCTAATTCATTGACGCCCGGCGGCGCATCGATACAGGTAATGTTCATGGCCGCAACGGTCGCTTCGGTGACCAAGTTCACGACAAACTCCGCCGACGTGAGAATGTTTTGACCGGTGTCCTTGCGGCGGTGCTCGCGGTGTCCCTGGATGCCAATCGCGATGATCGGCGGATCGATTCCCATGATGTTGAAAAAGCTGTAGGGCGCAGCATTTACCACGCCGTTCGGGGACTGCGTCGTAACCCAGGCGATAGGGCGTGGAACCACAGTGGAAAGCAGGATTTTTTCCGCACGCGCAGTCGGCATCGTTTCAAAATCGAACTGCATATTTTTGACTCCATAACGAACGTCGGTGTCATGACGCTTGGTTGCAGTATGCTTCAATTCGATAGCCATCCGGATCGATCACGAACGCTGCATAATAACCGCTGCCATAGTCTGGTCGCAGGCTGGGCTTGCCGTTGTCCTGGCCGCCAGCCGCAAGTGCGGCTATGTGAAAGATGTCAACACTTTGGCGCGTCGGTGCGTTGATGCAGAAATGCAGACCCGATTGGGGATTCGCCGCGACAGGCTCATCGGTTTGTCCGAGCCAGAATACGACGGAGTCGCTGCCATAGCCGAGTGACGTATCGCCGACACTGAGGCACAAATAGCCGAGTGGGGAAAGAACAGCATCGTAAAAGGTCCGTGCCCGCGCAATACTCCGGACACCGATCGATACATGGTTTATCATCGCAACTATCTCCTGATAGGTGACACAGGTCGCGGCGCTGCCGCAGACTTTGAGAACGATCTCAATCTGCGGTCTTTCGAGTTTCCGGCGCTTGGGGAAAATTGCTATGCTGCGGCAATGATAAAAAGCTCGCTTATGCTCCGACCTGAACAGGCTTTGACTGCGGGCAAACCGTCTCCTATGCGCTTGCTTGGTCAGGGGCGCGACTGGAGTATCTGCGAATACATCTGTACGGCGGGCCCAGGCGATCGTCCATTTGAAGAACGCCGTGAGCAGGTCACTATCGCCGCTGTGCTTGAGGGGGCATTCAGGTACAAGTCTGATACAGGCACGGTACTCCTGCACCAAGGCGCGCTGCTGCTGGGCAATCCTGAAACGTGCTTCGAATGCGGTCACGATCACAGCAGCGGCGATCGTTGCGTGGCGTTACACTTCTCCCCGGAATACTTCGCCGAGGTCGCGGCGAGTGTCGGCGGTACGAGACGGTTCCGCTTTCCGGTGGGTATGCTGCCCGCGCTGCCGAAGGTGGCCCCTTGGCTGGCGAATATCGAGGCTGGGCTTGCCCGCGCCGATCGACTTGAGGCGGACGAGGCCATTTCCGATGTGATGCAGCTGGTAATCAGTGTCATAGCGGGCGTCAAGTCGACACCAGTTCGCTTATCGGCGCTGGACGAGAAGCGCATCGGCGATGCTCTACGCCATATCGAGGATCACGCGGACGACCCATTGACGCTCGGCCAACTCGCAGCGGTCGCGGAGATGAGTAAGTATCATTTTCTGCGCACGTTCCGGCGCACGGTTGGCATGACGCCATATCAGTTGCTGCTGAGCATGAGGATGCGCCGTGCCGCCGTTGCTTTGCTCACATCGTCCAAAGCTGTCTCGGCGATTGCTTTCGACACAGGCTTTGGCGATCTATCTACCTTCAACGGCAGGTTCCGCGCCCAGTTCGGTGACAGTCCGTCGGCGTATCGAGAGAAGAGGCGTCGCACGCCGCTCAGTACGCGCCCTTAATGTGCCCGCGCCACGCAGAAGGCAACGACATCGAGCATGGCCCTTTTGGGTGCGCTGGCTGGGAACGGCGCCAGCGCTTCACGGGCAATTTCACCGTAATGACGGGCACGCTCGAACGTCGCCTCGATCGCCTTGTGGCGGCGCATCAGGCTGATTGCGTGCTCCAGGTCGCCATCGGCGATCTCGCCATCGGTAAGCGTGCGCTTCCAGAACGCGCGCTCTTCGATCGTGCCCCGGGCGTGACACAGGATGATCGGTAGCGTGATCTTGCCTTCGCGGAAATCATCGCCAACGGATTTTCCGAGCTTGCCGGCGTCGCCCGCATAATCGAGCGCGTCGTCTACCAGCTGAAACGCCACGCCGAGCGAGCGACCGTAGGATTTGAGTGCCGCCTGTTCGATCGCAGGCCGTTGCGCAATGGCTGCGCCGACTTCGGCGGCAGCTGAAAATAGTGCTGCGGTTTTGGCATCGATGATCGACAAGTACTCGTCTTCGGTGGTGGCGGTGTTCTTGGCGGCGGCAAGCTGCATGACCTCACCTTCGGCGATCACGGCGGCCGCATTCGACAGGATCTTGAGGGCGGGCAGCGAACCTACGTCCACCATCATGCGGAAAGCCTGGCCGAGCAGGAAATCACCGACCAGCACGCTCGCCTGATTGCCCCATAGCAACCGTGCCGCCTTCTTGCCGCGCCGGAAGTCGCTTTCGTCGACAACGTCGTCGTGTAGCAACGTGGCTGTATGCATAAATTCGACAGCCGCCGCGAGGCGGATGTGTTTGTCGCCGATGCTGCCGCATAATTTGGCCGCGGCAATTGTCAGCATTGGACGCAGCCGCTTGCCACCGGAATCGATCAGGTGGTGTGCCAGCTCGGGGATTAGCTCGACATCCGAGACCGCTTTGTCGAGGATGATACGGTTAACCCCGCCCATGTCTTCGGCGACAAGGTCGAGCATCGGCTTTAGGCTTTCCGACGCGTCGGCCGCCGGTTCAAGGATTTTGACGGCGCCCACGGGGTCCATCCTGTAATTCGTGTTGGCCTGTTATTCGGAGAGGCATGGCGTATAGTACGGGGCCAAATCGTTTTGGCCCGTCCGGCATAGTGCCGCACAGCGCTCGTGTAGCATATATGGTGGGAACCTGGGTGATGCGCGAAATAATTCGCTCCAACGATCCAGTGCTGATGAGTTTCGCCGCGGCGCTGCTTCGTGATGCTGGCGTCGAGTCGATGCTCGCTGACCAGAACATGAGCATACTGGAGGGCTCCGTCGGCATTCTGCCGCAACGGATGCTGGTCGCGTCCGATGACTGGGCGCAAGCGGCCCGTGTGCTGCGGGATGCCGAGCTGGGACTCTGGGTTGCGGAGTAGAGGCCGAACGATGTGCGCCAACGGTGACGAGTATGAAGGTTGCCGAGTCACCAATGACGCATTCCTCGATGGCCAATTGATGGTGTTGCAACCAGAGTCCGGCTATCGAGCCGGGCTAGATGCCGTTGTGTTGGCGGCCTCCCTGGACGGACTGCCCGCATCTGGCGCCTGCGTGCTCGACCTGGGAGCGGGCGTCGGCGTCGTCGGCCTCTGTGTCGCGGTTCGGCATCCGCAGGCGCGTGTGACATTGCTCGAACGCGAGCCGGTGTTGGCTGGGCTGGCTGCCAGGAACATCGATCGCAATGTGTTGAGCGAGCGTGTGCAGGTAGCGAAGATTGATCTCGAAGCGGCAGTGGTGGCATTGGATCGTGTGGGTATATCGGCCAATCGTTTCGACTATGTGTTGGCCAATCCGCCGTTCCTAGTGGAAGGCCGCGGCAAGCCGCCGCCCGACCCATTGCGCGCGGCAGCGCATGTGATGTCGGCCGGTGGCATCGAGCGTTGGGTCCGCTTTATGGCGCGAGTAACGCGGCCAGGCGGGACCGCGGTCATGATTCATCGCGTAGACGCCCTGCTGGAGTTGCTCAACGCCTTCGACGGCCGGTTCGGCGCGATCGAGGTGACACCGATTTGTCCGCGTCCGTTGGAACAAGCCGTCCGTGTGCTGGTGCGCGGCATCAAAGGCAGCAAGGCGCCGTTGCAGCTCAATGCGCCGTTGCCGCAGGCGGCGTTAACTGCCGCAGCGAAGGCCGCATCCAGAAGGTCGGACTAGGCGCAGCCGCAAAAATAGGCATATGATGTAACAACGCCGACCAAATAATTGCGCCGTCACAAGCAAGGAGAACGCAGATGGATTTCAAGCCGCAGATGCCTCAGATGCCGCAGATGGAAATTCCCGAGCCGATGCGCCAGTTGGCAGAGCGCAACGTCGAGCAGAGCAAGGCCGCCTATTCGCAATTCCTGGATATGACGCGGCGTGCCCAAGAGATGGTTACCAAGTCGTCTGGATCGGTCACTCAGACCGCCGTGGAAATTCAAGCCAAAACCATGAGGTTTGCTGAGCAGAACATTGAGGCAGGTTTTTCGCTTGCAAGCGAGCTGTCGCGCGCCCGCGACATGAAGGAATTCATGGAAATCCAAACGAAGCACGCCCAACGTCAAATGCAGGCCTATGCAAATCAGGCGCAGGAGCTCGGGCGATTGATGACGGAAGCAGCCCAGAAGGTTCAACCTAAGGGCTGACGTGTTTGGATCGGCCGTCGGATTAGGCACGGCGAGGCCACCCGCAGCTAATAACTGACGTCGCGGTCGCATTTCTCTTGACTGCGGCGACCCAATTGGCGTTTTAACAGCGAAAGGTCGTCGGTACGCTTTCGAGCGTGGCGCTGTGCGGCATGCCGCTGTAGCTCAGTTGGTTAGAGCACTAGATTGTGGATCTAGGGGTCCCCCGTTCGAGCCGGGGCAGCGGTACCAATAAAATCAA
>JANNRP010000078.1:0-3399 GCA_031401535.1 Hyphomicrobiaceae bacterium | reverse complement strand
CTCGACGGTTGCTTCTTGCATTCGAAGAAAAGTCGAGAAGCCCGAACCGAACGAGCCGAGGGACCCTGTAACCTTGTCAAGGTCTGCGATGGCGGTCGCGATTGCGCCAAAAATGCCGAGCCAAGCAAGAAGGCTCATGCTGAATATTCGATGCATCTGCGACTCCCCAACCCGCCTTCGATTCGACACCTAGGGTAGGGCAACTAGATGGCCACAACAAATATCACCTGCGCACACACGTAGATATGCGGTTCAGCGGCAATGGGTGCTCTAGCCGGTCCAAACGTCCGCTGCTGAGAAATACAGTCGGAACAGCCATCTAATGCGACTTCGTCTCTTTTTGGCCCATTGCAGGAATTCTCAGCGGTGCAACAGGTCGTCGGGTTGTTGGGTAGCTGCTGACGCAAGGCGCGAGGTCGTCAGTCTGTTCTGTTGCTACTCAGGCCCCAATACGATGACCGCGATGATTACGGCGAGAGCCGCTTCACACGGACTGGTATGGTCGAAGGCGCCTTGCTGTTCGTGTCCTACACCGAGCGCGGCGAGCGCATCCGCATAATTTCAGCCAGACGGGCAACCAAACATGAGCAAGATGACTACTACCAACAAAACGAGCAAGCCCCTTGAGCCTTTGCGTCCGATGACGGATGACGACGTGATGGCGGCCGCGTTGAGCGATCCCGACGCGCAACCCCTCGCGCCCGACGATTTCAAGCGCATGAAGCGCGTGCCACGCGCAAAGATTATCCGGCAAGCACTTGGACTGACACAGGAGGAGTTTGCCACACGCTTTAAAATCCCACTCGGCACATTACGCGATTGGGAGCAGGGCGCGGCTGAGCCTGACACCTGCGCCCGTGCCTACCTGACCGTGATCGCCCGCAACCCCGCCGCCGTAACGGCGGCACTGACAGCTTGAGCGTAGGTGACGAGCGCACACCCCGCCACAATGCCTTCCATCAGATGCTCGTTCTGAGCTTGCTTGATGTCATCGTTGAACTTGTCCCAGGATTGCCTCGAGAAACGTCCCAGTGAACTGCGATAGGGCATGGAAGATCCTTGTTTGTCTGACTGCAATTTGGCCGCTGCGGTCGCCGACTCAATCGAAGATGTCGAAGATGCTCGAACGCTTTTTCTTGTGGTGGTAATCGCCGTCGCGATCATCCCAATCCCGCCGCTCCTGCGGACGTGTCTGTGGCTGCGGGAAGAAGCCGGACTGCTGGGGCGGTGGGGCGTCACTTTGCGGGCCACCCGCCATGTCCAGGCGCGCCGTAGCAAGCATTTTTTCGAGTTCGCCGCGGTCGAGCCAGACACCGCGACAAGTCGGGCAAATATCAAACTCGACGCCGGCACGTTGGACAGTCTGCATCGGGCCGTTGTCGTTGGGGCAGAGGAGCAAGGGCATTGCGGGTCTCCTTTCAGGCTGTTGTTGAGGGCGCGTGAGTCCGCCACAGCGAATAGACGATGCCAGCGGCGAGGATCGCGAACGTCACGCCCAGCGACCAAGCCGCTGGGAACTTTTCGAGGCCGAGCAGATCAGCGAAAAAAATCTTGGAACCGATGAAAATCAACAGTACAGCCAGTGCCTGCTTCAGATAGGCGAAGCGATGCAGGACAGCATCCAGCGCGAAATAGAGCGCACGCAATCCGAGGATCGCGAAGATGTTGGATGTGTAAACGAGGTAGGGATCGGTTGTGATGGCAAAGATGGCAGGAACCGAGTCAACGGCAAAGATCACGTCGGCAACTTCGATAAGGATGAGGGCAAGCGCCAACGGCGTCATGTAGCGTATGAGCTGACCCGTCTTTGGATCTGGCAACGTCACGACAAAACGCTCACCGTGCAGATCGTCTGTCACTCGGAAGCGTCGGCGGATAAATTTGAGGAGCGAGTTCTCCGAAAGATCAGCCTTCTTGTTGCCGAACAACAGCATCTTGATGCCGGTCAGGATCAGGAAAGCCGCAAAGACGTAGAGCACCCATGAGAACTCGGCAACGAGGGTTGCGCCGATGCCGATCATGATCGCCCGGAGAACAATGACGCCGAGAATGCCCCAGAATAGAACCCGGTGCTGGTACTGCCGGGGCACGGCAAAGAATCCGAAGATCAATGCGATGACAAACACGTTGTCGAGCGCGAGGCTCTTCTCAACCACGAACCCGGTCAGATATTGAATGCCCGCAGTGTAACCGAGTTGCCACCAGACAAGTCCGCCAAAACTGACGCCAAGTGTCAGATAGACCGCTGATAGTAAGAGGCTTTCGCGGACGCCAATCTCCCGCTGCTCGCGGTGGAGAATCCCAAGGTCAAACGCTAGGAGGACGGTCACAATGGCGAGGAAGCCCAGCCACATCCAAACCGGCTTGCTCAGCCACTCAACTTGCAGAAGATCCACGCGCCGCCTCCGGTCAGGGAGTACGGCTCTATCCCGGTTGGAGAAAGGCAAACGGACCCGGGCATCGAGCGTACTCGATGCAGTCCGACATCACGACCACGATGGTCGCCAGAGGGGCCCGTCCTGCCACCACCAAGTGGGGATATACTATGGAGACTTCAAGAGTTGGACGATTGATAAAACAAGACGAGCCGTGGCAGGAGCTGGATGCGGCGGCCGCATTTTGCGCTCTTGATGACCTGCCTATCGTTTTCGCCGATGTTTGAAGCTGGTCCGAGCTGACGTCATCCGTTTTCTGAAATACTGCCGATTACGTCGGAACCTGGCCCCCTGCAAGAACTCGCAGCACCGCAACAGGTCGTCGGGTTGTTGGGTAGCTGCTGACGCAAGGCGCGAGGCCGTCTGTCTGTTCTGTTGCTACTCAGGCCCCAATACGATGACCGCGATGATTACGGCGAGAGCCGCTTCACACGGACTGGAATGAGTAATGCTGCATCGAGGGCGTCGCTGCCCCGCGTCAATCGCAACTCCAACCACACTGCCTACCCCATTAACCATAACCCCCATTCCTCCTGGTCACATTAACCAGATCCGGGTCATGGCTGCCTCGACAGAACAACAGTTGCGTAGACAACGAGGTTTGATCATGCGTACCAACCTTTTACAATCGCTCGGCGTGGCCGTAATCGTCCTGCTCGCAGCCACTCCGGCGGCGGCTGATCGCGAAAGCGTCAAAAATGCCAAAAGCTGGTCCTACCAACTGACCGGCGACATGGCGTCGACCAAGCGCTCGAACGCCGACGTCGCCGTGATCGATCCCGATCATGCCGGCAATGCTGAGCGCTTCAAGTCGAAGGCCAACGGCGGCAAACGCCAGGTGCTGGCCTACATCTCGGTTGGAGAAGCCGAGGAAGGCCGCAGCTACATGAAGGGCTCCAAGCAGTCCTGGAACACTGGCCGCACCCAGGGCTGGTCGGGCAATTATGCCGCAAAGTACTGGGAC
>JANNRP010000077.1:0-16591 GCA_031401535.1 Hyphomicrobiaceae bacterium | reverse complement strand
GATGACTGCAGCATCACTTTGCGACCGCGGATTGAACCCATGACATGGCCGCGAACCACAATTTCTTCCGCTACGATACTGCCGGTGATTTTGGCTTTTTCGCCGATCACAATGTGCGAACCGTGAATATCGCCTTGCACTTCACCGTCAACCTGAACCTCGCCTTTGGACACCAGATTTCCCAGAATTATGAGGTCTGGACCGATGACCGATGGTGCGACCCTGTCACCGACACGAACAGGCGCTGTGGCTGGACGGGCAGCTGTCGCCTGGGGCAGCGCGGGAGGTATGGCGGGGCTGGCGAAGCTCATAGGTCCACTCTCGGTTGCGGTTTTCTTGGAGGTGAAGTTCGATAACATCTAGGCCAATCTCCCCGGGGAACGCACTTATACGTGGGCAATGCGTCGACCTAAGTCAGACCCCACTTCTGACCTTCGTTCCACAAACTTGTAATGGCCCTCGGCGAAGTTGCCTAGCAGGCATCGGCCTTGATTGCGGCAAATTTACTTGGTGTGGCAAATATCGATCATATAATTCGAAAGCAGAGTTTCAAATTAACATTACGGACGCAGCTTTAAGACGGCAGTATCACTCATTTTGCGGCGCCAAAGGCACTCAATGGCTTGTAGAATCCAGGGGTAAGGCCTGCTTCCGCGCGAGCCCGATCGTTAAATGGCGGCCTTATCGGACCGCGAAAGTTCTCGCGGACGAGCCGATGGAATGTCGCTTCGATCGGTCGTTGCTCTTGGATGCACAGAAAACGAAACCATTTTGCGCCAAACGCGACGTGACGCTTTTCGTCACGGTAGATAATCGCAATAATGCGTGCCGAAGCCACGTCACCGGCAGCATCCAGGCTGCGGATCATGCCGGGAGTGACATCGAGGCCGCGAGCTTCGAGCACCAGAGGCACCACGGCAATCCGTGCAAGCAAATCGTGTCCAGTGGCCTGCGCTGCCTGCCATAGACCGTCATGGGCTGGCTGGTCGCCGTAGGCTCCGCCCATCTCCTGCAAGCGTCGCTCGAGCAGGTCGAAGTGCTTGGCTTCCTCCAGTCCGACCTGCACCCAGTTGTCGAAGAAAACGCGCGGAACGGCCGCGTGAATGAAGCGGCCGATGAGGTCCCAGGTCATGTCGACGGCATTGAGTTCGATATGTGCCAGCGCATGGATGAGGGCGAACCGACCCCGTTCTCCACCGGTGGAACGGCGTGGCATATCCCTCGGCAGCAGTAACTCGGGGCGCGCTGGTCGGCCGGGACGATCCGGCATGGGAAGTCCGACACTCACAGCGCCGAGCGGTAGGCCATGGACGTACCAGGCCTTCGCCGTTGCCTTGGCGAGCCAGATCTTCTCTTCGAGAACAGGCGTGGCGACGATGGCCCGTGCACAGGCTGCAAGACTGCCCGGCAAAGTCCAATTGCGGCTGGAGATGCCGGGCGTGCTGATGGTCAAGGCGCAAGCGCCCTAGCCGCCGCCAGGACGGTTGCCACATGACCCGGCACTTTGACCTTGCGCCATGACATCGCAACCGTGCCCATCTTGTCGATCAAGAAAGTGGAACGTTCGACACCCATGTATTTCTTGCCGTACATCGATTTCTCGACCCATACGCCATAGGCCGTGGCAATCGCCTTGTCCTCATCAGCCACTAGACGAAAGTTGAGGTCATGTTTTTTGATGAATTTCTGGTGGCTGGCCACGCTGTCAGGTGAGACGCCGATCACATCAGCGCCGGCCGCGGCAAATTCATCCCTGTAGCTGGCGAAGTCCTTTGCCTCACTCGTGCATCCGGACGTATCGTCCTTGGGGTAAAAGTAGAGCACCACGACGCGCCCCTTCAGCGTCTTCAGTTCGATTGCTGTGCCGTCATCGGCTCTGGCTATAAAATTTGGCGCAGGTTTGTTGTCGTCAACCATAGGAAGGCAGCCTTTCTTTTGACGCTTTTGCGCTGGTTTCTGACCCTGGAAGCGATTCCGTTGTGCGCTATGTTCGATCAACTGGCGGACTGGCCGAATGAGTGCAAAACGACGGTTTTGATAGTTGCTTTGCCGACATCATGAAGCGGCGCGAGCGTGTTGTGTAGAGACCGACAGTCGGTATCATTGTCGCAGGTCACGTCGAGCACTCGAGTTCGATTTTTTCCGGATTTGCGTGCTTCGATGGTGGATGGTTCGGAGAGAGACTAGGGCGGGTCACGTGCAGTGGCTCGGAGATGTGAATACGGGGCTCTGAGAGTTTGGCGACGGCACCGCTCAATACGAAGACGAACCGCCGCACGGCCACCCCGCCCCGGTTGCGCCGGTTCGCGCGCGTGCGCGCCATTAGCACCGCGATCGGCCGCCCTTGCTGGTTTGGTGCGAAACTCTTGCTTCCCGTTTTGATCCTGCTGGGGCTGGGGCTCGCTGGTGTCTACGTTCGGTTGCTGAATGGCCCAATCTCGCTGCAGATGCTGGCGAACCCAATTAGCCGCAGTATTGCGGCGGAGTTGCCCGGCATCAAAGTGGTGATTGAAGACGCGCTCGTGCGATTGACCGACACCGGCAGCATTGAATTCCGATTGCGCAACGTCCGCTTTACGGACATCGATGCGGCGCCGATAGCGCTGGCACCCTTGGCCGCCGTCAGCATGAGCGTGTCGGCCCTTTTGTCCGGTCGCTTGGCGCCGGACAAGGTCGTACTGAT
Source organism: Hyphomicrobiaceae bacterium (assembly GCA_031401535.1). Taxonomy (GTDB): domain Bacteria; phylum Pseudomonadota; class Alphaproteobacteria; order Rhizobiales; family Hyphomicrobiaceae; genus JAKFWF01. Next base: position 13,908 of record JANNRP010000077.1, on the reverse strand, counting down.
CGAGCCGCGGCTGCTGCTGGTTTATGGCGAGGGCGGTGTCAGCGTCAGTTTTTCCAGGCCGACCGCAGCAGTCGGCGGGCCTGAGTCGAGTGGTTCGGGCGGTGGGCCAGCTAAACTGGTGCCGGAAGTGGAATTGCCAGAGCCCGATGATGCGTTGGCAGCGCTCCATAGTATCGATCTTGCCGGCCTGATCGCAACTGCAACCAAACGGGCAAGAAAAGGAGACAGTTCGTCATCTTTTCTGCGTCAGATCGGCGTCCGTAATGCCACCGTCGTACTTGACCGTTCAGGACGACAGACGCTGTGGACCGTGATCGAAGGCGATATCGATCTTGAACATAAAAAACGTCGCAGTATCGTGTCTGGTGCGCTGACGATCGCTAGCGTGGCTGGTCCCTGGGGTATGACGTTTCGCATCGAAGAGCAGGAGAAGGCCCAAACCGTCTCGCTTGAGGCTGCGATCAAGGATTTCGTCCCGCGCGGCCTCGTCAATACTCTTCCCGAATTGGCAATGCTCGCAGCACTGGATGCGCCGATATCGGGCGAAGCTACGCTGCAGTTGGCAACCAACGGCGACCTGATCGGCGCAACGCTGGATGTCGACCTTGGCAGTGGAGTAATTGCCGTTCCGTCCTTGGAGGATCGTCCGTTAACGGTTGATGGTGGCCATTTGAAGCTGATCTACAACCCGCAGGCACGGCGTTTTGATGTAGCGCCTTCGACGGTGCAGTGGAGCGAAGGACGGGCGACGTTAGTGGGCGCGATCACGGGCCAAAGCGATGCGACCGGTGCCGCGCAATGGGCGTTCGATCTGCGCACGACCGATGGCCAGATCTCGGGGAATGAGTTCAAGGTCCCATCCGTTGCCATTGAGGAGTTGGCGCTGCGCGGGCACTATCGCCCCGATGACAGCACAATAACGGTAAGTCAGGCACGACTGCGCGCAGGCGGTGCCCAAGTCGATGCGACGGGCACTATAACCACACGGGTTGGCCAGCAGGCGATCGACGTCGAGGGAAAAGTGGGCGCGGCGACGGCCGCGACCGTAAAGGCGATCTGGCCACGGCTGCTGGCACCCGGAGCCCGCCGGTGGGTTGGCCGACAGATAACGCGTGGCAACCTCGTCGGTGGAACATTCCGGGTGGCGCTTAAAGGCGGGGGTGAACTTGCCGGTGTTTCCGATGTCGACGCCCGTCGGGTATCGTTGACGCTCGAGGCATCCGATGTCTCTTTTATCCCGGGTAAGGCCTTGGCGCCCATCGAAGCGCCCCGTGCGTTGCTTCGCTTGGAAGGTGACAATCTGGAACTGACCGTCCCTGAGGGCAGTGTGCAGGTCCAGGCGGGGCGCAGGCTCGCGCTGCGAGCCGGGCGGATGCTTGCGGCGGATGTCTATGGCGAGCGAACGCAGGGAGAAATCACCTTCCGTGTTCAAGGCGGCGTGGCGGCTGCCATAGACGTGCTCGACCAGGATGGCATGGGGCTTGGATCGGTGACGGCCGGGCTCGGTACCGAGGCAATCGAGGGCAAGGTCGAAGGCAATTTTAAGATTGGTTTGCCGCTCGTGCGTGGTGTCGATGTCGCCGACCTCAAGATCGAGGGCAAGGCCCGGATCAGTGATGGACGGGCCAAGCAGGTGCTCGGCTCTTATGACGTGCAAGGTGCTACCATCAACGTCGATATCGGTGACAAAGCGGTCGACGCCAGCGGCCAGATTCTGATTGGCGGGGTTGCCGCGAAGGTCAACTGGCAACGGATTTTTGGCGCGCCCGATGACAAGCAGCCGCCACTACGGGTCACCGCAAGTTTGGATGCCTCGGATCGTGCGCAGTTAGGATTGGACGTCAATCAGTTCGTGAGTGGTGACATCCCGGTTGAGTTCACAGTCGCGAAGGGCCCACGCAGCGAAAACCAGGTCAAGGTACGAGCCGATCTGTCGGCGGCGGAGTTGTCGATCGACGGGCTGCACTGGCGCAAACCATCGGGGCGGCAAGCGTTTCTGCAATTCGACGTCACCCGTGGCTCTCGGCACAAGACCGAGCTGCAAAATTTCAAACTTGTCGGTGACGATATTGCCGTTGACGGCTGGCTGGCACTCGACGCCAAGTCCAAACTCGTGGAATTTCATCTGCCAGAGTTCTCGATCAATGTCGTGTCCCGAGTCGAGGTACAGGGCGCCCTGCGTCCGGACAACGTCTGGGACGTGAAGCTGAAGGGCGCAACCTGGGACGGGCGTGAATTCTTCCGCTCACTGTTCTCGGTTGGTGCAGCCAACGAGAAACAAGCGACGCGCAAGGACCAGCCAGGCCTTGATCTAAAGGCCGAATTAGACACGGTAATTGGTCACTCCGAGATTTCCTTACGCGGCTTGCGTCTGCAGATGATGCGACGGTCTGGCAAGATGACCAGCCTGATTGCACGCGGCGCTATCGATGGCGGCAAGCCGATTGAGGTCGGTTTGCAGACGGCGGTCAACGAGCCACGCAAGTTGGTGGTCCTCACCGATGATGCTGGCCAAGCGTTCCGGATGGTTGGCTTCTACCCGAATGTGCAAAGTGGTGAATTGCGGCTCGAGGTTAACCTGGATGGCCGTGGTCCGGCGGAGAAGACGGGGGTGCTGGCCGTCCGTGGTTTTCGTGTGCTCGGCGACGCCATTCTGAGTGAGGTTGCGCAATCGCCGGACGAACAGCGGTCGGCTGCGGAAAGTGGGAGGCGTGCACCCAAGCGTGTCGAGCGCCAGACATTTAGCTTCGACTATATGCAGGCGCCGTTCCTCGTCGGCTGCGGCCAGTTCGTGCTGAACGACGCTGAACTGCGTGGTCCGCTATTTGGCGCGGTGCTTAAGGGCAAGGCGGATTTCAAAACGCGGTTCGTGGATGTCGGTGGCACTTATGTTCCGTTGCAAGGGGTAAACGGCGCACTGGGCGGCATTCCAGTCTTTGGTCAATTGCTGGCCGGCATCAAGGGGGAGGGCGTTATCGGAATTACATTCCGGGTCGTCGGGCCCATGGATCAGCCTCAAGTCATCGTCAATCCGTTTTCAATGCTGGCGCCGGGGTTCACGCGCGGAATGTTCGAAATGACGACGCAAAACCCGCGCGTGACCCCGTGCGACGACAAGCCTGCAACCGAGCCCAAACCGCGTGTCCAGAATGCTCCCAAGGGCGGCGATGCCGTGCGTGCTCCAGCAACCGTCGTTTCCCCACGTGGGCGTCCGGAACTGAGTGGCGGTTGGAGCTCGGATATCGCGAAGCCTGCGAAAAAGTAGCCGGTGCGCGGGCGCACAATCATGGCTCTGGTGGAACCTAATCAAATCGCTGCACGTTTATTGTTCATCGAGGCTATGCACCCTCAACTATGGAGACGATCGATGCAGAAGCGGATAATGGCGATGGTTCTTGCCATTGTGGCAGCAGTCGCAGTTGGCATAGCGCCCATTGACAGGGCAGAGGCCCGTGGCCGCGGCCATGGTCTAGGGATCGCCGGTGTTATTATAGGTTCAGCATTGCTGGCGGGCAGTTATCATCACTACAATTCCCGCCGCCACTATCGGCACTACGATAGCGGCTACGGTCACGACTATGGACGGCGGAGTTACGTCTATGGCGGCTTTGGTTACCCGCGTCATTATCGCTACCGCAGTTATCGGCATGGGCACCGGCATTGGTGACGGGGCATAGTGCCGACCCGAGAATGATTTACGCGTCGGAAGGCACCAGCCGTCCGACGCGTAGTCGATCAGATCTTCTGATTGTAGGCGCCAACTTCAGGATGCTTTGACAGCACACCGTCAATGTCGGCAAAGATCGCCCGCATATTTGCTTCGGCCGTTGGGCTTTCGACGACGACAACCAGTTCTGGTTTGTTCGAAGAGGCACGCACGAGTCCCCAAGTGCCATCCTCGAGCGTTAAGCGAACACCATTTACCGTGACCAGACCGACAATCCTCTGTCCGGCTATCGTCGTGCCGTCCGCGTGCTGTTTTGTGTAGTGCGCGATTACTTTGTCGACGACACCATATTTTACTTCGTCGCCACAATGCGGCGACATGGTTGGCGACTGCCAGGTTTTCGGGAGGGAACGATGCAGGTCGGCCATGGTGCGCCCCTCGGCTCGGTCGAGCATATCGCACACCGCCATGCCGGCAACCAATCCGTCGTCGTAGCCGCGCCCCAGGGGCGGCTGGAAGAAGAAGTGGCCAGATTTCTCGAAGCCGACGAGCGCCTTCACTTCGTGCGTATAACGCTTCATATAGCTGTGGCCGGTTTTCCAGTAGACCGTGGTCGCATCATTGGCTTTAAGCACTGGATCGGTCGTGAACAGGCCGGTCGATTTGACGTCGGCCACGAACTTCGCGTTTCTGTGGATCGCGGATAGATCACGCGCCAGCATAACCCCCACTTTGTCGGCGAAAATCTCGTGGCCTTCGTTGTCGACGACGCCGCAGCGGTCGCCGTCACCATCAAAGCCCAGACCGACGTCGGCTTTGTGCTTGAGAACTGCCTCGGCCATGGCGTGCAGCATCTTCATGTCTTCTGGGTTCGGATTGTAACGGGGGAACGCGTGATCGAGCTCGACATCGAGAGGGATGACCTCGCAGCCGATCGCCGACAGGACTTGTGGTGCAAACGCCCCTGCTGTGCCATTGCCGCAGGCGGCGACGACACGTAATTTGCGCTTGAGCTTTGGCCGGTCGGCGAGCGAGGCAATGTAACGGTCGGCCAGATCGGCAACGAAAATATAACGACCACCCGCGCGCGTCTGCGAGCGGTTATTGAGTACGATATCTTTGAGTGCCGTCATCTCATCTGGACCGAATGTCATCGGACGGTTCATGCCCATCTTGATACCGGTCCAACCGTTGTCATTATGGCTCGCGGTCACCATCGCCACGCCTTCGACCTCAAGCGCAAACTGGGCGAAATAGGCCATCGGTGACAGGGCAAGGCCGATATCGTGGACCTCGGCACCGCCGGCCAATAGTCCAGTAATCAGTGCTTGTTTGACCGCGCCGGAATACCAGCGAAAGTCGTGACCAACGACGAAGCGCTTAGGGATGCCCTTTTCGGCAAACAATGTTGCGAGGCCAAGTCCGATGGCGTTCAGCCCCATCAAGTTGATTTCTTCAGGGAACAGCCACCGGGCGTCATATTCGCGGAAGCCGGTCGGCTTGACGAGGGGTAGCCGCTCGAAGTCAGCCGTATTGGGTTTGAGATCCGCGCGCGGCATCGGCAGCATGAGGCAACCTTTCGTTAACTATGTCGGGATTTCTGGAGAGGCTCATAGCCGATGCCGCGCGATCAGCCAACCTCGTCGGCTGAGGCGATGCGCAAAATCGGGGCGGGCGAGCGTCTATTCGTGGAGCATCAGCATGCCCGGTCGCATTTCCGTGCGGCTGAGCTTGTTCAGGAATGACATTCCAAGCAGCGAGGTGCGCAACTTTCCGGGCTCGCTGACAGCGGCGGCGACATTGCGGACGGTTATGTCGCCGAGGCTGACACGCTCCAAGATCACGGGTGCGAACTTGGCAATGCCATTCGCTGTCTGGCTGCGATGCGTGAAATCGGCCGGTCGTACAAAAATGCCAGCCCGTTCGGCGTCTTCATAACTCAATGCGACCAGGGATGCCCCTGTGTCGATCATGACATCGACGCTGCGACCATTGATGGAGATCGGGGTCTCGAAATGACCGTGTCCTCCGGCGCGCAATTCAACGGTTCCGGACGCGGTTGGCTGTGGCGGCGCGGCAGACTTGGATTTTTGCGCAGCGGTCGCAATCGTTTCTTGGGTCAATCCAAGCGTTGAGGCAGCAATGCCTTTGAGTTCGTCAAAATATACGATGCCGCCCACGACGGTGGCAGCAACCACGAGCCAAGATCCCGCCTCGCGAGCGGCAAAATGCAAGACCGATGACGCGGCCATTGAGCACTCCCGATGCTATGGCATTCGCCTGAGGCGTGACTGTCAGCCACGTAGCGTCAGGAAATCGCCCGAAAACTCATAGGAGCGCAGTCGGGTTAAAAAACTCATACCGAGGAGGCTTTCGGATAGCGCGCCGGGCTTGGCGACAAGCGCCTCTACGCCTTCGACGACAATACCACCGACTGCCATGCGCTTGATGCGCACCGCTGCGGCATAGGCGGTGCCGTTGGCCGTTCGAACGGGGACAGAATAGACCAGCGCATTGATATCAATGCCGGCAAGCTGGGCGTCGGTGGTCTTCAAGACGACGGTTGAGGCGCCGGTATCAACCATCATTGTCAGGCTGGTGCCATTGACGTCGCCACGGGCGATGAAATGGCCGTCAGGGCGCTTGCGGATGCGTACGGCCTGTTCACCGGCGCTGGTAGCTTTGACGCTCATGGCTTCACCGGGCGGCAAAAGTTCGCCGGTGATGCGCTGGGCCAGCCCCTTGAAATCTTCCCGGAAACTGTAACCAAGCACCAATGCCAACGCGATCGTCACCCAGATGGCAAGATCCTTAGCCGCTTGACTGAGGCGGCCGCCATAACTGCCGAGCACCGAAACGCCGGTAAAAATGATCAGCGTTCCGCCCGTCACAATACCGATGAATGTTCCCGTATCGAGCCCGGCGATGGTGCCCCCGTCACCGGCGAGGACGGCAGCAAGCAGTGCGACCGCCAAGCCGGCTAGCATGAGCCAGAGCGTCATTGGACCCTCATTGGGCTCAGACCGTTTTCGATGAGCCGTTGCGGCAGTTCTGCCATGATCCGACGCCGCTCGACCGGCAGCAGAGAAACCCAGGCGCCGATCTCAGCTATAGTTCGACCGCACCCGCTGCAAATGTTGGTGCGCTGATCAATCACGCAGATTTTAATGCAGGGCGTTTCCATGCGTGCCAGCAACCGTTGATCCGAGTGAGTTAATTAGTGTTGGCAGACTGCCTTTGCAATGTGGCGGTTGTCAGTTGGCCCCGACGTCAGTGGCGCTGGTGGTCAAACCTGTGCCGCTGCCGATTTTGCGCCAGCACGGGCGACGGTCTTGATACGGGGCGGACGGGATGACGCCTGCGCCATGACGATCGGCTGACGGTGGCGCTCCTGGCCAAGAGGTTGCAGCGGGGACAATTGCTGGAGGACACGCTGCTTCGGGAACTGCACGACAGCGTCGGTGCCTTTGCGCAACTCCGAATGCAATTCGAACCAACCGCCGTGCAATTCAATCAGATTCTTGACAATCGGCAGGCCGAGACCGGTTCCGCCCTCCGCGTTCTGGTGAGCAAGGGAGCCTTGACCGAAGGCTTGCATGACCTTTGGAATTTCGTCCTTGGGAATGCCGGGTCCAGTATCGCGCACTGACAGTGTTTGGCCACCATCCTCGCGCCGCTTGACGGTCAATGTCACCGTGCCGCCTCGCGGGGTAAATTTCAGGGCGTTGGAGGCAAGGTTGAGGCATATTTGCCTGACCGCTCGCTCGTCTGCCCAAAGTTGTGGCAGGTCGGCGTCGAAGTCCTCGATGATCTCCAGGCCCTTGCTATCGGCGCGGATCTTCAGCAGTCGATGGCAATCCTCGGCAACATCTGACAGCCGGATGGCTTCCTCATGCAGTTCGTATTTTCCGGCTTCGATGCGCGACAGATCCAGGATCTCGTTGATCAGTTGCAGCAGGTGACGACCGCTGTCGTGGATGTTGCCCGCATAATCCTTGTACACTTTATTCTGCATCGGCCCCATGATCTCGGCCTTCATCACTTCGGAAAAACCAAGAATGGCATTCAACGGTGTACGCAGTTCATGGCTCATGGTCGCGAGAAACTGCGACTTGGCAATATTGGCGCCTTCAGCTCGTCGCCGCGCTTCATCGGAGAATGATTTTGATTCTTCCAGTTCGGCGATCAAGCCGTCCTTCTCCGATCTGAATTCGAGCATCGCAAGGGCTGTTGAATAGAGCCCTTTTGCCAGGAAGATGAAATAGATCTGCACACCAACGGCCATCGCCGCCAAGGCGAGGTAGAACAAGTCCTGCAGCATCGACAGGCGCACAACGACTGCAAATGTCATCGGGATGGTGCCGACATAAAGGATCAGCATCATCGTGGAGGCAAACGTCATGCGGATTGCTAGCACCACGATCAGGGATGCAAAAATAAACACGTGGCTGGTGAATACGAACCGTTCCATTCCCGGTTCGGCCGACTGAATGCCGACGAGTGCAAAGCCTGCCCAAGCGCAGCCGTTGATTGCCTCCGCCATCAGCAGACGCTTGCGCCATACGCCAACGTTGACGTCGGTCGATGGCAGGGCGTTGAGCTGGCGGCAGACCAGGAGGAGCACAACTTTGGCGGCGATCAGGCTGATCAGCCAGATTGCTGCGTGGATTGGCGGCGCCCAAAACGTCGAGGCCAACGAGAATATCAGTGCCAGAAGCCACATATGTGCCTGCGCCGACAGTTCGTTGCGCACGAACATCAGCATCAGTTCGTATTCAAACTCAGGCTTGATTGATGTGCCTTGGGCAAGGCGCTCGCGTGTTTCGCGCCAATGTTCGGCGTCGGTGGCACGCTGTCCCGTTGGTGGCGATGTGGTGCGTTGCTGATGCCGATTGTGGCCGACACGGTTTGGCGCGTCGGGGGCACGTGCCCCGAGCGTCCCATCCGATGCTGCCAATGCCGCCATCAGCGCTGCCACTTCATTAAGTCTGAGCCGACGTCCCGGTTTGGGTCAACTCTTCACTGAAAGTGCTAACAGCTGGTTTATTCTATCGAAAAATGACTTGGCCCGATGTGCGCTTGCAGCAATGCAGCATGATTTCGTTGCCCGTTGGCCGCTTAGGATATAGCCATGACATAGCGTCCATTCCTCGAAGCGAGCGGCAAGCCATGAGAATCATCGAGCAGCAGAAAGCTCCTAACCCCCGCCGGGTGCGCATTTTTCTCGCTGAAAAGGGCATTGTGGTCCCCTTTGAGCAGATCGATATCATGAAACAGGAGCATCGCTCGGCGGCATTCACGGAGGCCAATCCGATGCAGCAGGTGCCGGTTCTGGTGCTCGATGACGGCACCAAGATCTCAGAAAGCGTTGCGATCTGCCGGTATTTCGAGGAGACAAGCCCCGAACCACCACTGATGGGGCGAGACGCGCGCGACCGGGCCACCGTCGAGATGTGGAACCGCCGGATGGAACTCGGCTTGCTGGCGCGCGTCGCCCAGGCATTCCGACACAGCCATCCAGCGATGGCGGAACTGGAAAAGCCGCAGGTGAAGGAGTGGGGTGACGTCAATCGGGCGCGCATTTTGGAGATGCTGAACGTTCTTGATGGCGCCCTGGCGCAGGCGCCGTTTGTCGCAGGCGATAACTACACGATTGCCGATATCACGGCTCTTGTCGCGATCGATTTCATGAAGCCAATCAAATACGAACGTCCGGCCAAATTGGCCAATTTAGGGCGCTGGTACAACACGGTTTCTACTCGGAAAAGCGCTCAAGCGTAACGTTTCTGACCCAACACAGGGAGCTGTTCCGGGACTGGGGCTCGATCACGTCAGCGTCATTTCAATAAACTGTGATTTTATGATGTATTTTGGAACTACCCGATTGCGATGACAGCGTCTTAGCGCCTTTCTCGTGACGACTTTGCCGAATTTACTCGCGTTTAGTTAGCATTTTTTTGGGGGGCGCATTGGAGTTAAAGACCTTGGCGCGTGGTTGAAAACATTGATCTCAGCGATTGGTCGTGTGGCGGTTGGTCCGGCTTCCATTGAATGTTGCGTACGCACTGTTCGGTGACCGCGTCGATCTCCCGCCGCTACGGCCGTAAACACGACACTTCTTTTATTTAGAGCAGCAATCATGACAAGCACACGGCAGTCACGTCCTCCGCCTTCATGGCCCTGGCACGAGCCGGAACCGTTTTGTTGCGAACGTACGCCGCGAATCAGCGCGCTTGAGGCCGATCGGCGTGATATGTATGCAGACTGGCCATTGTGGCGCATTGGTGCAGCGGTGCGAGCCGACTGGGATTGGCTATTGGAGCGCGTCGAGGATGGTTCGTTGCCTGATCTCCCGTGTCGGTGGGTCAGCGTGGTGGATACCGATTGCGGCATCATCTATTGGCTCGATCCGGATGCGCGCACCAGGCATCTGGTTTTGAGCCGCGGCGACTTCATTCTTTCGGGACCACCCACCTCTCGCGCCAATCGTTCGCGTATGATTTAGCGCCTATGACACGTTGGTTCTCGCATTTACGTTGCAATTGGCAGCCGGTGTAACGGCAACGGGCGTTGCAGGTATCGTCGCCAGCGGCAACACTGTGGCCTGAGCAGCAGGTTAGCGTGTCGGGCAGGTGTGGACGTGCAGCGTCGTTCGATTACCGTTGTAGGGGCGGGGATTTTTGGGCTGTGGCAGGCGTTGACGCTGTCTGGTCGCGGGCATCGCGTACGGCTTGTTGAGGCAAGTTCAGCGCCATTCGCCAATGCCGCCAGCCGCTGGGCGGGGGCCATGATTTCACCCGATTGCGAGGCCGAAGCAGCGGCACCTTTGGTCCGTAGCTTGGGGCACGAAGGGCTCGAAGCGTGGCGACGGGTCTACCCAGGCCTCATTCAAAACGGGTCATTGGTGGTGGCAGGTGCGCGTGACCAATCTGATCTCATCCGCTTTGGGCGTATGACACACGGCTTTGAGACGATCGATACCGCACGCATTTCGGAGCTTGAACCGGCTCTAGCGGGGCGCTATCAAAATGCGCTTTTTTTTCCAAACGAAGCGCATATGGAGACGCCGCACGCCTTGGCGTTTCTGCTTGAGGTTGTTCGTGCAAACGGAGTTGATGTTGTTCTAGGCGAGCGTTGGCAACCAGACAGTTCGAGCCTGTCACCTGATGACTTAATCGTGGATTGCCGTGGTCTAGCTGCGCGTTCCGAACTGCCCGAACTTCGTGGCGTGCGTGGTGAACGGATGCTCATACAGGCCCCACATGTCACGCTGCGACGTCCTGTGCGCCTATTGCATCCAAGGGCCTCATTCTATGTCGTGCCGTGGTCCGATTCCCGATTTCTCGTCGGTGCCACGGTGATCGAGAGCGAGGACGTGTCTGCGATGACGGTGCGGTCGGCGCTTGAACTTTTGGGCATGCTGTACGCGCTGCATCCGGGGTTTGGTGAGGCAGAAATCCTGGAGATCAGTGCCGGGGTGAGGCCAGCATTCGCCGACAACGTCCCACACGTCGTCGTTCGCGGTGCTCGCATCCACGTCAACGGCGCCTACCGGCACGGATTTTTGCTGGCGCCGGTCATGGCTGAAGCGGTGGCAGACTTCATCGGCAGCGGCAACATGCGCGCCGGTCTGGTGGCCGTCGCATAAGACGGCGTTTCGGGGCACGTCAAATCAAGCTAGCCGCAATATTGATTGTGAGGGCGAGCACGGTCGTATTGAAGAAGAAGGAAACCACGGCGTGAAGGGTGACCAGCCGCCGCAAGGCCTTGGATGTGATTGCCACGTCCGAGGTTTGTGAGGTGGCGCCGATCGAGGTCGCGAAATAGAGAAAGTCCCAATAGTCCGGCAGCGTGTCGCCGGGAAAGTCCAATCCGCCCTTGGCATCAAGGGCATGAGCGGCCGGACGATAATAATCATGGGCGTAATGCAAAGTGAAGACGACCTGGGTCACCGCCCAGGACGACACAATGGTGATGCAGGAGAGGGCAATGTAGGCGATCTTCGCCCAGTCCTTCGTTGCTTTTGCTTCATTGATGAGGCCGGTGATTGCAGCAAAACTTGATGCGATGGCGAGCAGGATGAGGGCCAGAATGACAACGCGGCTGTCGTCCTGCTTGGCGGCACGACTACGGACCTGATTGCCGTCACAACTACGCATCAGCCGAAACGCGAACAGCAGATATACGAGGGCGCCGAGATTCCAGGCAATAGCGGCGCGCAGTGATGTCGGCAGCGGCGACGGAAGCAGAAGCGCCGCAAGTGCGCCCGTCGCGACGGCAAAATACAACCGTGGGCGAATGATCACCGATCGACCGATGGCGCGAGGATGATACCACGCCCGGGCCTGCCGCAGTTTTTCACTCTGGGTCGACATCGGGTGCCCTCAATCCGTCGTCGGTCGCGCCTTTGCCTCGATGCGCCGGGCATGCAGCAGCGGCTCGGTGTAACCGTTTGGCTGAGCTGCGCCCTTCAAGACGAGATCGCACGCCGCCTTGAAGGCCACGCCATCGAAGTTTGGTGCCATGCGTTTGTAGAGCGCGTCGCCCGCGTTCTGGTGATCGACCACTGATGCCATTCGCTGCATGGTCGACATCACCTGCGCCTCGGTGGTGATGCCATGCCGCAGCCAGTTCGCCATATGCTGCGCGGAGATGCGCAGCGTGGCGCGGTCTTCCATCAATCCGACGTTGTCGATGTCGGGGACTTTTGAGCAGCCGACGCCCTGATCGATCCAGCGCACGACATAGCCCAGAATGCCCTGCGCGTTGTTGTCGAGTTCCGCCTGTACGTCCTGCGGGCTCCAGTTGACGCGATCGGCAACCGGGATCGTCAGCAGGTCATCGAGCCGTGCACGCGGACGACCACGCAGGGAGGCCTGCTGCTCGGTGACTTTGACTTGGTGATAGTGCAGGACATGCAGTGTTGCGGCGGTTGGCGAGGGCACCCACGCGGTGTTGGCGCCAGCCATTGGATGGGCGACTTTCTCGGTCATCATCCGTGCCATCAGATCGGGCATCGCCCACATGCCTTTGCCGATCTGCGCCTTGCCGGGCAGCCCGCAGGCAAGGCCGATGTCGACGTTCCAATCCTCGTAGGCCTTGATCCAGGGCTGGCCACGCATTTCGGCTTTGCGGATCATCGGGCCCGCTTCCATCGAGGTATGGATCTCGTCGCCGGTGCGGTCGAGGAAGCCTGTGTTGATGAAGAACACGCGGGATTTCGCCGCCCTGATGCACTCTTTCAAATTGACAGTCGTGCGCCGCTCCTCATCCATGATGCCCATCTTGATCGTGTTTGCCGTCAACCCCAGCACTGTCTCAACGCGGGCGAAGAGTTCGTCGGCAAATGCGACTTCCGCAGGTCCGTGCATCTTCGGCTTGACGATATAAATCGAACCAGTGCGGCTGTTGCGGCGCTTGCTCAGGTCATGCATGCCGATCAGCGACGTGATGAAGGCGTCCATGATGCCTTCCGGAACCGCAGCGCCGTTAGCGTCATGTATTGCCGAATTGGTCATCAAGTGCCCGACGTTGCGGATCAGCATGATGCTGCGGCCAGCCAGGGTCAGTTTGGATCCATCCGCCTTCGTATAGCTGCGGTCGGCATTGAGGCGACGGGTTACCGATTTTCCACCCTTGTCGAAGGTGTCGGTAAGCGTGCCCTTCATCAAACCGAGCCAGTTGCGATACGCCGCCACTTTGTCGTCGGCATCGACGGCCGCGATCGAGTCTTCGAGATCCATGATGGTCGTCAACGCAGCCTCGACCACCACGTCGGCAATGCCAACAAGATCGGTCGCACCGATTGCGCTTTTGCGATCGATACGAATTTCGGCGTGAAGGCCGTTGTTGACAAGCAGCACTGCTGTGGGATTGCCTATGTCCCCTTGGAAACCGGCAAACTGTCGTGGGTCTTTTAGGAACGTTCTTGTGCCGTCTTTTTGGTTGGCGAACAAACGACCGCCGTCGACGTTAAGCGAAGTGACATCGGTCCACGACCGGTCATCGAGCGGCGCAATTTGGTCAAGCACGGCGCGCGCATAGGCAATGACCTTGGCGCCGCGCACAGGGTTGAACGGCCCGGTTATGTCTGCGCCATCGGCTTCCGCGATGATGTCGGTGCCGTAGAGCGCGTCGTACAGCGACCCCCACCGCGCGTTGGCGGCATTCAGCGCATAGCGCGCGTTCATCACCGGCACAACGAGTTGAGGTCCAGCGGTGAGTGCGATCTCGGGATCGAC
>JANNRP010000076.1:0-10041 GCA_031401535.1 Hyphomicrobiaceae bacterium | reverse complement strand
ACCGCCGTCGCGCAGTAGACCGCATTCACCTTCCAGTCGATTTCACGCCACCAGACGGCGGCCCGCGAGACGTTCGCCATCAGCGCAGCGATCGCCATGATCGGCACGGTGTCTTGTGGGCCGAATGACCAGACAAGCATCGGCAGCAGCATGATTGATGCACCGAAACCGACAACACCGCCGAGAATGCCCGACGCAATACCGACCATCAGGATCAAGATCCAATCCAATTATTTGCCCTCGATCCCAATGGCCGATCACGGTCTGGCCTCAGTCATGCTGCACCGTCATTTGCATATTAAATCGCCGCTTTGGAAATTGCTTCGACGGATCGCGCAGCACAGCCCGTTAAGCTAGGACTAACCCGCTCCAGCGCAAGAATGGATGGTAGCCACTACGCACCGTCTGCAATCGCCTGTCCCAGAGCTTCCGTTTCGAGGCAGAACCATGCCGCCGCACGATGCCGTCACCGCAGTACGCCGTTTCGGACTAGGCCCGAAACCTGGCGACTTGGCACGCATTGGCGCCGATCCCCGCGGGTACGTGCTGGCCGGTCTCGCCGATAAGTCGAAAGCGTTAATCTCCGGCCCCGATCTTGAACCAAGCCATGTGGTGTTTGCCGCGGTACAGGAGGCGCAACTGATGCAGCGTATGGCCGCTGCACTGGTCAAGGATGCTGCGGCCAAGACTGCCGTGCTCGCGAGCCCTATGGATCAGCCGACAGCACCGGCCATGGCTTCCCCGACAACGGCAGCCAAACCCGCGACCGGCGACTTGAAACCAGGTCAAATCCGCCGCGATGCATTGGTCGATGAAATCGCCGCACGTATTGACCGTGCCATGGCGACCGACCAGCCGTTGATCGAACGTCTCGTAATGTTCTGGTCCAACCACTTTTGCGTTTCATCGGCCAAGGGTGCGGTGCGTGGCATAGCCGGAGCCTACGAGCGCGAGGCGATCCGACCCCATGTTCTGGGGCGCTTCGCTGACATGCTGCGCGCCGTCGAGCAGCATCCGGCGATGCTGATTTATCTCGACAACCAAGTGTCGACCGGGCCCAACAGCCGGGCCGGCAAAAACCGCACGCGCGGGCTCAACGAGAACCTTGCACGTGAAATCCTCGAGTTGCATACGCTCGGCGTTGATGGTGGCTACATTCAGGACGATGTCACCAACCTTGCACGGTTGCTAACAGGCTGGGCAGTCGGCCAGCTCAACATTGAAAAATCTGAGCCAGGCCGGTTTTTCTTCGCGGCAAATCGGCATGAGCCGGGCGACTGGAGCGTTGCTGGCCGACGTTATGCCGCGGAGGGCCAACGCAGTGGCGAGAAGGCGCTCGACGATCTGGCGCGCCATCCCTCCACCGCGCGGCATATTGCGACAAAACTCGCCCGGCATTTCGTGGCGGATACGCCTCTGCCAACACTGGTCGGGCTACTGGAAAAGACGTTTAGGGATACTGATGGCGACCTTGGTGCCGTAACCCGTGCACTAGTGACATCGCCCGATGCATGGGCACAGCCACCGCAAAAAATTGTACCGCCGTATGATTTCGCGATCGCCATGGTGCGCGGCCTCAAGCTCACACCTAAGCCCGCCGAAGTTATGCGGTTGGCGGCATCGCTCGGCCAGCCTTTGTGGCAACCGCCGAGCCCTAAAGGCTGGCCTGATACCGACGAAGCTTGGATGGCGCCATCTGCCATTCGCGAACGTCTGCGCATTGCTGAGCGCAGCGTCCGCGACGTCGATCGTGCGATCGATCCACGCGTCGCAGCCAGCGACCTGCTAGGTCCCGGTCTGTCGACCGCGACACGCCAAGCCATCGAACGAGCCGAAACACGCGAGCAGGGCCTCGAATTGCTGATCATGGCTCCGGAATCGTTGAGGAGATGACCCTGATGTCGTGCGCCGAACATTGCAGATTAAGCCGCCGACGCCTTCTGGGCGGTAGCGCCGCAAGCCTCGCGCTATGGGGGCTGATCCCCAAATCGGCAATCGCCGGCACCCGTGACCCCCGTTTATTGACGATTATTCTGCGGGGCGGGCTCGACGGTCTGTCGATGATCGCACCCGTCGCCGACCCCGACTACCAGCGCATCCGCCAGCGGCTCGCAATCGGTGCCGACGGGGCCAGCGCTGGTCTGCCGCTCGACGGTTTTTTCATGCTCAATCCGTCTATGCCTTACATGCATGGCCTCTATCAGAAGCGCGAAGCATTGGCAGTCCACGCAGTTGCAACGCCCTATCGCGGCCGCTCGCACTTCGACGGCCAGGACGTGTTGGAAAGCGGATTGCCGGGCGTCGGCCGCGCCGACGATGGATGGCTCAACCGGGCACTCAGCGGTCTCACAATCGCCGACAAGGCCAGTCCCAAAGGTCTCGCCATGGGTGGTGTGGTGCCGCTGGTAATGCGCGGCTCTGCGCCCGTGATGACCTACATTCCCAAGGTTTACGGTATTCAACTAAGCGAATCGACGGTTGCCCGGTTGATGGATCTCTACGGCCAGACCGATCCGAAACTCGCCAAGGCATTTGCCGAAGGCCTCGCCATCGACAAGGTCGGCATGGGTGCAGCCATGACGCCGGTCAAAATGGCACCATCAACGGTTCCAGCCCAGCCCGTACCGCCACGCCCATTCCGGGATTTTATCGAGACTGCTGAGACCGCTGCGAAATTTCTATCGGCAGCCGACGGCCCCCGCGTCGGCGTTCTCAGCTATAACGGTTGGGACACGCACGCGGGCGAAGGCGTGGTGCAGGGCCAGTTGGCCAACCGGCTTGCGGGTCTCGACGCCGCCATCAAAGCGTTTGCCGATGGCATGGGCGCTGCTTGGAAAGATACCGTAGTAGTCATCGTTACCGAGTTCGGGCGGACAGCATATACCAACGGCACCGAGGGCACCGATCACGGCACGGCGATGGCGATGCTGGTACTTGGCGGGGCGGTGAAAGGCGGGCGGGTACTGGCCAAGTGGCCAGGTCTTGCCGACAAAAACCTCTATGAGGGGCGCGACTTGGCCCCAACGCAGGATTTACGCACCGTCTTGAAGGGCATCTTGCGCGATCATTTAGGCGTACCGACTGGGGCACTCGGCACAGCTGTGTTCCCCGAGAGCCGTGGTATCGAACCGCTCGAAGGGTTGCTCGCCTAGTTGACGACCTCGAGCCGCACATTTGCGAGACCGCGTGCCTTGAATCCAAGGACTTCTGCCGCGCGGTCCGACACATCGACGACACGACCAGGCTTGAACGGCCCGCGATCGTTGATGCGCACAACCACCGAGCGGCCGGAATCGACGTGCGTGACCTTGACGCGCGTGTTCATCGGAAGCGTCTTGTGGGCGGCCGTGAGCGCCGTTTTGTCGAACCGCTCGCCCGACGCCGTCATTTGCCCCTGCCAATAGTACGATGCAATGCCGGTCATGGCGTGCGCTGACGCCGGTGCATGGGCAATGACGGGCTTTGTCGGCATAGACCGTGAGGTCGTCGGTGGCAACGCACTGGTGGTCAATCCCGATACCGTCGGCACGACCTTCTCAATCGCAATGCGCCATCCCGATGTCAGCGGACGATGCGCGGCCTGGCCACTGGCCCGATCGGCCAAAGGCACTGACAGCAACAACGCCAACATGGCAGGCGCAATGTAGCACGTCGTCATGCGTTGAGTGGGTCCGGTTGGTTTTGATCACCGCTACCCGCTAACCCGATTCGGGGGTTTTCATGACCGCCACAAATGAACAGCGGGCACCACCGTTATGATGATGCCCGCTGCGGGTCTGGGACCATGTGCCAGATTAACGGCCGAGGACCGTCATACGCACCGGTACGACGCCGGCACCCTTCATATTGATGGCACCGGCTGCTGCCGACGACAGATCGATCACACGACCGGCGATGTAGGGGCCCCGATCGTTGATGGTGACCTCGACTGACTGGCCGTTGCGCTCGTTGGTGACGCGCACGCGGGTGCCGAACGGCAGGGTCTTATGTGCCGCCGTCATGGCGTTCGGGTTGAACCAGCCACCCGATGCGACGCGCTGCGGCTGCCAGTAGTAAGACGCCATGCCCGAACCGGCACTTGAGCCGCCTTCGTTGCTGCCCGAAGAACTGCGACGGCGCGCAGAGCGCTCCAGACGTTCCTCATCGGTCGTCTCGGCGCGTGCCGTACGCGTTGGTCGAGGCGCTGCCTCGGTGTTACGGGCTTCGCTGCGACGCGACTTGCTGCCCTTGGCCGCTTCCCGCTCGGCTTCAGCGCGGAAGTAGCTTTGACCGTGGATTGCGTCTGTCCAGTCAGCGCGCGCCGTCTGTATGTCGGCGAGACTGAACGACAGCGCCGCAAACACGGCTAGTAGAAAATGCTTCATGATGTAGGTACTCCTGTACATGGATCGTCGGCTTCCCCTGGACGCCGAAACGACAACGCGCTGCCTCTTGGTCAGAGGCAGCGCGTTGCAAGTCGGGGCGTATAGGAGTGAGTCCGGTTGTTCCACATTGGAACAGGAACATGGTTAACAGCCGTTGGAGCATTAGTTCCCGTATTTTTGCAGTCAGGTCGTGCCGGGGTACGAACCACCATCGATCACGATATTCTGGCCGGTGATGTAACCAGCGTGCACTGAGCAGAGAAACGCTGCCGTGGCACCGAATTCCTGCGTGGTCCCGAAGCGGCCGGCGGGGATGTCCTTCTTGCGCATTTCGTGGACCGCCTCGAAGGTCAGGCCCTTGGCCGCGGCCATCTTGGTAGTCGTGCCGCGCAGGCGGTCGGTCTCGAACGGACCGGGTAGCAGTCCGTTGATCGTGACATTCTGCGCCGACGACTTGCGGGCGAGCACCGCTACAGCCCCGGTCAGGCCAGAGCGTGCCCCATTCGACAACTCTAGCGAGGCGATCGGTGCCTTCACCGAGAAACTAGTAATGTTGATGATGCGCCCGAAGCCGCGCTCCATCATGCCGTAGACCGTCGCATGAATAAGGGCGATCGGGGTAATCATGTTGCCCTCAACCGCTAAACGCCAGTCGTCGAGCGAGAAATCCTTGAAGTCTCCAGGCGGTGGACCGCCCGCATTGTTGATCAAAATATCGGGATTGGGGCAGGCCGCCAGTAGTGCCTTGCGGCCCGCATCCGTTGTCACGTCGCAGGCGACGGTATGCACCTTGGCGCCGGTCGATTTGCGAATCTCGGCGGCAGTGGCCTCCAGTGCATCCTTGGTACGCGCGCAGATGGTGAGTTCCACGCCAGCTGAAGCCAACGCCTCGGCGCAGCCTCGACCTAGCCCTTTTGATGCCGCGCATACGATGGCCTTGCGACCCTTCAACCCCAAATCCATAATAACGACCTCCGGTAAAGCGTTCTCGTTTCAGGCTGTCATTTAGCTGGCGTCAAGTCCAGCACGTCGCGCAGCGCCGCATTGAATGCTTCGGCCTGTTCGAACATTGACCAGTGGCCAGCATCAGGGACGACCCGCGTGACGAGCTCTGCATGATGCAGGCGCAGAACGTTGAACAGGTGGTCAAGAGTCGGTTTCGCCAGCACATCGCGCGCACCCCAGATCGCGTTCAAGGGCACGTTAACATCGGCCAGGCGTCGCTTGATCTCGTCGGTGCGGGCAAACTCACGCGATTTGAAGCGCGCCTTGGCGACATTGCGCGCCTGAATATCGATGGCGAAATCATCGACCCGTGATGCGTCAGCAATCATAAGGATCTCAAGAACACGCCGGTGGACATGGCGCTTCTCGGCCTCGTTCATGCGGCTGTGCTCTTTGGGGAAGTCCTCCAGACGCGGATGCAGGCCGAGCGCCGAACAACCGGATAGTGTGAAACTCGCAAGATGAGCGCCAAGCTCAATCGCAGCAAAAGTGCCGACATGTCCGCCGAACGAAAACGTCACGAGATGTGGACGGCGCACAGCCGGTATTAACTGGCGCAGTCCGTTGGCGAGTACGCGGCCGCAGGTTGCAGGTGTCAACGGCGCTTCCGGCATGGAACTGTCGCCGAGGCCGGGCAGATCGACGGCCCACACTTCGGCATGGTCGGCAATAGCCTCAATGTTGCGGATCCAGTGCGTCCAGGAACCAGAGCCGCCATGTGCAAGTACCACGGGCCGCCCGCTGCCCCACCGCCGCCATACAAGATCGCCAGCACCGCAGGGCGTACGAAAAACCGTCGCCGAGCTTTCCATGCGCGCAATCGTGTCGGCGGCGTTGGTCGTCGTCATGAATTTTGTCATTATGTCGGTGGTCGACCCGCGGTTTCATTTTGCGCTGCAATATGCGGAACGTGGCGCAACGCTGGCAAGCCGCGAAACTGCATCCCCACAGTTGCGTCCGGGGTGTATCAAATGCCATATCCCATGGTGCAGCGCCCGCAAATGCATGGGTTGGTTTGGAGTACGCGATGTCGTTCGATACCGTTTTCACACCAACCGACCCACTGTTTGCAGAACGCGTCAGCCTGAGCTTCAGTCATCAAGGTCTGATGGCCACACTCGGCGCCCGCCTGCGCTCAGTAGAACCTGGGCGCGTCAGCATCGAACTGCCATTCTCGTCTGCCATCGCCCAGCAGCAGGGACTTTTCCACGGCGGCACCATCGGTGCGATTGCCGATACGGCGGGCGGCTACGCGGCACTGTCGCTGATGTCAGTGGACTCGGAGGTGGTCACGGTCGAATACAAGATCAACTTCATCCGGCCTGCAAATGGTGCGCTGATCGTGGCCCAGGGACAGGTGCTGCGCGCTGGCCGGTCGGTGACGGTGGCGCGCGTCGACGTCAATGTCATCGAGAACGGGCAGACTGTCACGATAGCACTTTTGCAAGCAACCTTCATGCGGGTCGTTGTCTAACGGCAAACAAAGACCATTGACCGCGCGTGGTGGTCGGGCAAACTCGATGTTACGGACCATTCCCTGGAGTGCCGCCATGCAATCAGTCAAAATCCAAACTGTGCGAGACACTCGTCAGGCATTCTACGATAAACTCGCGCCACACGCGCTAACGCCGCTTTGGGAGGTGCTGAAGGGCCTCGTCGCGCGCGAGCCGACGTCGAAGGCTATGGCTCACACCTGGGACTACGCGACGTTGCGACCTCTCCTGCTGGAATCGGGTGGCCTGCTTACCGCGGAGGAAGCAGAGCGCCGGGTGCTGGTGTTGGAAAATCCGGGGCTGAAAGGCTTGTCGCGGATCACGTCCTCGATCTATGCCGGTGTCCAATTGATCCTTCCAGGAGAAACCGCACCGGCGCACCGCCACGTAGCGTCGGCCCTACGGTTCGTGCTTGAAAGCGACGGTGGTTTCACGGCGGTCGCTGGCGAACGAACTGCCATGCGCCGGGGTGATTTCATCATCACACCAAACTGGGGTTGGCACGACCACGGCAACGTCGGCAAGACACCGGCAATCTGGGTCGACGGGCTCGACCTGCCGATCGTCAACCTGTTTGAGACTGGCTTCAGCGATCATTGGGGCGAAAAGCACCAACCAATCGGCAAGGCCGAGGGGGACAGCATCGCGCGGTTCGGTTCGGGCATGGTTCCGCTCAACGCGACGTCACCGTTCGGTGCCACATCACCAATCTTCAACTATACCTACGACAAAAGTCGCGCTGCACTGATGGCCGTGGCAGAGGCCGGTACTCCCGACCCGCACGACGCTGTGTCGCTACGCTATGCCAATCCAATCGATGGGGGCTGGGCAATGCCCACGATCGCAGCGTGGTTGACGCACGTTCCGGAAGGGTTCGAAACCAAATCAATCCGCTCGACTGATGGACAGACATTGGTGGTCGCCGAAGGTACGATCGAAATAGACATTGGCGAGCGCACGTTCAAATTGACTGAGAACGACATCGTTTGCGTGCCCGCTTGGGCTCCACGCCGCATGCGTGCCTCGAAATCAGCAATTTTGTTCGGTTTTTCGGACCGCAGCGCACAGGAGAAGCTCGCATTGTGGCGTGAGCAACGGCAATAATACTGGCGCCTGCGTTGAACTCAGTCTATTTTTGAAGAGTTGGAACAGCGAACCGATGCAGGACGCCCTGCCGCCCGAGCCAAGACCGCCTGCTACCGAAGCCAACGCTTCTCAACGGCCGCGCTCCCGGTCGGCGGCGCAACGCCGGTGGCAGCCACTGTTATGCGCACGCATCGCACTCGTCTCGGGCACCCGCGTGCTACTCTATGCGTGTGTTGCGGCACTGCTTGCTGTCAGCCTGCTATTTGTGACGCTTCGGTTCATCGATCCGCCGATGTCAGCATTGATGCTCAGCCAGAGCCTTGGCGGCAACCCGATCGAGCAGCGATGGGTGCCGATCGCGCGCATAACTCCACATCTAGTTCGTGCGGTAATCCTTTCGGAGGACAATAAATTTTGCAGCCACTTCGGGCTCGATCTCGGTGAGATCAACGCAGCGCTGGCCAAGGCCGAACGCGAAGGCGAGGAAGCATTGCGCGGTGCCAGTACAATTTCGCAGCAGGTCGTCAAGAACCTCGTTCTGTGGCCCAGCCGGAGTACCCTTCGCAAGGTACTGGAGATCGGCATGACCCTACCGATGGAGCAGATCCTATCCAAATCCCGGATCATGGAACTTTATCTCAATATCGCTGAGTGGGGACCAGGCATATTCGGTGCGGAGGCTGCCAGCCAGTTTCATTTCAACAAACCAGCCGCTCGCCTGACGGTGCGTGAGGCCGCACTACTGGCCGTTGCATTACCCAATCCGTTTGATCGTGTTGCCGGCAATCCTGGCCAAGGCACGCGCCGCCTTGCCTCGATCATCGAGGACCGTATGGCGGCCGCCGGACCAACACAAGCGCGTTTCGGATGCGTGTTGAAGTAGGGGATTGATCAACGCGCTGGAAACTCGTCGCCCAGAAAGGGGTGCTTCTCAGGTTTCGTCGGCTAGTTGCCTCGCACAGCCTCTCGAAATACATTCTTGATCCACTGATCAGACTGATCGCTTGCTGGTTTTGTGGCCGCAGGTTGAGCGTTACTCTTTTTTGCCTTTGCGATTTTCGGTGTTTTTGCTTCCGGCTTGGGGGCTTCCGGCCGTTCTGCATTCAAGGCTGCGGCGGGCAAGACCACAGCGGGATGGACCTGCTGCACGACAGCCTTGGCATCGTCCAAAATCGTCGGCTGCGACAGCCGTGCCGCCTTGTACGGCACCATGACACGCAGTTGTTTGATCGAAGGCGGATCGACAGTCGGCTGAGCAGAAACAGTCAACGGTGCGTGTAGTTTGACCGGTGGCGTGTTGCTTGGCTCATGTGCCGCGGCCGTTCGATAGCTAGCTCTTAGTCCGCAGCAATATTGAAGCGTTGCGCGGATCCGGGCGTCCAAAGGGCCAGGCCCAAGATAGAGAGGTTGCGACACCGGATTTTTGGCCGCAATACCGTAGGACTCTGCCAAGTCAAATATCTTGTTCTCCAAATTGCTTTGCACGTCGACTGGCGTCTCACCCTTGATGGCCAGCGCTTGCCGATAGTTGAGCTTGGCCTTTCCATACCGACCAACTTGGGCATTCAACAGACTCAACCAAACAAAATGTTTTGCGTTGTCGAGGTGCGCAGGCCCCTTGCGGGCACAGGCATCGTCCAGCATATTTTCAGCTGCTTTTATGGCTTCAAGATACCTTCCGGAACGGTAAAGCGTGTCTATATAAAAGGCGCTGACAGGCTCGCTGAATGCTGCGAGGCGACCGGTCTCAGCATGCACCAATGGAGAGATGCCCGCACAACAAACCAACATCGCGGCGCCGACGACGTATGTACGCTTCCAGAAAGACCGCAAACGGTAAATCGAACGCAATTGCTTCATCGAGGCGTCGAGCCGGGAAACAGGCAGACGGTTACAGTCGTCGCTGCAAGCGTCGATGCTGAGGCTCGCAGTCGATCGCAACGTCGTCATATGGTTGTCGTTTTCAACGGATGTACCCAGATCCATACGATCACTTACTAAATTGATTCGCTGGTTTTTGGGCTGTCTATTCGCTCTGATTTTATGATCCATAAGTGAGCAGTCTGGAGACTGTGACGCGACAACACGAGCAG
>JANNRP010000075.1:0-7777 GCA_031401535.1 Hyphomicrobiaceae bacterium | reverse complement strand
AAAAGTGGTCTTGGTGCCCAGAAGAGGACTCGAACCTCCACGCCTTGCAGCGCTGCTACCTGAAAGCAGTGCGTCTACCAATTCCGCCATCTGGGCCATGGCCCGTTGAGTAGTCTGCGCGCATCGGCTTGTCAATTCCGTCATTGGCTCACCAACCGTTCCATGCGGATGGCATGAGATAACGCCTTCCCAGCCGTGCCCCGGCTCGTGTAAGGCAGGCACATTAGTTTCGCTGGCCGAGGAGACGGGCACGTATGAGTTCGACGCCGACAGAAGACAGGCTGGTCACTGTTTTTGGTGGTTCTGGCTTCGTGGGGCGCCATACCGTGCGTGCGCTGGCGAAAGCCGGATGGCGCGTCCGTGCCGCCGTGCGGCGCCCCGACCTTGCAACCCATCTCCAACCGATGGGATCAGTCGGTCAGATTCACGCCGTCCAGGCAAATCTGCGCTACCCGCGATCGATAGCAGCGGCCTGCATCAATGCAGACGTCGTGATCAATCTGGTCGGCGTTCTCGCTCCGACCGGCAAGCAGAGCTTCGACGCCATCCACGCCGATGGTGCGCGCGCGATTGCCAAAGCCGCGCGGGAGGCCGGTGTCAAACGCCTCATTCATGTCTCGGCCATCGGCGCTGACCGCAAATCGTCGGCCGCCTACGCGCGCTCCAAGGCCGAGGGTGAGAACTGTGTACTCGAAGAATTTCCCGACGCCGTGGTCTTGCGCCCATCGATTGTGTTCGGGCCGGAGGATCAGTTCTTTAACCGGTTCGCAGACCTCGCCCGATTATCTCCCTTTCTGCCGCTGATCGGCGGCGGCCGCACCAAGTTCCAGCCGGTATTCGTTGGCGATTTGGCGGCAGCCATAGCAGCCGTCGCAGGTGGCCAAGGCCGACTGGGGCACATCTACGAGATCGGTGGGCCTGAAGTTTTAAGTTTCAGGCAACTTCTCGACAAGACACAGGCCTGGGCCGATCGAACCCGCCCCTATCTGCCACTGCCTTTCTGGCTCGCCAAGCTGCAGGCGGCACTGACCACGCCGTTGCCAGACGCATTGCGTCCCATAACCGTCGATCAGGTGCGGCTATTGCAGACCGACAACGTCGTAAGTGCCAGTGCAAAGGCCGATGGCCGCACGTTGGACGGACTAGGCATTACCAGCCCGCACGCTGTCGGCACCATCGTTCCGGCCTATCTCGAACGGTTTCGCCCGCGGGGACAATACTCGCACTATCGCGGCTAAGGCGACACGAAGTTGGGCGACTACGCAAAACGCCCCAGCACTGCCGGGGCGTCTCGTTGATTGACGACATTTCGAGTGCGACTGATGGCGTTAGTGAACGCTGGCAACGTGCAGTTTATCACCCATGGCGTGACCGATGGCTGCCTGTCGACTGTCTGTCAAGGCAAGAGGCGTTCCGTCGGCCGCATGCAAAGCAAACAAGTTAATACCGGTCGGCAAGCCCTTCACGGCTGGATAAATCTTGTTTGCCTCATCCGAACTCAGCATCTTGATGTACGCGAGCTTGCCGCCACCGAGCTTGGCCAATTCAACCGCGCTCATACGTTGCGCGAGGAGTTTGCGCTTGTTGGCTGCTTTTGCAGCCCGTGTCCGCTTTTCTTCTACCATGACGCAAACCTCCTTCTCAGGGTCCAAGCACGTCATGCCTGTCTTTACATTTTGACCGCTGCGTGCGGCCAAACCAAGACTAAGACATGGTCGTTCGATTCGGCTTAATTTACCACCACGAAGCAAGCTCAACTTTTAGACTTGCTTTGCCTAATTTCTATACGCTTCGTGACCCGTTCAGGTTCACGCCGCGCTAGGTCGACGCTCAGCAAGCCATGCTCCAGGTCGGCGCTCAAAACCTCGATTCCATCGGCCAGAACGAAAGTTCTCTGGAACTGCCGAGCAGCAATACCGCGATGCAGATACTCTCGGGTTTTCTCGTCCGGCTGGCGTCCTTTGATGATCAATTGACTGTCTTCAAGTGTAATTTCGATCTGCTGGCGTGTGAATCCTGCAACTGCCAAGGTGATGCGCAGCAATTCAGCGCTGTCTCCTGCCCGCGCGACACGCTCTATGTTGTAGGGAGGGTACCCGTCACCCGGCATTTTGCCGGCCCGCTCGATCAACCGTTCGATTTCCTCAAAGCCCAACATCAGCGGGCTTGAGAGCAGGGACAGACGCGACATCGTTCCAAGGTCCTCGTTCCAAAGCGACCAACAGTTGCCGACTACGGCTGCAACTCCAAAGGAGCCTTGCTGCCGACCAGCCCGAAACGTGGCGCTGGCAATTGTCTGCCTGCCAGATATGGTGCGCGCCGCAGAACCTTCAAGATACTCCCAGAGCCGACCGCATCACGAAAGCGCACCCGCATGACATGGGAAATCGGCCTGATCGTCGCCGGCGCGCTGGCAGGCGGCTTCGTCAATGGGCTGACTGGGTTTGGCACTGCCCTGTCAGCAATGCCGTTCTGGCTCAATGCAGTATCGCCTGTGGTTGCAGCCCAACTGGCGGCCGCTGCTGGCGTGGTCGGACAGTTGCAGACCCTGCATAAGCTATGGCCCCAGATCCGCTGGCGGACCGTTGCACCATACATCGGTGCTGGACTTGCCGGCGTGCCTTTTGGCATTGCCCTGCTGCCGACGATTGACGCGAAAAGTTTCAAACTCGGCATCGGCTGTCTGCTCGTGTTGTATTGCGCATTCCAGTTGATCAGCCGCGACCGCTTCAAGGTCACGGCTGGCGGGCGTATTGCCGACGCGGTGGTTGGGTTTGTTTCTGGCTTCCTGGGCGGATTGGCCGGTGTCTCCGGCGCGCTACCGACGATATGGGCCAGCCTGCGCGGCCTATCGAAGGAGGACAAGCGCATGCTGTTCCAAACATTCAATTTTACCATTCTGGCGGCCATGCTGTGTGCCTCCGCCGTGCGCGGTCTCATAACGTGGGAATTTGGCCGCGCCCTGCTGATCTCTGTGCCAGCCACAATCATCGGCGCACAACTGGGCAACCGGCTCTATCTACGCATCGACGCTCGCGGCTTCGACCGCGTGGTACTCGGCTTACTGCTACTTTCAGGGATCAGCTTGATATGGGGGAATGCATGAGGATGTGCGGCTGGCGTCACAATCCTGCACCACAGTTACGCCAAGA
This sequence comes from Hyphomicrobiaceae bacterium, assembly GCA_031401535.1. Taxonomy (GTDB): domain Bacteria; phylum Pseudomonadota; class Alphaproteobacteria; order Rhizobiales; family Hyphomicrobiaceae; genus JAKFWF01. The sequence continues at coordinate 4,625 of JANNRP010000075.1, read as the reverse complement.
CCGGAGCAGCACCGCACAACCCAAACCGAAAGAGATCGCCTCGTCATGCTGAACGTGCTTCGCCCAGCTACTCTGTCCCTTATCGTCCTGACTTCACTTAGCGTCATTGGCGAGCCTGCTGCAGCGCAGGAAAAGAAACCGGACAGCGGCTCCATCCTGTCGTCCAGTATCGATGAACTGACGCCGGAGGAAAGGCAGGAACGCGACAGCCGCAAGGCCTGCAAGGTCGCAATCTGCGCGGCGTTTCACAATCGCAAGCCCGACGGCGCCGACATCGCCTGCGACGTGATCAAAAGCTGGCGCAAGGAGCAGCTCGACAAAATGGTGTCGAAGGCCAAAGTCTCCTGGCCATGGGGCAGTGTTGCCTGCGTCACCAAAGTTAAATTGAAGCGCGACCAACTGATCAAGGCAATGACCGAGCCCAAGTATGACGCCACGTTCGATAAGCACGAAGTCAAATGCACCGTCGATCGCGACAAGGAGGCAAAAGCCGACATCAATTTCGACTTCTCGCCGAAGGTGACCTTCGAGAAAGGCAAGGCGATCAAGGCACAGTTGAACTGGGGCAAGATCGATGCTCCGGCACTCGTCAAAGGAGCGATGTGGACGGCGACGGCCTCCGACAATACGTTCAACGTTCTGCAAAGCACGATCGTCGAGGACATCAACGATTTCGTCGACAAGAAGTGCATGGAAGTGAAGGACGACTGGGCGGGGAAATAGAAGCTCCGCTCACAGCTCCATCACCAAGCACGTCGTGGTCGCGGTCGCCAGTAGCCGACCCTGGGTATCAGTGAGGCGGCCTTCGGCGGTAGCAACCCTGCGGCCCGACGACAGCACGCTTCCGACCGCTCGCACCACACCCGTCCCGTCAGTCAAACCACGGATCAGGTTCACCTTGAACTCCAGCGTCGTGTAGCCGAGCCCCTGCGCCAACTTGGTCTGCACAGCGCACCCCATGCAGCTATCGAGCAGCGTTGCCGCATAGCCGCCGTGCACCGAACCGATCGGATTGTAGTGCTGCGAACCGGGCGTGCCTTCAAAAGTTGCACTCCCGTCGGCAACTGCGACCAGGGCAAATCCAAGCAGTCCAGCCATCGGTGGGCGGGGCAGGTGGCCATCGCGGATGGCTTGCAGGAACGCCAGACCGGTCATGCTTTTCAGCGTGTCAATTGAGACAATACCGCAGTGCGCCTGATCAGCCATCGTCCCGCCCCTTGATTAGCTGTGTTCACATTTGATGCGCCGCATGCTTTGAACAGTCTCCAAGGCAATAACAACCTGCCCGAGAGCTGAACACCCATGCCGATCACCGCACTTTACGCCGGATTTCTATCAATCCTGCTGATCATCCTCACGTTTCGTGTCATTGGTCGCCGCCGCGCCCAGCGCGTCGAGATTGGCGACGGCGCCGACACCGACCTGCTGCGGCGCATGCGTGTGCACGCCAATTTCATCGAGTATGCACCGTATGCGCTCATCCTGATGGGCCTGGCAGAATCGATGCGGGCTGCCCCCCTGCTGTTGCATGCGATCGGTAGTATCCTGGTGACCGGCCGCGTCGTCCACGCCTACGGACTGGCGCAGACGCCACACATCATGCGCCTGCGCGTTGCCGGCATGGTGATGACGCTGACGGCAATCATGGCAGCGGCCGTCAGTTGCGTCGTGCTAGCCCTTACTCATGGTGTCGGGTTCTAACTGTCGCTCATGCCAAAGCCTTTACCTTGGCACGGGCAAAACTAAGAGGCAGCGCGCTGGTGCATTTGATCTGTTCCATGGCGAACGCCGACGACACATTCGACAACTCGATGCGCGCGATCAGCTTCTTGTAGAACGCGTCGTAGGCCGCGATGTCCGGCACCACGACCCGCAACAGGTAATCGACCGCGCCGCTCATGCGGTAGAACTCTACCACCTCTGGAAAATCGACGATCACCTTGTGGAACTCTTCAAGCCATCCCAACGCATGACGATTGGTTGAGATTGATACGAACACCGTGACGCCAAGGGCAACCTGAGTAGGATTGAGCAGCGCGACACGCCGCTGGATGACGCCCGCCTCTTCCATTTTTTGGATGCGTCGCCAGCACGGCGTCGTCGATAATCCTACGCTTTTGCCGATTTCGGCGACCGGCAATGTACAATCGGTCTGCAATATCTCAAGGATCTTCAGATCCATCTCATCGAGCATCGCCACCCCGCAGATCAGAATGTCTAAATTAAGCAGTTCTGTCAGAATGCAGTTTACACATTGCCGACGTCAATTGAAAAATGAGTATTTATTTTCACTGATCTATGTTTTTCAGCTTGTCCTTAGATATCCATCAACGATATCTAGTCCTCCTGTAGAAAATATCGTCTGACATGCAACAATTGAATTGTACCATGACCGAACCCGCTCTGACATGGTTAACCCCCAGCTTCGCCGTGACGACCGCGCTCCGTCCGGAAGATTTCGCGGGGCTTGCTGCACTTGGCGTAAAGGCTGTGTTGTCCAATCGCCCGGACGGCGAAGAGCCTGACCAGTTGAGCGCCGCGCAGGAGGCTGCCCACGCTTGGCGCCACGGCATCAAGTTTCGCCACGTCCCCGCCGACAAACATGAACTGTTCACCGATAACGTGGTCGATGGCATGGCCGATGCGCTTCGTGAGTTGGACGGCCCCGTCGTCGCCCACTGCAAAAGTGGCCTTCGGTCGGCCATCGTATGGGCGGCAGCGGTGGCGCGAAGCCAACCAGTCGATTGCGTTCTGGCGGCACTCGAACGTTGCGGTTTCGACCTGGACGTCATCCGCGATGATCTCGACGCGCAGGCTGATCGCAAGCGTTATCTGGGGCACGCGGGCCACCTCGACTGCAGCGGCTCCGCCGAAGTCATACCGCTGATTGCTGCTGCACGCACGGCGGCTTGAAGCCGAGTTCAATCAATGCCCGCTGCCCATTCCGGCGACCTTCAGAGCCTCGACGCGGATCTCATCGACAAGCCGCTGTTTGAGAGCGGTAAACTCCGGCGTGGTCTTCAGCTTGTAACTGCGCGGATGCGGCAGATCGATCGCGATATCGGCCTTTATGCGACCGGGCCGCGCCGTCATCACCACCACACGGCTGCCCATGAAGATCGCCTCCTCGATGTCGTGGGTGACAAACAGCACGGTTTTTTGATCGCGCTCCCAGATGCCGAGCAGCATCTCTTGCATCAGTGATCGGGTCTGATTGTCGAGCGCACCGAACGGCTCGTCGAGCAACAGGATTTTTGGATCGTTCGCCAGTGCGCGTGCGATCGCCGTGCGTTGCTGCATGCCGCCGGACAATTGTTTCGGCCAATGCTTCTCGAAACCTTTGAGGCCCACGCGGTCGATATAGCGGTCAGTGATGTCGCGCGCGTCTGACGCGGCCATGCCTTTCTCGCGCAAGCCAAAGCCAATGTTCTCGGCAACTGTAAGCCACGGGAACAGAGTGTACGACTGGAACACCATGCCGCGATCGGAGCCAGGCCCTGATACGGCGACGCCGTCGAGCCGAACACTGCCGGAGGTTGGTCGGTCAAGCCCAGCGACAATACGCAGCAAGGTCGACTTTCCGCAGCCCGACGGCCCCAGGATGGTCACAAAATCGTTGTCGTCGATGGCAAGATCGGTCGGCTCCAGTGCACGCGTCGGCTGGCCGCCCTTCGATGCCGGCGGGAACACCCGTGCAACCTGTTCGATCTGAAGTTTCGTCATGCGAAACTCCACGGGAACATGCGTTGATTCATGGCCTTGAACAGAAAGTCCGAAACCAGACCGATCAGCCCGATGACGATGATACCGAAGATGATCTGTCCGGTGTTGAGCAGTGCCTGACTGTCGGTGATCATGTGACCGATGCCAGACGATGACCCGATCAGTTCGGCAACGATGACGTAGGTCCATGCCCAGCCCAGCACCAGCCGCAGGATTTCCGCGATCGCGGGCGCCGATGATGGTATCAGCACGCGCCGAATCACGCCGCGATCGTTAGCACCGAGCGTATAGGCGGCTTCGACCAGATCGCGCCGTGTGGCCCCAACCGCACCCGCCACCATCAGGATGATCTGGAAGACCGAACCAATGAAGATCACGAGCAACTTTTGTAATTCACCAATCCCCGCCCACAATATCAGCAGCGGGATGAACGCCGACGCCGGCAGGTAGCGCGCAAACGATACGAACGGCTCAAGCGCAGCCTCAATCGGCTTGTAGGCACCCATGGCGATGCCGAGCGGCACGGCGATAATGGTCGCCATCGCAAACCCACCCACCACGCGCCAGATCGTCATGCCGATGTCGAACAGGAAGCCATGCTTGACGAGAAGCAGCCAGCCTTCCTCGAGCATGGTCAACGGATTGGCGAGAAATGTCTTTGAGACAAACCCGCCGAACGTCGCGACACTCCACAAGGCGACGAAGCCTGCGAAGAAAGCGAGCCCGTAGGCTATCCGTTGACTGGAGGAGACAGGTTGTAGTGGACGAGGCATGGGGTATCATTCAAGCAGGATGCGGCGGGACACGACAAGACCTACTGCAACGTGGCACAATTTGATGCTGCATAATCCAAAAACGCAGCCTCAGTGCAGAGATTTCCGGTGCTGGCCCCATCCCCTCCC
>JANNRP010000074.1:0-7585 GCA_031401535.1 Hyphomicrobiaceae bacterium | reverse complement strand
TGGTCGATGACGTAGCCAAAGCGCCTGGTCGTTCGGCTCAACCCTTGTCGCGCATGATGCGCGCCTTCTCACGATTCCAGTCGCGCTTCTTCTCGGTCTCGCGCTTGTCGTGCAGCTTTTTGCCCTGGGCAATTCCGAGCTTGAGCTTGGCGCGGCCCTTCTCGTTAAAATACAACTCCAGCGGTACGATCGTCATGCCCTGGCGCTCGGTCGCGATCCGTAGCTTATGGATTTCGCGCTTACGCATCAGCAGTTTGCGCGGACGTCGTGGCGCGTGCTGGTAGAATGGCCCGGCCAGCTGATATTCCGGGATATAGGCGTTGAGCAGCATCAACCCTTCGGGTTCGACCGAGGCGTAGCTTTCCGCAATGTTCGAATGCCCCTTGCGCAGCGACTTAACTTCGGTGCCGGTCAGCATGATGCCGGCCTCGTACACGTCGGTGACGAAATATTCGAAGCGGGCTTTGCGATTTTCGGCGACGGTTTTGTGGCCGTCGTCCTTCTTGGCGGCCATTTTTTCTACTCTGCGGCTTTCGCCGTGTTGTCTACTCTGCGGCCTTCGCCGCGGTGATCCCGGCAGCCACCATCGCCGCATCCACGATCTGCTTTGTCGCCTCGGTGAGTGGTGCCATCGGCAGGCGGCAGTATTCGGAGCCGAAGCCCAAACGTGATGCAGCATATTTTACTGGCGCCGGGTTGGTCTCGACGAACAGCGCATCGTGCAGCGGCATTAGCGTATCATGCAGCACCAGCGCACGAGCATAATTGCCGCTTGCGCAGGCCGCCTGGAATTCGGCGCACAGTCGCGGCGCCACATTTGCCGTAACCGAGATTGCGCCATGGCCGCCGTGAGCGTTGAAGCCGAGGGCAGATGAATCTTCACCCGTCAGATATGCAAACGGCTTGGAGATGAGCTGTCGGTGCTGCGACATGCGGGCGACGTTGGACGTCGCATCTTTGACGCCGGCGACATTTTTCAGTTCGGCGATGCGCGCCATCGTTACCGCAGAGATATCGACAACCGTGCGACCCGGCACATTGTAGACGATGATGGGGATATCGACCGCGTCGCTGATCGCCTTGAAATGCAGATAGAGGCCATCCTGCGTCGGCTTATTGTAATAGCCGGTCGAATGCAGCACCGCCGTTGCGCCAGCCTTTTTGGCGAACTCAGTGAGTTCGATCGCCTCGTCGGTCGAGTTCGAGCCGGCGCCGGCAATCACGGGCACGCGGCGGCCTGCTGCCTCAACCGCCAGCACGATCACGCGCTTGTGCTCGTCGTGGCTCAGCGTCGGCGCCTCTCCGGTGGTGCCTACGGGCACAATACCGCTGACGCCTTCGCGGATTTGCCAGTCGACAAACCGCGTGAACGTTGCCTCGTCGACCTTGCCGTTCTTGAATGGCGTAATGAGCGCCGTATATGATCCCTTGAACATAGCGTCCACCTTGGATGCGAGAAATTTGGCGCGCTTTTTTGCACGACTTGGCTGCAACACGCTTGCCGCCAATTGGACGCCGAGTCTAAGCGGTTCGCCGCTGCCTCGCAAGGGCGGCACAATTGGTGGCTTAGGGCTAGGTGGAATGCCGGAACTTGCCTTTGATTGGCCGCGAACTGTTGGCTAGTCGGTGTATAAGTCTGGTTCATCGATAGCTGGGACGGCGGACTGCGGTATGCAATCTAAGAAATATTGGTGCTTGGGCCTCTTGCTCGCGGCTGTAATGGCTGTTGGTACGTCGAGCGCCGTCGCGCAGCAAACTGCCCCTGCACCTGCAAAGGCTGCGGCGGCACCGACGAAATCCGCTCCGGCAAAGGCTGCCGCTGCTACACCTGCTGCCACTGCGCCTCCGGTGGCGGCGCCATCGGCATCGGCCGTCGTACCGGCTGCGCCAGTAGTTCCGGCAGCTCCGCCAACCAACCCGGCGCCGATTACGTTGCCAGCCGTTGCCGCGGTGGAGGCGGCACGCGTTGCGATCTTCGACGCGGCAATCGCGAAAGTGCGCAGCCTGACGCCGACTGTCGCGGATGCCCAGGCCATTCGTGCGGCTGTCGCGGCCTTTACCGCCAATGATCCAGTCAAGGGTCGCGCGTTGCGCGATCAGATTGCGGATGCCACGGGACGCAAGCTCGTTGACTGGCAACGTCTGCGGGTCGGCATCGGCGAGGCACCGGAATATAAAGCCTTCCTCGATGCCAATCCAGCGTGGCCCGATCGAGCCATTCTCAACCAGCGTCTCGATGAAGCACAGTTCACGCGCGGCGGCAGCCCGAAGGTCATCAAAGATGTCTACAAGGCCAACGAACCGCGCACTGCTGCGGGCTTTGCCGCATTGGCCTCTGCCCATCTTGCCGAGGGTGACGACGCGACAGCCGGAGCGCTCGCCCAGAAGGCCTGGCGCACGCTCGACATCACGGCCACGCTCGAAACCGGCTTTGTCGAACGCTTCGGCAAATTTCTGACCGAGGTCGATCACAAGCGGCGACTCGACCGGTTGCTGTTGGACGATATCCGGTGGGAAGGCGAGCGCAACGCCAAGGCGGCCATCATCCGTCGCCTGATCCCCAAACTCAGCGCGCCGGAACAGAAGAAGGCTGAGGCGCGGCTTGCGGTATTCCTGAAGGCGACACTGGCGTCGCAAATGATGGAGGCGCTGCCCGTGGCCGAAGCGGGCGCCGCCACTGATTGGGGACTTGTCTACCACCAGATCCAGTTGAAGCGCCGCCTCAACCGCGATGAGGAGGCATGGAAACTGCTCGCAGGCGCGCCGACCGATGCAGCGCTGCTCATCAACCCCGATGAATGGTGGATGGAGCGGCGCGCCAACGCTTATCAGGCCATCAAGGCTGGCAAGCCGCGCATCGCTTACGACATCGTCAAGGATGCAGGGGCCTTAAGCATCAATCCGGCAAAGGAGCAGGCGAACTTTGCCGGCTGGATCGCACTGCGGCTGCTCAACGATCCAAAGTCAGCAGACGCCCACTTCCGCTTCATGCGCAAGATCGCCGATGGTCCGCTCAGTCAGGCAAGGGCCGACTATTGGCTTGGCCGCACGGCCGAAGCACTGGGCGATCGCTCGCGAGCGGCCGAACACTATAAGTCGGGCGCTAAGTTTGCAGATACGTTCCACGGCCAGCTGTCGCGTCAACGTCTCGATACCGGCACACGGTTGAGCTTCGCCTCACCTGCCAGTCCATCGACCGATGAGATTGAGCGATTCAATGCCTCGGACGCGGTGCAGGCGGCGGTGATTGCGCGCAAATCCGGCCTCGACTCGAACATCACGCGCGCTTTTCTCGGACACCTGTCGCGCCATCTCAAGACCGAGGCGGAGGTTGCCATGGTCGCGCATCTGGCCGAAGCGTTCGGTGATACGCAGATGGCGGTGCGGATCGGCAAGCTCGCCATAGCGCGCGGGTTCAATATGGTGAGCTATGCTTATCCGGTGCACCCGTTCCCGGCTTATTCGGCACTGCGCGCTGCCCCTGAAACCGCACTGCTACTCGGTATCGCGCGGCAGGAGAGCGAGTTCAACGGCCAGATAGTGTCGGGCGCTGGCGCGCGTGGCGTGCTGCAGGTGATGCCGATTACGGCGAAGCATGTCTGCCGCGACTATAAGATCAAGTGCGATATCCCGCGCCTGCTCACCGATGCGTCGTACAACGCGATGATCGCGAGCGCGTATATCGGTGATCGCATGGGCGAGTTCCAAGGCAGCTACGTGCTGGGCACCGCTGGTTATAATGCGGGCCCCGGCCGTGCGCGGCAATGGATGCGCGAATTTGGTGATCCGCGCGATCCAGCGGTCGATGTGGTCGACTGGATCTATCGTATCCCGTTTGAGGAAACGCGCGAGTACGTGCAAAAAGTGATCGCCAATACGCAGGTCTACCGCGCCCGCCTTGGGCAAGCCGATACCGCGCTGCGTATCAACGATGACTTGGCGCGCGCGCGCGGCGCGAAGCGTGTCGTCGATCCGGTCGTGCCGGGTGCTGCGACGGAAATCCCGACGAAGCCTGCACGCGCCGACCCGCCAGCCGTGCGGGAGCCGTAGGCGAAGCTGGATCAGATCTCGATTGCCTCGTAGATCCAACCGCCCGCGTTGCCCGTGCCCTCATCGACGCCGCTGGCCCGCAAGGCGCGCGGCCCATTGTTGAGGTCGTCGAATAGTACCGCAGTTCCTCGTGCGGGAATGAAAGCGGTGTCTTCGATGCCCTCCGGCAACTCGCTCAGGAGCATGAAGACGCAAGCGCCAAGCAGCGGCACGCTCTTCAATCCATAGCGCCGACGATCGCACCGCGCTGACCCGTCGGCCGCATTCACGAAACTATCGCCTGCAATCGAAGTCAGAGTGATGATGTTTGCTTTGACGTCGATGCGCATCAATTCAACGCAATCGGCAGCGATTGGCACCGAGGGGTTGTCGGCCGTCGAACGCCGCACGTCGTTTTGCATGAAGATTGTGAGCACGCGCTCGGAAATGGGTGGCAGACTTATCGTCTCAGGCGCCAACCCGAGCACCTGCCGTACTGTCAAACCGTGGCGCTCCAAGGCTGCCACGTCCAGATCCTTGTCCATCGTGCGTTGTCCCCCGAGCAACAGTGTTGACGTTCAGTCGAGGGAAGCGGCGAGCCGTGCACCCCGCGTGGGCAAGCCGCCGCATTCCACCCGACTGGCGTCCGGTACGCTGCTCAGGTTCACCAAGCGCGCGTGACGCCGAGTCTAGACGTCGCACGATCGACCGCGCTGGTGTCGTGAAATTGCCGTGAAAAGGGAAATGCGCTTTTTGCTGGCGGCGGTTGTCAGGCCGTCGCTGATTGGGCCCGCTTGAGTGCATCGGCTATGGTGAATGCGCTATCCCGTCCGATCCCCTGCATCAGGTCGAAAGACTTTTTATACACACCGGTCGGATCGGCCTCGACCTTCAACTTGATGGCCGCATAAACACTGCTGTGTTTCTGAACCGCTTTCCAAAGCCACGTTGCGCCATCTTGATTGGAGCACACCAGGGGAGCAATCAGCAACGCTGTGATCCAGGATGAAATGTTGTCGCTGGGATAGTGGACGCCAGCCAAGACCCGACGATCACCGACGTCGATCGTGTGCCGCGCAAGAGCATCAATGGCCGCCGAACTGCAGCCGATCTCGCGTGCCCGGTAGAACGCGGCGATCCCGCCCATCGCCATCTCGAAGCAATGGCCGCTGATCATGGCCGGCGTGACGGCCGATTTCGCATGTTGATGCGTGAACCAAGTCTCCCCCATCAGCACCGCCATCTGATAGGCGCGCGGCCGCTGGAAGAAGCGTTTCATCTCAAGATCGACGTTGCCCGACTTCGAATGCAGGCCTAGCACGTATCCGCCGACGAGATCGTCGACGCGGCGCTTGTCGGCAAGGCTTGTGAGATAGCGGCGCAAGGTTACATCAACGCTGCGATCAACCCGTTGTCCCGTTACCTTGTCTTCGGCGTCCTCCTCATCTTCCAGCCGGAACATTTCGTAGTGCGTGGTCTTTTCGTTGGCGAGTTCCAGCGGACCTTTTAGCGTTGGGCGCAGATCGCGCAGCAGTTCGAAATCAACTCGGGTCAGGTCCCACATGAATTTCTGCGCCGGGCCGACCCATTTGTGCGTCGCTTGATCGTAGGTCGGCCACAGCACGATGCCGAGCAGTTTGATGACGCTGTCGCGCCACTCGATCCATTTGATGTCGCTGTGCCAGGCCTTGGGCGCCGAGCCGTCGCCTTCGATCTGGCTTTCCCATTCCTCGATCATGCGGCCGTAGGGAGGGATTTCGCTGACCGCATATCGGGTGGCTGGTTTCATGTCTCAAATATCCTCTCGTTAAAAATTCAGCTATGCGGATGCCCGACGCAGGCGTTGCCGAGCGGCGTTGAGATCGACAGGCGCTTTTTTGCTGACCGGGGTGCCGATTAGGTCGGCGCGCTCAAGTGCACCTTCGAGCAGGCGGCGGTCGGCGTCGCGGGCGAACGGATAGACCTTGAGATGGTTTGACCAGCTGAAACCGCCATCCAACGACATTAAGATCGTATTCTGCTGCTTGGCTTCGTCGAACCGACTAAGTTGACACAGAGCACCTATCATCAGTTTGCGGATATTAGAGAATTGCGGGCGGATGGTCAAAATGCGTTCACACGCCGCGATCGTGCGGTCCCAATCCTGCTTGAAAAACAGCGTCACGGCTTCCGCGCCATCGAGGAACGATGAAAATGGATCGTAGCGCAGGATCGAGCGGGCGCGTTCAAGGCGGCGCAGCGCCTCGTCCGTCTGACCCTGATAGGCAAACGTCATGGCTGAATAGGTCCAGGCGAACCCGCAGCTCGGATTGGCATGCACGGCTTGCTCGTGAAATGCGGCAGCACGTTTGAAGTCGTGTTGCATGAAAGCGTGCATGTGCCCGCTCAGGGTCAGCGCCAGTGAATCGTTGGGATCGCATGCGATCGCCTTCGCAGTCCCCGACGTGACTTTCTCAATCACCGATGGATCGTAGGGTGTCCAACCCTGTGCCAGCCCCGTGATCCGGCACAGTGCGGAAAATGCATGTGCCCGTCCGAAATCGGGGTCAAGAGCTACGGCTTGCTCAAGGTAGGCCGTCGCCTGCTTCCAGGCGTCGATGTCGAACCGGTAAAGCAGAGGGATCGCCAGCAGCATCAACTCGAGTGCGCCGCAACTTTGTGTCGGCTGGCGCCGCCGCTTGCGGCTCTCGATCGCGAAAATTTCCGGATCGATCTGTTCGACTGTGCGCTCTACGATCTCACTCAGCATGGCATCGAGTTGATCGTGAGCGGCATCCTGGACGCGCGTCCACACGACGGCGTCGCTGTTATTCTGGTCGATCAGCCGCACCGCCAGCCGCCACCCGCCGTCGAGCCGCCGCACGTGACTTTCCAGGCGATAGTTGGCCACGCCCGGTGTCTGGCTTTGCCGCAACGTGACGAGGAACCAGCGGAATCGCGCCAGCGCGGTGGCAAGCTCTTCGGTAAGCCCCAGTGTGAGACGTTCGTCGACCACGTGCGAGCCGAACGACGCGATCGGGGCGACATAAACGACGATGCGATAGCGGTCGACCGTGAGCGGGTCTGGGGCGGTGTCCGTGTCCGCGCCGCTGTCGTGGTCGTCGGCATTGAGGTTCCCGTCAACGGGTGCCGCGAGGTGCAGCGTCGCCGACGCGTCATTTCCCGTCGTCTCTGAGAGCGCCAGACGCATGGTGGCAATCCAGGCATCGAATGCCGGGTCCACGCCAACGAACGTTTCCAGGAGCGCGCCCCGCAGGGCAGCATCCGGTCGCGGTCCTCCCGCTTCCGCCTCGTCGGGGCGCTGCGTATAGCCGTCGATCCAGATCACGTTCTTATTGAGTCGCATCCGCTTGCGCTCAATGACGATCAGCTCAGGCAACTGGGTTGCCAGAAGGTCGCGGATTTCCTTGATGCTTTGCCGCAGACTGTCGCGCGCCTGTTCGTCCCAGCGATGGCTCCACAGCAGGTCGCGAAAGCGCGCCCGTGGGATCCATTCTTCCTGGCTCAGCGCCAGATATGCCAGTATCGCCTGGGCCTTGCGGCCCCTTGGCAACAG
>JANNRP010000073.1:0-12032 GCA_031401535.1 Hyphomicrobiaceae bacterium | reverse complement strand
AACATGGGCGCGCAGATGGTGCGCGAAGTTGCATCGAAGACCAACGATGTGGCCGGTGACGGCACCACGACGGCAACAGTTCTCGCCCAGGCAATCGTACGCGAAGGCTTGAAGTCTGTTGCTGCCGGCATGAACCCGATGGATCTGAAGCGCGGAATCGACAAGGCCGTCGCTCAGGTTGTCGAAGAGATCGGCAAGAAGGCCAAAAAGGTCAAGAACTCGAGTGAAATCGCCCAGGTCGGCACCATTTCGGCCAACGGTGAATCAGCCATCGGCGAGATGATCGCCAAGGCGATGCAGAAAGTCGGCAACGAAGGTGTCATCACCGTCGAGGAGGCCAAGAGCCTAGAGACCGAACTCGATGTCGTCGAAGGCATGCAGTTCGATCGTGGCTACCTGTCGCCGTACTTCATCACCAACGCCGACAAGATGCTGGTTGAACTCGAGGATCCCTATATCCTCATCCACGAGAAGAAGCTGACCGGCCTGCAGGCAATGCTCCCAGTGCTCGAAGCCGTCGTCCAGACCGGCAAGCCATTGCTGATCATCTCGGAAGACGTCGAGGGCGAAGCATTGGCGACCCTCGTCGTCAACAAGTTGCGTGGCGGCCTCAAAGTCTGCGCCGTCAAGGCTCCAGGCTTTGGCGACCGTCGCAAGGCGATGCTCGAAGATATCGCGACGCTGACCAACGGCCAGACCATCTCCGAAGATCTCGGCATCAAGCTCGAGAACGTGACGATGGACATGCTCGGTCGCGCCAAACGCGTGTCGATCGACAAGGACAACACCACGATCGTCGACGGCATGGGCAAGAAGAAAGATATCGAAGCCCGCGTCAACCAGATCAAGGCGCAGATCGAGGAAACAACCTCGGACTACGACCGTGAAAAGTTGCAGGAGCGGCTTGCTAAGCTCGCAGGCGGCGTTGCCGTCATCAAGGTCGGCGGTGCGACGGAAGTCGAAGTCAAGGAGCGCAAGGATCGCGTCGACGACGCGCTCAACGCGACCCGCGCAGCGGTTGAAGAAGGCGTTGTTGCCGGCGGTGGTGTGATGCTGCTGAAGGCCACGCTCGCCATCACTGTCAAAGGTGACAACGAAGACCAGGAAGCGGGCATTCAGATCATCCGCAAAGCGTTGCAGGCTCCGATCCGCCAGATCGCGGAGAATGCCGGTGTCGAAGGCTCGATCGTGGTTGGCAAAGTGCTCGAAGCTCGCGGCGCGACTTACGGCTACGACGCGCAAAAGGACGAGTACGGCGACATGATCGAGAAGGGTATCATCGATCCGGCCAAGGTTGTGCGTACAGCACTGCAGGATGCTGCGTCGATTGCTGGTCTGATGATCACGACCGAAGCGGGAATCGCCGAAGCTCCGAAGCGCGACAAGGCTGGCGCTGGCGGCATGGGTGGCGGCGGCATGGGCGGCATGGATATGTGATCAACTGGCGCTTCCGGCCAACTTTTTAAAAGGATGTCGGAAGCGCCAACGAAAACGAATAGCCGCCCCGGAGCAATCCTGGGCGGCTTTTTTGTTCAATCGATTTCGCGGCCATGGCTTGACCCCGTCCTTAGTGCCCGACCCCAGCTGTTTCCATAACCCTGACGACGCCCCAGCCAATAGCAAGGCCGATCACACCGGCGATCGAGGCATCGATCAACCAAGTGAGAAAGCCCGCCAGGGGGCCGAAGACAGAACCGATCGATTTGGCAAAGGCATGGAGCATATGCGGGATGACGCCGAGCCCGAACTCTTCGAGCCCGTGTAAGATAATGCCGCCGCCTACCCACAACATGGCGAGCATGCCTATGATACTCAGCGCCCTCAGAAATGACGGCATGCCCTTCACAAGGGCACGGCCGATTGCCCGTACAGTAGACGTACGGCCTGTCTGCGCCAAATGCAGACCGACATCATCGGCTTTGACGATCAAGGCGACGGCACCGTAAACGGCAACAGTCACCATGATGCCCACCAGGCCAAGCACCAGGGCTTTGGTCACGAAACTCGGCGCCGTGACCGCTGCGAGGCTTAGCGCCATGATCTCGGCCGACAGGATGAAGTCAGTGCGGATGGCGCCAGCAATCTTCGCATCTTCCTCAGCTTTTGCATCACCGCGGGGCGTTTGGGCTTCAGCCGCGCTTGCAATCGTCGGCGCGGGCGGATGCAATAAGAGGTGGACTTTTTCGTAACCCTCCAAACCCAGGAAGGCGCCGCCGACCATCAACAGCGGCGTAATGGCCCAGGGCGCCACAAAGCTCAGCGCAAGTGCGCCCGGCAACAGGTATAACAACTTGTTCTTGAGCGAGCCCAAGGCAATTTTGCCAATAATCGGCAACTCGCGCTCGGCCGCAAACCCGACTACATAGCGGGGTGTCACAGCCGCGTCGTCAATGACGATACCGGCCGCCTTTGAACCGACTTTCACAGCCTGGGATGCTGCATCATCGACAGCGGTGGCCGCGACCTTCGCGATCGCCGCAATATCATCCAAGAGGGCGAAGAAACCTGATGCCATGAACTCTCTCGCAGCTATGAAGCGCGTTCAAATCGAGCGCCGAAGACCGGATATCAAGAAATGCTTTCCCGCCTGTCTCGTTGTTAACTAGTGCATGGCTGCTTGCGGCCGTGTGACTATTGGAGCCGCGGCACGAGGCCGGTCAGTTTCCAATCGCCACCGACGAAACTCATTTCGGCCGTTACATCAGGTTCTGCAGAGGCGGCGTCCTTTGCCACCCCCATGCGAAACGACAACGGCCCATTGAACGAAAAACTCTTGATGTTGGACAAGCTCACTTCCCGCTTTTCACCGCCAACTGATGTAGTCGATGGAGTTGCGTTTGTGTCTGCGCTTGGTAGCGGCACCATCCCGCCCTTGAAAACACGACCGAGCAGATCGCCGACGCCTGGCGGCACGCCACCTGCGGCACCAACCGTACCACCTGCCCCGCC
Source organism: Hyphomicrobiaceae bacterium (assembly GCA_031401535.1). Lineage (GTDB taxonomy): Bacteria > Pseudomonadota > Alphaproteobacteria > Rhizobiales > Hyphomicrobiaceae > JAKFWF01. The sequence goes on along the minus strand of JANNRP010000073.1, from coordinate 9,083 downwards.
AGGTAGTCCCCGGCCCATCTGCTCCCGGACGATCTTCTCGAGGCTCGCCTTGACGGTTCCCCCGTCGTTGAAAACGCGTAACAGCATCTGCGGCGTTAGCATCGCGCTCAGCGACATATCCACGATGCGCGGGATCGCCTCTTGTTTGAGCTGCGTCATGATTAGCGCGCCGGTTGGTCCCGCCTGCGCTTGATACCGGTCAAACCCTTCTCCGACTTTTTGCGTCACCAGCGGCCGCATGGAGGCTCTGACGCTCGGAAAATCAATTTTGGCGGCTAACGCGTCCGGATCGCTATTTTGCAGCGCTGTTTTGATTCGGTAGCCGGACCAGGCGGGCCAGCCAACATAGAATGCCAGTAAGAGAACAAGGATCAGTGCCATCACACGTTTCATGGTGGTCCCTAAGGCTTGTTTGCCATCTCATCCGTCTTAGCCGGAGTAATCATGCGCGGACAAGGGAAAGGCCGCCAGCGGTGGGGGACACGCTGGCGGCCTTTCTTGGGGGCAGTCCGGACTACAGGGGCGGGGTAGCTTCCAGACTGAATTTTACCGTGACGTCGAACAATCAACTCTTTTTTGGGCAAGCCGCGAGTGCCTGCTCGCGCTTCTGCAGTTGGACCTTCCACTGGTCGGGGCCGACGCTGCCGCACCAGGTAACGTGCGCCTTAAGATCGGTGCTCCACTCCAGGCCCTTGAACCCGCACTTTTTCTGCTCGTTATCTTGCATCTGCTTCAAGGCCAGTCGACCGTAGGTCTCGCAATTGGCTTGGGCCTGTGCAGACGTGGCTATGGTGAGGGGCGCTACTACCGATGCTAGGACAGCAACGGTCGAAAGTATTGCAACGTTCCGAAGCTTAATCATCCGTCCCACCTTGGTTAGCCCGATCAGTCCTGCCGGACCCTTTGGAAGAGCCGCCCCTAATATCACAAGAGGCTCCGCTCTCGACAAGCCCGACCGCACGAATGATCAGGCTTCGAAGACCATAGTGCCAGCGCCATGAATGATGGCTGAATGCGGCCATAGTGCCGCGTTCATGGTGCATGCCTGTCTGCAGGATACGAATACCCGCACATTAATACTTCCGTTAGGCTATCCGACAAAGGCTGGCCATGCCATTGCTCGCGGCGCTCATCTTGCAAGAACAGTGACGCGAACGCCGTACTGCCGAGAAATCGGCATTAGGCGCGCAGTCCTGCTCCGATCCGTGGGCGAATAGTTTGAGCCGAGATGGCACATGTGAGACAGTCCTTGGCCACTCATGACCCCCTCGCAGCGGACACCGGTGGCGGATTAGCCGGAACGTTGCAAGCAGCCGTCCGACCTTCATTTGATGATGCACAAGCGGCTTTATTGTGGGCTGACGCCGAAATTGCATCGGTTTTCAACCACCCGGTGTGGTGGCGTTCTGCCATTGAAGCGTTCGGCAGCGGCCGTGAATTGCGTGTCCTGGAAATCCGCCATGGCGACCGGCTTGTTGCCCTTTGGCCGTTCTGGGTCAAGCGGCTCGGCGCCAAGGAAGCCTTCGCCGTCATACTGGAACCGGTTGGCGCGCGGGTCACCGATTACTGTCGACCGTTGCTGCGCCGCGGCTACAACGTTGCAGATCTTGTTCAACGTCTGATTGCAGCAGCTGCAAACACGCTCAGCGCCGATACCATCATGCTGCTGCCAAAGCTGCCAGATGACATCAATGCAGTTAGCCGATTGTCGCTGATCGGCCAGGAAGCCGGGTTGCTGGCGCTGTTGGCTGCACGACCGTGCCCCACCATGCAGTTGCCGGATCGCTATGTCGAGCTGGAGCAGCGTTGGACCAAAAGCCATCGCGGCGATCTCCGGCGACAAATCAAACGCCTCGAAACGGCTGGCCGCCTTGAGCTTTGGACCGCTCAGTCGCGCATTGACGTCGCGGCGAGTTTATCCCGCCTCTATGCCATGCATATTGCAAATTGGCGGACCCGTATCGGCTTTTCGGAGTTCGAACGGGGTCCAATGGCCGGGTTCATCAATCAATTGGCCATCGGTTTGCCCCTAGAGCTTATCCATGCCTCGGAATTGCGCATTTGCGGCGTCGCGATCGCCAGCCATTTCGGCTTTCGCGAACGTGGCTCGCTGTTGTGGTACAAACCGACGTTTGACGTGGCCTGGGGTAACTATGGGCCGGGAAAGGTGCAAATAGCGCTCGCGGCACAGGCAGCAATCGCTGAAGGTTTGCGGGAACTGGACTTTATGCAGGGGACCGAAAGCTACAAATTGCAATGGACGAGCTTGACGAAGCCGACAACGACTTATGCCGTCGCGCGTCGCATCACGTATCCATTGTGGGCCTGGAACACCAAAATCCGCAAATTGTCTTGCGAGTTTCGTTTTTAACAACCCAACAGGGTTGCACTGCGTGCATCCCCCTATCGAGGCTCACACGTGCGCCGCAAGTCAATTGGAATAGCCCTGATCGATCAAGCGGTCCTCAGTCTATTCAACCTCGGACTCAACTTGCTGCTCATCCGCTTGGCGGCACCGGCCGAATTTGGGCGCTTCATCTATGCGGCCGCTGTCGTCCTCGTGTTGACATCGCTGCAGAACGCTCTGGTGACGACACCACTCTCGATCCTGGTTCCCGGACGTGCGCCAGCGGACCAGAGGACCGTGTTATCCGTTCTCGGCGCGTTTGACGTATTGCTGCGGATTGCGGCGGCTGTTCTGGCACCGCTGTTGTGCCTCATGACGGATCACGCCCCAGATTTTCTGCTGGCGGTCGCAGCTGTTGCCTACACCACCCTCGGTCGCGAGATGGCCCGGAGTCGGCTGTTGGCGTTCGAAAAGACAACAGAATGCCTCCGGCTTGATTGCGCAGCCGTCGGCTTGTCCTTGTTGTTCACAGGCCTCTTGTGGCGTTTTACAGCCCCAGCGATCGCCAGCCTTGCTGGTCTTGCTGTCGGCAATCTGCTTGCTGTGGCCTTGCTTGTGCCACGTGAGCCATCCCAGCGGCCTGCCTGGACGCCGCGGCAGACGTTGATCGATTACCGTCGACGTTTTTGGAACGACACGCAATGGAGCCTGATTGGGGCCGGCACGACAGAGTTACAGTACCGCTCGTATGTATTTGCTCTCGAACTGTTCCGGGATGCAGCGACCCTTGCGAGCGTGCAAGCTGGTCGCCTGCTTCTAGGACCTTTGCCGCTTGTCGTTGGCGCCTGGGGACGGGTCGCACGACCAGCCATGGCGCGCCGTTTGGCGGCGGGCGATCATCACGGACTGTTGCGCATCACGGCGCAAGGCTTGGTCTATGTCATCGCCGTTGGCTGCTGCTATTGCCTCGTGCTCTTCGTCGCGTGGAAGTGGGCCGAAAGCCTATTTTTTCATGGCCGCTACCCTGATGTTGGCCGCATGACGGCTGCATGGGGCGCTTACATGATAACCGTGATCGCGCATATGGTACTATCAGTGCCACTACAAGCGGCCATGAAACTCAAGGAGTTGGCCCTTGTCACTCTTGCAACTGCGGCTCTGAGTTGCCTGTTGCTGCTAGCGCTCCATTTCAACGTACCGCCAATCTATGCAGTATTTGCGCTCACGATTGGCGAAGTGGTAGCCCTTATCTGGATCGTGGCCTTGGTTGTGAAATTATCGCGGTCGTTAAACTATGCTGCAACGGTTGCGTCGGCGCCGTCGGAGGTCAAACCGTGACCTTGTTGGACCGTTCGAATGAGCAACTGCCGACACATCGCCCGATATCGGCAACGGCCGAAGCCCTCCGCCAACTCGCTCCGTGGGTCACGGTCGCAGCCCTAGCCTATCCAGCGCTAGTCTGGCCTCTGTTGGAGGCCGAAGTTGTGGCCCTGGGGCCACTTGTCGGACAGCCTGCTGTCGATGGCCCACCCAGCATGTTGGTTCGGACTTACTTTCCGGTGCTACTGGTGCTTGGCGCATTGGCATTTGGCTCGCAAGTCCGCCAAAGGGTGACTGGATGGTCGCGTCCCGCAATCCTGATGATTTGCGTCTACTTGGCATGGGCTGGCGCCACCAGTCTATGGGCCGTCGAGCCGGAGATCGCCTTCCGGCGATTCCTGTTGGCCACCTTCATAGCCGGTGCCATCGCCATGTCAGCCCTGGCCGCCCGCAACGGAGAGGGTATCGTGCATCGCCTTTTCTGGGTATTTGTCTTGGTGACACTGATCAATGTCGCCAGTGTGGCAACGACACCAGCAACAGCGCTTGGACACGCAGGCATTTATCCACACAAGAACTATCTCGGCGTGATTGTGTCGATCATCATGCTGGTTGCCTTCTATGAGTTGAGCAGTGGAACCACAGTGGGCCGCATTGCCGCTGCACTTGTGCTGGTCGCCTGCACGTGGATGTTGATTGAAGCGCGCTCGAAAACGTGTTTGGCGCTGATGTTGGTCGTGCCACCATTGGGCTATAGCACGGCAATGCTTGCTCGCGTCGCCCGGATATCGCCTGTCATCACGCTCGGGGTTGCCGGATTGGCATTGTGGCTCGTCTACGCCATTGGTGCTGCCTCGCACATCTGGGACTTCGAAGATGTTGCGACCGCAGTGTTTGGCGACCCGACGCTCACCCAACGAACAGACATCTGGGCCTTTGCCATTAAGATGATCGAGCAACGACCGTGGACCGGTTATGGCTATGAGGTGTTCTGGGGCGCCGGGATCAATAGTCCCAGCGTTCGGGAAGGGCCGGGGTTCATCGCGCAGATGCCGCATGCCCATAACGGCTATATCGATATTGTATTGCAAACTGGCTACATCGGGCTCGCGATTTTTGCAGTGCTGCTCGCAGCCGCGTTGCATGTGGCCGGGCGGGTCGCAGCCCGGTCCTACACCTATGCTGCCCTGCTGATCAGCTTGATCCTGTTTTGCATCCTCCATAATTCCTTCGAGACGACGTGGTTCCGCTCATTCGGCCTGTTGTCCATGGTCTTCGTGCTGGCGACCGTTCTGGCTTCTTCCGACCGGGATGCGCAGACGTGAACACACTCACGATCGCGATCGCGAGTACTGGGCGCGCTACCCTGACACGAACGCTCCGATCGCTGGCAGATATGCGTCGACCAGCGGATCTCACGATTGATCTTGTAGTGGCCGACGATGGTGCGGGATTTGATGTTGCGACGCGGATTGCCGAAGCAGCACCGGTCCCGTTCACTGTACGGATTGTGCCAGTCCGTCAGCGCAATGTTTCAGCCGCCCGCAACGCATGTCTGGATGCGGCGAACGGCGCCCTATTGGCCTTTCTCGACGACGACGAATGGGTCGCGGTCGACTGGCTGGAGCGTATGTTGGCTGCAATGCACGACTATGATGCCGACTGTGTCTTTGGCCCGGTATATCCCGTCTACCCAGTCGGAACGCCCGATTGGATCGTCGCCGCCAATCCCTTGCATGTCGATTGGGGAGTTCGTGGTCGCCGGGTTTCCGTCGGGCGCAGCGGCAATACATTGATCAAACGATCTTTGATCAGCCGGCACGGAGTACGGTTCGACGAAGCGCTGGGGCGTACAGGTGGCGAGGATACCCTGTTTTTCCATACCCTAGGGTGCCATGGCGCCAAAATGATTGTAACCGACGATGCGGTTGTCAGCGAGGACGCCCCACCGACCCGTGTCAACACCACCTATTTCCGACGGCGCGCGCTGCGTACAGGCCAGATCTATGCCCGCTTTGCTACCTCGCGCCTGTGCCCGACCGCTGTTTCAAGATTGACCTTTTTTGCGGGCGCCAGTCTCAAGGCATTCGGCGCTTTGATCTTGGCTGCAGCCTGTTATCCGTTCGATCGGGCGGCATGGCTGCGGCTATCGATGCGAGGTTGGATGAACGTCGGAAAACTGCGCGAGTTGGCTCGATTACCCCCGTCCCACATGAACTGAACTGTTGCCGCAATCAAATCTGCCGACTTAGTAAAAGCCATACTTCATGCGCCGAACGGGGTCTCGCAACCCGGCTTGGATCCGCGCCATCTGGCTCGTCCAAAGCGACAGGTGGTGCTCTGGCTCAAAATCTGCTTTCACCGAAGTTCGCGGGATGAGCCCCGTGGTGGCAGTCGTCAGCCCCCCCGAACTGGCAAATAAGCGCGTGAACCCTGCCAAGGACGCCGCCTGTACGACACGCCGGTCGACCGCACCAAACGGCACAGACGCACCATCGATCGTCTTGCCGATCAGGTCACTTAACGCATGCCTGGAATCGACCAATTCGTGCCGCAGTACGTTATCGGGCGCAACCCGCCAATCAACATGATCCCAACCATGACTGCCTATTGTCATTCCCGCTGCTGCCATTTCCCTAATCTGTGCCGCCGTCAGATAGCCGGGCGAGCCGATGCGCCCTGCGCAAACAAAAAAGGTTGCCCGACGTTTGCGCGCCACGAGCGCTGGCACAGCGTGCAAAATATCCGACGCGTTGCCGTCGTCAAAGGTCACGCGGGCTTCAAAGGCACTCGATCTCTCAATCTCCGGCAAAATGTCGAGCGTGCGAGCAAATGATGCTGGTGCTACCCAATACGCCCGCGCAGCGGCATCCAGCCAGGAGTGCGGTTCCCCCAAGCCGTGCCACGTCAAATGGAGCAATCGAGGACGCATCAAAACCCAGATCTGGTGTTCGCTGTTACCATGTCGGTCGTCAAATCGCTGCTTGGCGCTGCGCGGGCGTGGGTAAGTAGTTGCAAATAAAACCCGCTCGACATCACTCAATGCGATTTAGCAAAAGATGGGCCAGATTTGCCCCGCGCTATCCTGCCAGGGCCTTTTTCTTCTTAATCAACATGGTACGACACTTGCTATCGACCAAAATACTGATTGCAGACCAAAGTCTCCGCCGCTCACGGGCAACAATGACATTTGACGCATCACCGACGTTTGGCAATGCAGTATCGGGGGCCACTATTAAGGCTCAGCGACTCCGGCGGCGACCGCTCGTGTTGCATATCACCGGCGACTATCCAGATCCTGTGCGCACCTCAACGACGATGGCCGTGAAGCGCCTCATCGATGGCACGACAGCGTGTGACCACGTCATCATATCGCTGGTCCGTAGCGCCGACCCGCGAGCGACCTACCTCAAGGAATGCCCGGCGCCTGAAGGGCAACGATTGTTTGCCGTCGGCCACTTTGGATTACCGTTTGGCATTGGCCTTGAGGCGACGTTTCAGGCGGTCGCGCGCCGCATCGATGATATTCTTGTTACCCATGGATTGCGGCCTGACCTCATTCATTCCCACCGGCTGACGTTTGACGGTATTGCTGGTTCGCTATTGGCACAGCGCCGGCAAATTCCGCACGTCGTTTCAGTGCGCGGTGAGGTTGAAAGCAAGGTGCTGCGGTTCAAACCGACTTATCGCACCAGGATCGCAAAAGTGCTCGCCGCAGCCCAACGGGTCTATTTCGTATCAGCCTGGTACAGACCCGAGATCGAACGGCTCCTGCCAGATGTCGCCAGCAAGGCTCGCAACTTTCCGAATATCGTTGCCAACTGCACCGCCAGTATCCAACCCCAGTCACCGGTGCTCAAAATCGTGACAGCCGCCAACCTCGATATCTACAAGAAGAAGGGTATCGACCGACTGATCGAAGCTTTTGCACGGGCAGGCCCGGACCTGCCGGGAGTGACACTGGAGATTTTTGGCGGTGGTTCCGACAAATCGCGTGCGGCGGTTGCCGAATTAATTGCCACTGCTGGCCTCACTGACCGAGTCGAATTGCGCGGCGCAGTCTCGAACGCCGAATTTCTGGCAGCACTTCCGTCGGCGCTGGCGCTCGCATTGCCGAGTCGCAACGAAACATTCGGAATGGTCTACACTGAAGCTTTGTTTGCCGGCGTTCCCATTCTCTATAGCCGCGGCAGCGGCATCGATGGATATCTGGACGGCCTCGAAGTAGGCGTCGGCGTACCGCCGAATGATGTAACGAAGATTGCCGAAGGGCTCGTCGAGCTCTCAAGGCAAAATCAGCACTACCGCAAGAATATTGCTCAGGCTGGACCTGACCTGTTCCAGCGCTTTGATCCAGTGGGGCATTTAGAGCTTTACACCAACGATGTGGTGGCCTGCGTCGATGCCAGCAAAAAACTGGCGCAATTAGTGCATTAAGTTCGACATCAAAGCTAATAATTCCGTTGTCGGCATCAGCGCTTCCACGATGTTGATCGGACATACGGCCCTGGAGTGCGTCGACTTGCTTGTTCCTCCATTCGCGACCAATATGCCAGCCAACACGCCCCCCCGCGCGGCCAGTCTTGCCGGTGAGATACGTGCCGTCTTGGATGCCTTGCTCACGCGTTGGCGTTTGATCGCGCTGATCGCGCTGGGCGTTCTAGCGGCTGCCCTGTTGTTCCTGCTGCTGGCGACCCCACGCTATGTGGCAACCGCGCAAATACTGATCGATCCCCGCGCCAAACGAATCGTCGAAGGCGCAGTCGTGCCTGATGGCTTCGGCTCGTCGGCTGCCGGTGCTGATACCCTGCTGGTCGACAGTCAGGTGGAGTTGATCCAATCAACAGCTGTCCTTAAACGGATCGTCGAAGTGGAAAAGCTGCATCAAGATCCCGAGTTCGCGATAGCTGGTGGCGGTGGCTTGCGCATGATGTTGCGGAATACGATCGGCCGCACCCTGTTCGGCAATGACCGTGAAGAGCCGCCCGTTACCGACGCCGTGGACAACGCGCTGTGGCGCTTCTCCGACAAGCACCTGCGGGTACGCCGCGTCGGCAATACCTATGTGATCAACGTCGCCGTGATGAGCCAGGATGGGCGCAAGGCTGCGCGACTTGCGAACGCCATTGCCGCCTCCTACATCGGTGATCAGGTCCGCTCCACCGGCGATACCACGCGCGAGGCCACGGTCGCGTTACAAAGCCGGATCGACGAATTGCGTAGCAAGGTCGAGGTGGCCGAAAACGCCGTTGAAGCATTCCGTACCAAAGCTGGTCTCATTGGCGCACCGAACCTGCTCGTGACCGAACAACAACTGCAGCAGACTAACGACAAGCTCATCCTGGCGCGATCACAGGCAGCGCTTTCCAAGGCGCGGTATGAGCAGGTGCGGGATTTATCGAGCCGCGGCGGCGCA
>JANNRP010000072.1:0-16542 GCA_031401535.1 Hyphomicrobiaceae bacterium | reverse complement strand
TTGCGCGACCGATTTGCGCAGTGAGTTACCCGCCCGCGATGCCCAAAATACGGCAAGTGCCCGTTTGACAGCCCTACGGATCATGGTTGACATGGTCTATTGAGCCGCCTCCAGCGAGAACTGCAGCTCAGCCAACCGCGTATAGAGACCGCCGGCACGCAACAGTTGCGTGTGCGTGCCCTGCTCGACGATCCGCCCGTGATCCAGCACCAGAATCCGATCGGCCTTCTGAATGGTCGCCAGCCGATGCGCGATTACCACCGTCGTGCGGTCAGTCATCACGCGCTCGAGCGCCGCCTGGACCTGCAGCTCGTTTTCGGCGTCGAGCGCACTGGTCGCCTCGTCCAGCAGTAGAATTGGCGCATCGCGCAGGATCGCCCGTGCGATCGCAATCCGCTGGCGTTGTCCGCCCGACAGCGTAATGCCGCGTTCGCCCAACAGCGTGTCATAGCCTTTGGGCAATCCACGGATGAACCCGTCCGCCTGGGCAGCCTCTGCAGCAGCCTTGACGTCAGCCAACGAAGCATCTGGATTGCCGTAGCGGATGTTCTCGACCACCGTATCGGCAAACAAGGCAATTTCTTGCGGCACCAGCGCCATGCGCGAACGAACCTCGAAGAGATCGGCATCTTTCACTGAGACACCGTCGAGCCGAATGGCACCTGATTGCGGATCGTGGAAGCGCAGGATGAGGTTGAGAACCGTACTCTTGCCAGCGCCCGACGGACCAACGAGCGCCACGGTTTCCCCGGGCCTGACGATGAACGACACCCCGTCCAGTGCCGCTGTCTCCAGTCGCGATGGATAGGAGAAGCGCACATCCTCGAAGCGCAACTCCCCCGCCGTCGGCTTTGGCAAGGGTAAAGGATTGGGCGGCGATTTGATTTCGGGTACCACGGCCAGCAGTTCGGCAAGCCGCTCGGCTGCCCCCGATGCCGTCATGACTTCACCCCAGACTTCGGCCAGTTCCGCGAGGGCAGCGCCCGCAAACAAGGCATAGAGTATGAACTGACTGAGATGGCCGCCGGTCATCTCGCCCTTGATGACAAGCGTCGCCCCGAACCACAGCACGCCGACAACGCTTGTGACGACTAGAAACAGCGCGAGACCGGTCAGGCCGGCCCGCGCGCGCAATCGACCAAGCGTCGCATCGAAAGCGCGGTCGACCGAGGTTTGGAAGCGCTGCGTCACGGTGCGCTCGGTCGTGAACGCCTGCATGGTCCTGACGGCAGTCAGATTCTCAGCCGCATAAGTCGAGCTTTCGGCCAGCGTATCCTGCGCTTTGCGCGACAGTCGCCGCACCACCCGACCGTACGCCATCAGCGGCAACACGATCACCGGGATCGCAACCAGCACCAGCATCGACAGCCGGGTCGACGTAAAGAACATCATCACCAGCGCACCGATCAGCATGATGGTATTGCGGATGGCTTGGCTGATCGATGAGCCCGACGCCGACTTGATCAATGTTGTATCGGCCGTCAATCGGCTCATGATCTCGGCCGAATGGGTTTTGTCGAAGAACGCTGGACCCAATGCCGTCATATGCCGGAACACATCGGTCTTGAGGTCGGAGACGACGCGCTCGCCGAGCCAATTCACGAGGTAGAACCGCGCCGAACTGGCGATACTGACAACCAGCCCTATGGCGATCAGCATCACGAAATACTGGGTGATGAACTGGCCATCACGCTCCGCAAAACCGAAATCGATCATGCGCCGCACCGCTGTCGGCAGCGCGAGCATGGCGCCCGCCGACACTGTCAGCGCGACGAGCGCCAGGGCAATCATACGCCTGTGCTTGAAAATATAGGGCCGCAACGTCAGCAACGGGCGCAGCGAACGCCGCGCCTTATCATCAGCCGTTTCACCGGCACTGCGCGCTGCGGGAGGAACCGGTCTGGCTTGATCTTGACGCGCGGACACGCTGGGACCACCTGGAGTTGAGATTAGAAGCATTCGAAGTTACATAGCCGACCATGCCTCAGGTCACGGCCTGCGCCAAGTGAGGCAATCGGTCCACGGTGCCGCGTGCCAGTGACAACTTGGCAAACGATCGACCGGCTCTTGTATCCGGCGTCGCTTTCCAGTATCCAGCATCTAAGAGCGCTCCAAAGATAACAATGACCGCTTCTAACGGGCGCCGACACATGTGCGGTTGCTTGCAGCTTTAATTTTGAGAGCACGACGATGAAGAAAGACGCCGACTTGCACCCGGACTATCACCAGATCAAGGTGGTAATGACCGATGGCACGCAGTTCACGACGTACTCCACGTACGGCAAAGAAGGTGACACGTTGTCGCTCGATATCGATCCGTCGACGCATCCTGCTTGGACCGGCGGCGATCAGCGTTTGATGGACCGCGGTGGTCGTCTGTCGAAGTTCAAGAAGAAGTTCGAAGGCCTGTTCTAGAACACGCTTCGACCAAAATAATTCGGGGTCGCTTGAGGCGTCAACGGCGTGCGTTGGCGCCGAATGCCGTCTGAAGTGCTGTGAGCTGAGCCGCCACCGGGTTCGCCGCAACGGCGTCGATCGGCTGCTCGATCGAACGATCGATCTGCGTGACGCGGTCGTTCAAAACGAAACTTTCCTGGATAAGGGTCCGCAACCCCTCAGGAAGTGCATCAAAGTCACGTATGTGCGACGGGCGTCCAAACGGGCGCAATTTTACTCGTTCGCGCTTTTTGGCAGCCTCGACCACGGTCAAGTCGCCTTCTTTCAGGCCACGGCGGATCAACAACCACGAGGCCAGTTCGAGCAGGCGGGTCGTCAACCGCATGCTCTCCGTGGCGTAGACAACATTCAGTGGCGCTTTCAGAGCCTTGGCATCGCGACGGCCATCACCGTCGAGATAGGCGGCGGTCCGCTCCACAAGAGCCATACCCTGTTTGAACACACCGTCGAATTGGTCGGACGCAGCAAACCGCTCGCCGAAAGAAACGGTGACGCAACGGGTATCGTTGCGACCGTATTTTCCTGAACCGTTACCCATGATCGAGACCCAACTCAACTGAACTGTTACACGACACCTGAAGCTTGGAGACTGCCATGCCTCAGTTAACAAGTCGTCCCAAAATAGGAAGATTTGAGGGCCGCTGCAAATACCGCGCCGCCCACAACGAAAAACGAGCCGCCCGATGAGAGCGGCTCGAAAGTTGACAGGTCGTCATTCATCAAAACGGCAGGGAGCCGCTGGTCAGGTCAAAACCTGAACAGTCATCAGAATAGATCTGTATGACTAAGAAAGCGTTAATGGACAATAACTGATGAATGCACAGCGTCGGTTGCAGACGCCAGCAATTTATCTTTTGAAGATGTCGGCAGCGGCCTTTTCGTGCGCCTGTTTGCCGTTGATCTCGGCCTTGACCCGGTCGATCTCTGCTTCCAGGCGTTCGATCCGCTCCTTCAAATCGGCAAGCGAATGGGCGCGCAGATCTTCGCCGACGATAACCGTTGCCTTTGGCGTTGGCGCCACGTCTTCCCAATCCATGACACACCCTCGCTGCTTGTCACGAGCGTCCGCCTCGGGCAAACGTCGCTCAACGAACGACTGACCGGAGTAGCCCGCATGACGACCCTTCCAGCCACCATGACTGCCATCCTGATCGACGGCAAGGGCGGGCCCGAGGTGCTGATGCCGACCCAAGTGCCGACGCCGCAGCCGGGTCCGGGGCAAATTCTGGTGCGCAACCGCGCCGCTGGCGTCAATCGGCCGGATGTGTCGCAACGTCGAGGCCACTACCCTGCACCCAAGGGTCACTCGCCTATCCCCGGTCTTGAGATCGCCGGCACCGTTGCTGTTTGCGGGCCGACGACATCACGATTCAAGCCCGGCGATGCCGTCATGGCTCTCGTCAATGGCGGCGGCTATGCTGAATTCAGTATCGCCGAGGAAGGCGCGTGCCTACCGGTGCCGCCTGCGCTCGATATGACCCAAGCCGGCGGCGTCTGCGAGACGTTTTTCACGGTCTGGCACAACGTGTTCGAGCGGGGACGACTGATGCGCGGTGACTGGCTGTTGATCCACGGCGGCTCAAGCGGCATCGGCGTAACCGCCATCCAACTGGCCAAGGCCTTCGGCGCGAAAGTCATCGTCACCGCCGGTTCGGCCGACAAGTGCGCGGCCTGTTTGAAGCTCGGTGCCGACCATGCGATCGACTACGCGACGCAGGATTTCGTCGCAGCGGTCACCGAAATCACCGGCGGCCATGGCGCCGACGTCATCCTCGACATGGTCGGCGGCGACTATATCGACCGCGATATCAAGTGTGCCGCCGAGGACGGCCGGATTGTCTCAATTGCCTTCCAGAAAGGCGGCATAGTGACCGCCGATTTGCAGCGCATGATGCTGAAACGGCTAACCTTGACGGGCTCGACGCTGCGGGTGCGCACAAGTGCGGTGAAGGCCGGGATCGCGCGCGCGCTCGAAACCTACGTGGCGCCAATGCTGGCCGACGGGCGCATCAAAATCGTGATGGATTCGACCTATCCGTTGCGCGAAGCCGCGGACGCCCATGCGCGCATGGACGGTGGCCAACACATCGGTAAGATCGTGCTGACCGTCGATTGAACGCCGCGACGTTCAGGCCAGCGAAGCGATCAACATGCCTTGCGTGACCTGCGCGCCTTCCTTGACGGCGATCTTGGCTATCGTGCCGTCGCGGGCGGCGTGCAACACGTGCTCCATCTTCATGGCTTCGACTACGGCGACCTTGTCGCCCTTGGCGATCACATCGCCCTCGGCGACCATGATCTTGGCGAGCCGCCCGTTGATCGGCGCGCGGATGACGTCGACCGACGCACCATCGGAGATTTCGTTGATGTCGTAGGTTGGCCAACTGACGACCGTCTGGCGACCGTCGATGACGACAAAAGCACTATTGTCAGCGACAAGGACTTTGGCTGGATAACTGTCGGGCGACGGATAGGGACCTATCTCAATGTTGTCCGCCGGGTAGGAGACGAGACAGCCGCGCTCGGACCAGCTAACGCCGACAGTCTCCGGCATACCGCTGACGTCAAACCGGAAATTTGTCTGGCGCTGAGCGCCAAGCTGGAAGCCGTCACGTCCTATCCAAGGATCAATCCGGTCGCCCCTCATGCGGGCCGTATCGATGCCACGTCGCTCGATCAACTCATGCGCACCTTTGACGATTGCCGCCTTCGTTGTCGTATCTAGTGTCAACCGCGCGAGTTCACGTCCAATCAAACCCGTATCCATGGTACCGCTTTGGACCCCGGCATGGCCAAGCAGCGCACTCAAGAATGCGATGTTGGTCTGCGGTCCCGCAATGAACGCTTGGTCGAGCGCCGATAGCATCTGCTGGATCGCGCTGCTCCGATCACGCCCCACCGCGATCAGCTTGGCAATCATCGAATCGTAGAATGGCGAGACCTCGGCACCGGTCTGAACGCCTGTTTCCAGCCGCAGCCCCTCGTGCGCTGGAACGTCGAACCAAACGATCTTGCCGACGCTCGGCATGAAGCCGTTGGCCGAGTCTTCGGCACATAACCGCACTTCGATGGCGTGTCCACTCATGGTGATGGCGCTCTGCGCCAGCGGCAGTTTCTCCCCCGCCGCCACCCGCAACTGCCACTCGACGAGATCGAGGCCGGTGATCTCCTCCGTCACCGGATGCTCCACCTGCAGCCGGGTATTCATTTCGATGAAGTACCAGGGCGCATCGGCCGCAAGTGTGCCGCCCTCGACCAGGAATTCGACCGTGCCCGCACCTTGATAGCCGACGGACTTGGCGAGTTCGACCGCGGCCCCGCAGATTTTTGCGCGCAGCTCCGGCGACATGCCAGGCGCCGGCGCCTCCTCGATCACCTTCTGATTGCGCCGCTGCAGCGAGCAGTCCCGTTCAAACAGGTGAACCACATTTCCATGCGTGTCGCCGAACACCTGCACCTCGATATGGCGTGGCGCGACCACGACCTTTTCGATCAGCACAATCTCGTTGCCGAAGGCGGACTTGGCCTCACGCTGCGCGCTGTCGAGCGCATCGGCAAAATCGGCCGCGTTTTCAACCAGCCGCATGCCGCGTCCGCCGCCACCGGCAACGGCCTTGATCATGACCGGATAACCGATCTTCGATGCCGCGGTCTTCAGCGTTTTTAGATCCTGGCTTGCATCCTGGTAGCCCGGCACCACCGGCACGCCGGCCTTGATCGCGATCTGCTTCGCCGCTGCCTTGCCGCCCAGCGCCCGCATAGCGTCGGCCGTTGGACCGATGAAGGCGATGCCAGCCGCCACACACGCCTCTGGCAGGTCCGGGTTCTCGCTGAGAAATCCATAGCCCGGATGGATACTGTCCGCACCCGCCACCTTGGCTGCGGCAATGATCTTGTCGATGCGCAGATAGCTATCTGGCGCCGGCGATGGCCCGATGTGGATCGCCTCGTCAGCCGCCCTGACGTGCAGCGCCTTCTCGTCGGCATCGGAGTAGACAGCGACGGTCGCCACGCCCAAACGGCGCGCGGTACGGATGATGCGGCAGGCGATCTCGCCGCGATTGGCGATCAGAACCTTCTTCAGCATGGCGGCGCCGTCCCTCGATAACTTACTTCGGCAGGCAGAAGCCCTGATACTGCGCGACGACCGGTTCGCCGAACAGCCCAAAGTGACGCGAATGTACGGCTGGATGGGCACCAGCATTCGAGTCACGATCGTAGATCGTGGTAATGTTGAGGAAGCCTTCTGCCACGACTTCCATGTAATGATTGGCGTTGAGAGCGCGCACAACCCGCACCTCGCCGCGCCCTTTACCGGTCAGCAACTGCGCCTTCTGCCCGACCAGATCAATTTCCGCGATCTCGAAAGCCAGCGGTTTGGCGGCCGAGCGCCTAAACGTGCCCTTTTCGTAGGTCAGCGTTGTGCCCGCCTTGAACGTACAGGCAAAGCCCTTGGGGGTGTCTTGCGCCAACATCGGCACCACCATCAATAGGGTCACTAAGCCCCAAGCCGCCAAGCCGATTGCAGCACGCATCACTCAAACCCCACAATAACCTCACACCCACGACGGGCCGCTTTGACCTTCTCAGAGCTATAGCAGAGCCAGTCCAACGCGCAGCATCCGTTGTGCGAACTGGTGCACGGCCAATCTTGCCCTCGCAACGGCAGCAAAGTCAGCGATGGCCGCGGCTAACCCAAACGGTGGCACGCGTTTCTCATGTCCCCCTCTTACCCTTGCTTTTCTTGGCAGCAGCAGGGGCGGGCTCGTCAGCATGATCGTGGTTATGGTCATGACCACAGTCAGGTCCATGCACGTGATCGTGGTGATCAACTCCGTGCGCCCCATGATCGTGATCGTGCCCGCAGCCCGGTCCATGGACATGCTCGGCCTGCGGGTCGACAAGGGTCGACGCCAACGCCCGCTCGATCGCGATCGAGGCCTCCCGCGGGGCATCGCGTTCTTCAATTGCGAGCGCCATGATCTCGGACGCGATCCGGATGTCATCGACCTGACCAAGATAGTGCCGCCGCAGGCGACCCTGACGGTCGAACAGCAACAGCGTCGGCGTGCCACGCATTTCATAGGCCTCCATCGTCAGCGGCAGGCCGTTACCATTCGGCCCCTTTTCACTGGGCATGTCGGCGGCGATCGGGAACGGCCAGCGGTACTCGTGGAGAAAAGCCGCAAGGGCCGCCTCGGTCATTACCGCATGATGCTCGAACACCGTATGCAGGCCGATCACCGCCACTTCGCTCGGATGAAACCGCTCGGCTAGTTTCTTTGCCTGCGGCAAGCCGTGATTAACGCAGCCTGGACACAGCATCTGGAAGGCGTGCAGCACCACAACGCGGCCTTTCAAGCCAGCCAGCGTCAACGGCGCATCGGTGTTGAACCACTTTGTAACCTGGAGCGCTGGCGGCTTCTCGGGATTGAACATTGGCGGCGCTCCCAGTGGGAATTTTTTGCCAGCGAGACTTAAGCCGGTTGCCGCCAACTCTCAAGTTCGACTTGACGGCGCGAGGCCAGCGCGCGAATTCCACTCAGTACCTCACGCCGATTGCCACGGAGCCGCTCGATGACCACGCCGACCCGTTCCAAATCAGCAGACCGCGCCCGTCTGATCGAGATCATCCGCGACCGCTCCTATATGAGCGGCGTCGAGATCAAGCTCGCTTCAGGCCGCATGTCGAACTTCTATTTCAATCTGAAGCCGACCATGATGGACCCCGAAGGCGCCTACCTGATCGGCCAACTACTGGTCGATGCGCTCGAAGGCCTGGAAATCGATGCGATCGGCGGTCTTGAGGTCGGCGCCATTCCAATCGCGTCAGCAACTGCGGCTGTGAGCTTCGCTCGCGGGCAACCCCTACCGGCGTTTTTCGTGCGCAAAGCGGTAAAAGAGCATGGAACCAAAAGCCTCGTCGAAGGTTTGAAGAGGGGCGAAACCCTCAAAGGCAAGCGCGTGGTCATTCTTGAAGACACGACGACTACCGGTGGATCACCCTTGAAAGCCGCGACTGCGGTGCAAGCCGAAGGTGGGCATGTGGCGCGGATCGTCACCATAGTTGACCGGGAGGAAGGCGCTGCCGAAGTGATCGAGGCTGCAGGCTTTTTCTATGCGCCGATCTTGCGGTTGCGCGATTTTCAGTGAACAGGGGCGACGCATATCTAGCAACCCATTGGAATACAGTCATTAATAGGTCTGCGTGATCTGCGGTGCCCATGCTAGACGTTTACCGTTGCAACAAACTGCAATTCCAGGAGTTTTTAATGAAAATCGTACGCAGCGCCGTGCTGGCGCTTACCTTTGTGCTAATCCCATCACTGTCCAGTGTATCGGCTTTTGCCCAGGACAAGGATATCGTTGATACGGCCGCGGCCAACAAGGATTTCTCGACGCTCGTCGCGGCCGTCAAGGCAGCGGGCCTCGTTGAAACGCTGAAGGGCAAAGGCCCGTTCACGGTGTTCGCGCCGACCGACGATGCATTCAAGAAGCTGCCCGCAGGCACTCTCGAAAACTTGCTGAAGCCGGAAAGCAAGAAGACGCTGACCGCGATCCTGACCTACCATGTGCTGTCTGGAACCTATGATGCAGCCCGCATCACCAAGCCGACCGCCAAGCAATACGGAATCAAGTCGGTCGAAGGCGCTAATGTCGACGTCGATCTGCGCAAGGGCGTGATGGTATCGGGCGCCACAGTCACGAAAACGGACATCAAGACGTCGAATGGCACTATTCATGTCGTCGACACCGTGATGATCCCGCGCCGCATCAAGCTCGCCATGGCGGCCACTGCGTTGAAGGAAAGGGCCAAGGCTGCGGTCGGCAAAGCTGCCGTCGTGGTGAAGGATGCTGCGGCCAAGGCTGCCGAGGCAACCAAAGATGCAGCCGCTAAAGCCGCCGAGGCGACAAAGGCTGCTGCGACAAAAGCCAAGGACGCAATGACGCCAGCTCCTGCTCCTGCGACGGTCCCGGCAACGCCTGCCCCGACGACCCCGCCAAAGAAGCCCTAACTCTTGTTTGCTTGAGCACATCGTAGAATAAAAACAGCGGTCCAACAGTGGTTGGCCGCTGTTTTCGTTACAAGCGGCAAACCGCACGATGTCCTACTCGGCGGCTGCCCGCAGATGCGGGGCTGCGGCCTTGACGTCGGCATCGACGTGGGCTTCGAACTTACCGAAATTCTTCGTGAACATCTCGACGAGCGCCTTGGCTTGGGCATCGTAGGCAACCTTGTCGGCCCAGGTCTCGCGCGGGTTGAGGATCGACTTGTCGACGCCCTCGAGCGCGAGCGGAACCTGGAAGCCAAACATCGGGTCTATGCGCATCGGCTGATGCTTCAGGCTGCCCGACAGGGCGGCATTCAACAGCGCCCGGGTGGCCTTGATCGGCATGCGACTGCCGGTGCCGTACTTGCCGCCGGTCCAGCCGGTATTGACCAGCCAGCAGTCGACATTGTGGTCAGCGATCAGGCGGCGCAGCATGTTACCGTAAGCACTCGGATGACGTGGCATGAACGGCGCGCCGAAGCACGTCGAGAACGTCGCCTGCGGCTCAGCACCCATGCCCTTTTCCGTGCCGGCAACCTTGGCGGTGTAGCCTGACAGGAAGTGATACATCGCCTGGCTTGGCGTCAAACGCGCGATCGGCGGCAGTACTCCGAACGCGTCCGCCGTCAGCATTACAATATTATTGGGATGCCCCGCGACGCCGCTGTCCGAGGCATTCGAGATAAAATCGAGTGGGTAGCATGACCGCGTATTCTCGGTCAGGCGGCCATCGTTGAAGTCAGGTGTCGACGTTGCCGGTTCCAAGATGACATTTTCAAGGACTGCGCCGAAACGGTTGGACGCGGCCCAAATTTCCGGCTCGGCTTCTGCCGACAACCGGATGGTCTTGGCGTAGCAGCCGCCCTCGAAGTTAAAAATCCCACTTTTCGACCAGCCGTGTTCGTCGTCGCCGAGCAGCGTCCGATCGGGATCAGCCGACAGCGTCGTCTTACCAGTGCCGGAGAGGCCGAAGAATACAGCCGAGTCACCGGCCTTGCCGACGTTGGCCGAGCAGTGCATCGGCATCACGCCGCGCTCCGGCAACAGGAAGTTGAGGAAGGAAAACACTGATTTCTTGGTTTCGCCCGCATAGGACGAGCCGCCGATCAGAACGAGGCGGCGCGTGAAGTCACAAGCGATGATAGTCTCAGAGCGCGAGCCGTGTCGGGCTGGGTCAGCGCGGAAGCTCGGCAGATTGACGACAGTAAACTCCGGCGCGAAGTTTGCGAGCTGGTCGTGTTTGGGGCGCCGCAGCATGTTGCGAATGAAGGCCGCATGCCACGCATACTCACAGAACACACGAGTGTTGAGTTTGTTCTGCGGATCGGCACCGGCATAAAGATCCTGCACGAACAGTTCGCGCGTTTCTGCATGCGCCAGAAAATCACCCAACAAGGCGTCGAACTGGGCGGGCGTCATCGACTTATTATTGTCCCACCATACCGTCGCGTCGGTGGTTAGGTCGCGCACTGTAAACTTGTCGTTCGGCGAGCGGCCCGTATGAATGCCGGTCTCGACAACGAGCGCGCCCGTCGACGCGAGCCGACCCTCATGGCGCTGGACCGCGAACTCGATCAATTCCACTGCACTATTGTTCCGGTGGATCGTGGCTGCAGCGCTTAACGGAAAGATTTCAGTGCTCATGGGTTCGTCCACCGGATGTCGAAGAGATGTGAATTGAACAGCAGAAAGGGGCAACACCGCGCCTGCCAAGCGGTGACCGATATGCAAGCAGGAGCGCCAACACAAGAGGGCGAACCTAGCATTTGTTCTGCTGGTCGCTCGATCCCCGCAGAAAAGTGCAGTGACGGGCGCGCTATGTATACGTAAAGCGCCCGCTTGCTCATAAATCGATCAGCCTATGAGGTCGCTGCCTGCCAGTTCTACAATCCGGCCGAAGCCACCGATGAAGTTGGCGCGTTCCGTCGTGAGGGCAAACAATGAGAAATCGGCAAAGTCGATGTAAAGCGCGGCGTCAGGGTGGCGCTCCAGAAACCGTGACCGCGCCGTGGGGCTCAATGTGGGGGCAAGCGCACCAAGCAGGGTGACGCGCGCCTCGGCCAGCGGGTCCGATGTTGTGGCCGCCGCGTGGACCAACAGGCTGGCACACGGGTCAACAACTGCGTTGCGTGTGTGCAGGGCGAGGCTCGATAGCAGCAGCAGAGGAGTGCCGTCCGGCTCGGTCGCGACAGTCACCAGCGACGCGTAGGGGTGCCCGGTCGTTCGGTCGAGCGTTGCCAGCGTTGCCGTCCGGGCGTTGGCCAGCAGTGCACGGGTCACCTGCACCGGACTTGGTTCGGACATAGTTCCTGATGCTGCCGTAGATGTTGAAGACACGGGATGATTGTTCCTGAATGCTTGCTGACTTTATGCTTGTGGCCTATTTGTAGTCGTTCAGCCGCCATTCAGCGGCCCCCACGCATAACAAAGCGTGCCACACTTCGCACATGTTCAAGCCATAGAGCGCGGCAATCGTAAGGCCGCTCGGGGGCAGAGGGTTATGAAAGAAAAAAGTACAATTGTTCTGGTTGACGATGAACGCAACATCCTGACGTCACTCAGGCTTGCCCTCGAGGCCGAGGGCTACAAGGTTCGAACGTATAACGACGGCGTGGCAGCGCTCGAAGCGCTGACAGAGGATCCGGCCGACCTCGGCATATTCGATATCAAGATGCCGCGCATGGATGGCATGGAACTGCTCCGCCGGGTGCGCCAGCAGTCCGATATGCCGGTCATCTTCCTCACCTCGAAAGATGAGGAAATCGACGAGCTGTTCGGCCTCAAGATGGGCGCCGACGACTACATCGCCAAGCCGTTTTCGCAACGCCTTGTGATCGAGCGGGTTCGCGCCATCCTGCGCCGTTTCCAGCCCAAGGATGCGCAGAGCGCACAGACAGAAGCCGCCCGCATTCTCGAGCGCGGCAAGCTCAAACTCGACCCCGAGCGCCACACCTGCCATTGGGATAACCGGCCGGTGACGCTAACGGTCACAGAATTTCTCATTCTACAGGCACTCGCCACCCGCCCCGGCGTCGTCAAGACCCGCGATGCTCTTATGGATGCAGCCTACGACGATCAGGTCTACGTCGATGACCGGACGATCGACAGCCACATCAAGCGGTTGCGTAAGAAATTCAAGCAGGCCGACGACGATTTCGATGTCATCGAAACGTTGTATGGCGTCGGTTATCGGTTCAAGGAAGCCTGACGATTGATATACGCCCTGGGGCTTGATCAGCCACCGGCGCCATAACCGAGGTCAAACTTCGCGATGGTATTCGATACCGATCGATCGGGGAGCACCGTCGGCACGCTTGAGACAATGGTGGCGTGGTTACGCCGCCTTGGCATGGCGCTGTTGCCGATCTGGACCGCGCTTGCAACGATCGTTAAACGCGGCGGTGGCTCGTGGCTCGCCCGGGTCATTGGATCGAGCCTTGCCCGGCGCATCTTTGTCTCCAACATCGCGGGACTGTGCGTCCTGCTGGTTGGCATCTTGCAGTTGAGCAAGCACAACGCGTGGCTGATCGAGGCCAAGCGCGACAGTTTGATCGCGCAAGGTGAAATCATCGCGGCTGGCATTGCATCAAACGCTACTGTCGAGAAAGGGGACCGCGAGCGTATTGTGCTCGACCCCGACAAGCTGCCCGAGATCGAGGGCGGGCGTACGCCGTTCCGCAATGATGCCTACGCCGCGCTCGATCTATCGATCCGACCCGATGTGGTAACCCCGGTGCTGCGCCGCCTGATGCAGCGCACAAAGAACGTGCGCGCGCGCATCTATGCCCGTGATGGCGCCCTGATCGTCGACAGCGCACAGATTTTGCAGCGCGGCCAAGTTGCACGCAACGAGCCAGAGCCAGCCGACCGCCCCAAGGCACGGACCATCTGGACCAAACTTGCCGAACTATACAATGGCTCAGAACTGCCGGTTTATCAGGAAATCGGCACCGCGAGCGGAACGACATACCCCGAGGTGAAGATGGCCTTCAGCAGCGGCGCGACGACGCCGATGCTGTTGCTGTCAAAAGATGGCGAGCAGATTGTGTCGATCGCAGCGCCCATTCGGCGCGCCGGTGCCGTTCAAGGCGTGCTGCTGCTATCGACCAAGCCGGGTGAGATCGACGATATTCTTGATGCCGAGCGGATCGTAATTTTTTCGATCGCCGGGCTGGCGCTGCTCGCGACCATCCTCGCATCAATGCTGCTGACCCGCACGGTCGCTGGCCCGATGCGACGGCTGTCAGCGGCGGCAGAGGCTGTCAGCCACAACATCGCCGCGCGTCAGGATTTGCCGGAGTTCAAGGGCCGCACCGACGAGGTTGGCCAGATGGCGGTCGCCTTCCGGTCGATGACGGCCGCACTCTACCGCCGGATCGAAGCCAGCGAGAAATTCGCAGCCGACGTGGCGCACGAATTGAAGAACCCGTTGACCGCCGCGCGTTCGACCGCGGAAAGCCTGACCTATGCCAAGACCGATGAGCAGCGCAATCAACTGGTCACGCAGATCCAGGTTGAGATCAAACGCTTGAACCGGCTGATCACGGACGTGTCCAACGCGTCTCGGCTGGACGCAGAACTGGCACGCCAGCAGACCGAGCCGGTGGATCTGACAGTGTTGACCGGCAATATAGTGTCAACCTTCCGCGATGTCCTGAGCGAGGCTGCTAAATCGGTCGTGATCGATGTGCAGTCGACGCACGCCGGTCAGACATTTGTCGTTGAGGGCCACGAGGGGCGCCTGTACCAGGTGCTCAACAATCTGATCGACAATGCGCTGTCGTTTTCACCAGACGACGGCGAGGTTGCCGTCCGGCTATCGCGCGATGGCGCCGTCATTCACGTCGCAGTCGAAGACCACGGTCCAGGCATTGACGAGGACCGACTGGAAACAGTGTTCGACCGTTTTTATACGTATCGGCCAACCGCTAACAGCAGCCGCGGTAACAACTCAGGTCTGGGCTTGTCGATCACCCGTGAGATCGTGCGGGCTCACGGTGGACGGGTGTGGGCGGAGAACCGCTATGCGCCAGGTGTGGCGTCGGGTGGCCCGCGTCTCGGCGCACGGTTCGTTGTCGAATTTCCGGTGTCGACGGCCACGCCCGCCGGTCTGGTGTCGCGCATGACCACCCAGCGCAACCGCAAGACGTGAAGAAGAAATCCAATGCCACTGACGGAGATGGCAATCGTCCAAGTCCATGGCACGGCCATCGCGTGGAACGGTGCGGCGGTCTTGCTGCGTGGCCCTTCCGGGGCTGGGAAATCAGATCTGGCGCTGCGCTGCATTAGTACCGCGGCCGAACCCTTTGCCACGGTGCGCGCCCTGCTTGTCGCCGATGATCAAGTGATGCTGACGCGCCGCGATACGGCTCTGATTGCCACCTCCCCGCTGACGATCAAGGGGCAACTGGAAGTGCGCGGGCTCGGTATTGTATCGGTGCCGACCACAGATGAGGCGGTGCTGCGCCTGGTCATCGATCTCGTTGTACCATCGGAGGTCGAGCGGATGCCGGATGCGGGCCGCACCACCGCGATCGGCGGGATGACACTGCCGCTGGTTGTATTAACCCCGTTCGAAGCGTCGGCACCGCTAAAGGTGTTGCTGGCCCTCAACACCATAGTGCAGTCGCACTCGCCCTAACCGTTTGGGCGGCAGATCTGCGCGCTACTGGCAAATCTCAAGATCCGCGACTGGCTTGTCGTACACGGCTCATTCGACGGGATCCACGACGTGTTGTTCTGAATCAGGTCGCATTCTGTGATGACAGTGCCCAGATGGGTCGTCATGCACACCTTTTCACCCAGTCTGTAGGCGGTGCCCTTATACAGGCAGCGGCAAGGGATGATGTTGCCATCACCCCCGGTCACCCCGTGAAACGGGGATGTTTTCCAAGCCGGTTCCGGTGGATCGGCAGCAAAAACCGGAAGCGGTGCAGCGACGAGTGCTACCGCAAGAATCATACGTGCTGCCCGTGATGTCACATGGCCCATGGAGTAAACCGTAGCACAGGAATTGATCCTGTGAAGTGCTTACCCGTTCAATTCATGCGGGCATCGCCGTTTCCACCAGTCGGGCCCAGTAGGACACGCCAACGGGAATGGCGTCGTCGTTGAAGTTGTAAGCGGGATGATGCACGTTCGCGGTATCGCCGTTGCCGACGAAAATGAAGGCGCCGGGCCGGGCTTCGAGCATGAACGAAAAGTCCTCGCCGCCCATCACCGGCGCGATGTTCGTGTCGACATTGCCAGCGCCAACGATTTGCGCCGCGATTCCAGCTGCAAAGCCGGTTTCCTTCTCGTGGTTGCTGGTAACGGGATAGTCGCGCACGTAGCGCGATTTGGCAGTTGCGCCGAACACCCGAGCGGTGCCTTCGGTAATCTCCATGAACCGCTGCTCGAGTTGATCGCGCACGTGGGGTTTGAGCGAACGTGCGGTGCCGGTCAGCTCCGCAGTTGCCGGAATGACGTTACCAGCGTTGCCGGCATGGAACATGCACATCGAGATGACGCCAGAATCGAGCGGATCGAGCGAGCGCGATGTGATCGACTGCAGAGCGACGATCATGTGCGCACCAACCAGCACCGTGTCGATGCACTTATGTGGCTTGGCCGCGTGCCCGCCCTTGCCTTCAATGGTCACGTAAAGCCGGTCGGATGCGGCCATCAGCGGACCGGAACGCAACGCAAATGTGCCGACCGCCATCCCCGGCTGATTGTGCATGCCGTAGACTTCCTGAATGTTCCAGCGATCCATCATGCCGTCCTGCACCATGGCCTTTCCGCCGGCGCCGCCCTCCTCGGCGGGCTGGAAGATGACGACTGCGGTGCCGTCGAAATTGCGCGTCTCGCACAGATATTTAGCGGCGCCGAGCAGCATAGCCGTATGCCCATCATGCCCGCAGGCGTGCATCTTGCCCGGTATTTTCGAGGCATAGGGCAGTCCGGTATCTTCAACGATTGGAAGAGCATCCATATCCGCGCGCATACCGATGACCCGGCCGGAACCGCCCTTGCGACCCTTGATGACGCCGAC
>JANNRP010000071.1:0-2677 GCA_031401535.1 Hyphomicrobiaceae bacterium | reverse complement strand
GGCTGGGCCATTATCGGCCGCATCATGCCGGTGGCCTTCGGCGCGATTTACGCGCTGGCGGGCTCGGTTGGCCCAGTGCTCGGACAGAACCTGGGGGCCGGCGCCAATGACCGCGTGCGCCGCACGTTTCTGGATGCGCTGATCGTGACGATGGGGTTCACGGTGGCGGCATGGATCGTGCTCGCTTTGACTGGCTCGCTACTGGTGGCGTCGTTCCGGGCAACCGGCGAAACTGCGGCCCTGATCCTGCTCAATTGTCGATGGATCGCACCGTTGTTCGTGTTCCTCGGTGCTCTGTTCGTATCGAATGCATGTTTCAACACGCTGGGAAAAGCTCGGTATTCGACGTATTTCAACTGGGCCCGCGCCACGCTCGGCACCGTGCCGTTCGTTCTCATCGGCGGCTGGCTGGGCGGCGCCAAAGGTGTGCTGATCGGCAACATGGTGGGTGGTATTCCGTTCGCCATTGCGGCCGTTTGGGTATGCCTCAAAATGATCGATCGATTGCCGGAGCGGCGCACGCCACCCTCGTCGACACGCCGCAACCGATTGAGCGCATCCGAATCGTAGTATCCGCCGTCGGGTCGTCACCAGGGATCACAGTCACGCCATGGCGCAACGCGAGCAAGTCACGTCCGGCGTCAAGCGATTGGCGGTGGTGGCGCCCGATGCGCTCAGCCTGTTGCGCCAGCGCGATGATCTGCTGCAGGCGGTGTTGGCCGGTCGTCACAGCGTGCTCGTGCTGATCCCGGAGCGCGATGCCGAAAGCTCCGCCGCTCTCACCGCGCGCGGATACCATTGCGCGACCTACCCCGATGTCGCCGATGCGCCGCAGATGTTTGCTGACAGCCGCGCCGTCAAGCTGCTCAGCACCGCCTTCTCCGAGTGGCGGCCGCACGTCGTGCTGGGATACGGGGCGAAATCGATGCTGTTGGCCGCCATCGCCGGCAAGCAGGCAGGTGCGCCACGCAACGTCGCGCTCGTCACCACACTGGGGCCGTTCCTTGTCGAACCATCCGCCGTGCCAGCCTGGTCGACCCGGCGACTGATCGCACGCGGCATGAAGGCGATCGATGCGGCGATATTTCATAATGCCGATGCACCGTTGCGGCTGCGCCGCCTCGGTCTGCTGCCTCAGGCGACGCCGTTCGAGGTGGTGCCGGGAGCCGGTGTCGATCTGGCCCGCCATGCGGTGCTGCCGCTGCCGCCACTGAGCCTCGCTGCAGACAATAATAGCAGCCCAGGACTGACCTTTGCCATGATCGGGCGACAGGACATGGCCAAGGGCGTCATGGAATTCTGCAAGGCGGCCACCATCGTGCGTGACCGTTCCGCCCCACAGGCACGGTTTATCCTGGCTGGTCCACACGGCGATATCGCAGCCGAAGCCCTTGAGCCGTTCAAGCCAGCTTTGGATGTCCGCGGCGATGTCGACGACGTCCGTTCCATCCTGTCTCAGGCCCATGTCGTTGTCGTCCCGTCGTGGGCCGAGGGTATGCCGCGTATTTTGGCCGAGGCCCTGGCCGCTGGACGCCCGGTGATCACCACGGACATTCCCGGCGCCCGTGAAGCCGTCGACGAGCGTATCAACGGTGTCCTTGTGCCGCGCTGCAATGCGGAGGCCCTGGCGCGGGCAATGGAGAGCTTCCTGAAGCGACCCGACCTGATCCCGTCGATGGCGCGGGCGAGCCGCATGAAAGCCGAGCGGCGGTTTAACGTCGAGCCGATTAACGCAACGATTTTGCGGAGTCTGGGCCTGTAGTCGCCCATTGCGTCCGGCCGACCTGACCGCTTCCGCTGAACTTTCGTGATATAGCGATGTAGCTCTGGACAGGCCCGCATCCAGCCCATATAACGCGGCTGCTTCGATGCCTTGCCAAAGATCCGCGGGCCAAATTCGAAAGCGTTGCCCGGGTAGCTCAGTTGGTAGAGCATGCGACTGAAAATCGCAGTGTCGGCGGTTCAACTCCGTCCCCGGGCACCATTGAAAATCATTGAGAAATCAATGACCTGAATGGTTTTTTTACCGA
Organism: Hyphomicrobiaceae bacterium; assembly: GCA_031401535.1. Taxonomy (GTDB): domain Bacteria; phylum Pseudomonadota; class Alphaproteobacteria; order Rhizobiales; family Hyphomicrobiaceae; genus JAKFWF01. Next base: position 647 of record JANNRP010000071.1, on the reverse strand, counting down.
CTGCGCTGCCCCGCCCTCACGCACGCGGCACACCTCGCCCGCGCAAATTCTGATTGCGGGGCAACGTAACGATCGGCGCGCTGTCCGCAGTCGGCCCGACGCCGTCATTCGGATATTCGCTATCGCAGCGGTAACAGGGGATCTAGGCTCTATACCTTGTCGTGCTTTGCCGAGAGCCCGAAAGGTTATCGAATGAGACGCAGGGAGTTCATTGGCCTGCTCGGTGGCGCCGCCGTCGCAAGGCCATGCGCCGCGAACGCTCAGCAATCGGCGCAAGTGCCGCGCATTGGCTTCCTCGCTACCGCACCGTTCGGCGCTCCCGAATTTCGCGAGGCCCGCGATCCATTTTTACAAGGCATGCGCGAGCTCGGTTATGTCGAGGGGCAGAATTTCATCGTTGAATACCGGTCGGCAGAGGGCAAGCAGGAGCGGTTCGCAAGTCTGGCCATCGACCTCGTCCGGATCAATGTTGACCTCATAGTGGCCTTGGCCACGCCGCATGCCCTCGCTGCCCAGCGGGCAACCCAGACGATCCCGATCGTCGTTCCAGCGATGTCTGATCCGGTCGCCGATGGGCTCGTGGCCAGCCTCGCGCGGCCGGGCGGAAATATCACCGGCTTGACGACACTCGGCGCCGAACTCACCCC
>JANNRP010000070.1:0-19812 GCA_031401535.1 Hyphomicrobiaceae bacterium | reverse complement strand
TGCTTCTTCACCTCTGGATCGATGTATTCGAGGCTGGCCTTGGTCCGCAACCCATCAAGCAGTTCCTGGGCTTTGCGATGCATCAGTGACGCCATGATCTTGTCCTTGACCTCGGCGAACTCAGGAATCTTCGGTGACGGTTTGGCGCGCCGGTCCTCAACTTTAATGATGTGCCAGCCGAACTGGGTCTGGATGGGCTGGGAAATCTCACCCTTCTGCAGCTTGAATGCCGCTTCCTCGAACTGCGGCACCATCTGGCCACGCGCGAAATAGCCAAGGCTGCCGCCGTCGTCCTTGCTGCCGGGATCGATCGAATGCTCTTTGGCGGCTTCGGCGAACGATTTGTCGTCACCGTGCGCAATTTTCGCGGCGATCTCTTTCGCCTTATCCCCATCCTTCACCAGAATGTGGCTCGCCTTGACCTCTTCCGCGCCCTTGACCTGCGCCATCTGTGCTGCCTGGCCATCGTAGAGTTTGCGTGCTTCGTCTTCCGACACCGCACTCTTTATGCTCGCATCGAAGTAGGTTTCACGCAGTGCACGGCGGCGCCAATACTGCAGCCGCTCGTCAAATGCAGCGCCGTTGGTCAGTTTCTGCGTCTCTGCGGCATCCGCAAACAATTGGTTTTCGATCAGGTATTCGATGAGCACACGGCGACGGGTCACTTCCGGCAAGGTACCGATATCCGCTCCGATCTCAGCCTCGGCAAACTTAATATCGTTTTCCGTCAATGATTTGCCGTTGACCTTGGCAACAACTTTGTCCTGCGCGAACGATGGCACTGCCAAGCCAAACGCGGCCGTCGTTGCCAGGGCGATCAGGGAACTGCGAACTTTGATGCCAATCACGGTTGAAATCCTCAAAAGTTATGGTGGGCAGGCTCTTAAACGGTTGTGCCTGGCGTTGCCAAGTTAACAAATGGAGAGGTGGCAACATTGCGACCGGATGGTTACGCTCGAGCCTGCCTGCAGCAGTCAAAAGTCCGTGATTCATTGACAATCGAGGGGTGACGTCACTATTTCACGCTCAAGCCCGGTGTGTGCGTTCGAACGCCGGGCGCGTGCTTGCTCGCTGTCATTAGCGATCGCGCAGACTTGAACGAAATCTTTCCCCGCGGCGTCTGCCACCGTGACACATCTTTGGCATTGATCATGGGTTCAGCAGAACCGTCGACGATTTAAGGAATGACCGGCATGGTTTCTCTCGGCGCGCTTGCAGCGAAGGTGTTTGGCTCGTCCAACGACCGCAAGGTCAAGGGTATGCGGCCCAAGGTCGAGGCGATCAATGCGCTGGAGCCCGAAGTCTCTCAACTGTCCGACGCTGACCTGCGCGCACGCACCGCCGAATTCCGCCAACAGCTCGCTGATGGCGCGAAGCTCGACGACCTGTTGGTACCGGCCTTCGCGACTGTTCGGGAAGCGGCAAAGCGCGCCCTCGGCCAACGCCACTTCGACGTGCAGCTGATCGGCGGCATGGTGCTGCACCAGGGCAAGATCGCCGAGATGAAAACCGGCGAAGGCAAGACGCTGGTCGCAACACTCGCCGGTTACCTCAATGCCCTGCCCGGCACCGGTGTCCACGTCGTCACCGTCAACGACTACCTGGCCAGCCGCGACGCGGAATGGATGGGCGAAGTCTACAAGTTTCTCGGCATGACCGTCGGTTGCATCGTCCACGACATGGACGATCAACAGCGCAAGGCCGCGTATGCGTGCGACGTCACCTACGGCACCAACAACGAACTCGGCTTCGACTACCTGCGCGACAACATGAAGATGAGCCGCGACGAGATGGTGCAGCGCGGCCATGTGTTCGCCATCGTCGATGAGGTCGACAGCATCTTGATCGACGAGGCGCGCACGCCGCTGATCATCTCCGGACCACTGGATGATCGCGCCGACCTTTACATCGCCGTCGACCGGTTGATCCCCAATCTCGTCAAGGGTGACTTCGAACTCGACGAGAAGCAAAAGTCGACCTCGCTCACCGAGTCCGGCAACGAGCACATGGAACAGATGCTCGAGGCGGCCGGCATGATGAAGGGCTCGCTCTACGATATCGACAACGTCACGATCGTCCATCATGTGACGCAGGCGCTGAAAGCCCACAAGCTGTTCCTGCGTGACCGCGACTACATCGTGAAGAATAATCAGGTCGTCATCATCGACGAGTTCACCGGCCGCATGATGCAGGGTCGGCGCTATTCGGAAGGCTTGCATCAGGCGCTCGAGGCCAAGGAAAACGTCGAGATCCAACCCGAGAACCAGACGCTGGCATCGATCACGTTCCAGAACTATTTCCGCCTCTACAAGAAGCTCGCCGGAATGACCGGAACGGCATCGACCGAAGCCAACGAGTTCCTCGATATCTACAATCTCGACGTATTCGAGATCCCGACCAACGTGCCCGTCGCGCGTCTCGACGAAGACGACGAAATCTACCGCACGGCGCGCGAAAAGTGGGATGCCATCATCGCTGAGATCGAGCGTGCCCAGGCCCGCAAGCAGCCGATCCTCGTTGGCACCGTCTCGATCGAGAAGAGCGAGCTGTTGGCCGAAATGCTAAAGAAGCGCGGCATCGAGCATCGCGTGCTCAACGCGCGCTTCCATGAGCAAGAAGCCGAGATCATCGCTCAGGCTGGTCGACCCGGCACCGTGACGATTGCGACCAATATGGCCGGCCGTGGCACCGACATTCAGCTCGGCGGCAACGAAAAGATGCGCATTGAATCGGAAACCGCCGACATTGAAGATCCGCAGCAGCTCGAAAAGATCGCCGCCGCCATCAAGGCCGATATCGCCCAGCAGCGCGAGCTGGTCCGCGCCGTCACCGAGGTTGTTGAACTTGAACCGGCGAAAGGTGCGCGGCCAGCCAAGACCATCACGAAACCGGGCGGGCTTTACGTACTCGCCACCGAACGTCACGAAAGCCGACGCATCGATAACCAGCTGCGCGGCCGCTCGGGCCGCCAAGGCGATCCCGGCCGGTCGAAGTTCTACCTGTCACTCGAAGACGACCTGATGCGCATTTTCGGGTCGGAACGCATGGACAGCGTACTTAAGACACTTGGTCTGCAGGAAGGCGAAGCGATCATCCATCCGTGGATGAACAAGTCGCTCGAAATGGCGCAACGCAAGGTTGAAGCGCGCAACTTCGACATGCGCAAGCAGATCCTGAAATACGATGACGTCATGAACGATCAGCGCAAGGTCATCTTCGACCAGCGCCTCGACATTATGAGCCAGGATGATGTCAGCGAAACGGTCGCTGGCATGCGGCAGGAAGTGGCCGAGGAACTGGTCAAGAAGCACATTCCAGAAGCCGCCTACGCCGAACAGTGGGACGTTACTGGCCTCAAAGAGGCGATCGCTGGCATATTCGGTGAACAACTGCCGATCGAAGCCTGGGCCACCGAGGAGGGCATCGCCGATAAGGAGATCCTGGAACGCGTGCTGGCGGCCGTTGATGCCAAGGCCGCGCGAAAGGAACAGGAACTCGGGCCGGAAGCCGCGCGGCAGATCGAAAAGATGGTTCTGCTGCAGACCCTCGATCATCTGTGGCGCGAACATCTCGTGACGCTCGAACACTTGCGGCAAGTCATCGGGTTCCGCGCCTATGGCCAGCGCGACCCGCTCAACGAATACAAGACAGAAGCATTCGTGTTGTTCGAAGCGCTGCTCGGTCGCCTGCGGGAAGCGGTAACCGGGCAGATGATGCACATCGAGCTTGCGCCGATCGAGGAGCAGCCGATCATGCAACCGGTCGAGTTGCCACCGATGCAGGCGCACCATATCGACCCCGTTACCGGTCTCGACGAGTTCGCACTGGCCGATGCCGTGTTGACCGCCGAACGGACACCGCGTGCATCGGTGCCCGAGAAACGGGCGCCGATGCAGACGCGCAAGACCGGCGGGCTCGATCCCAACAATCCGGCGACCTGGGGTAAGGTTTCCCGCAATGCGCTATGCCCCTGCGGCTCGGGCAAGAAGTACAAGCACTGCCACGGCGCGCAGGACTAAGGATTGAACTCACGCGGCAACATTGGATGACCAGCAATGCCGCTGAAATCGACAATCAGCAGTTTCGGCTCGGTGCGCATCCGCCTGCCTGTTGCATCGCCGGGGCAACGCATCGGCATCATGGGCGGCTCGTTCAATCCGCCGCATGAAGGCCACGTGCTCATCACGCAAACGGCGCTGCGCCGGCTGCGGCTCGATGCGGTCTGGTGGGTTGTGACGCCCGGCAATCCGCTCAAATCGCATAACGACTTGCCGTCACTGGATGATCGCATGACTGCGTGCCGGGCGATGATGCACCAGCCTCGCGTGCGCATTACCGGCTTCGAGCAGGCACTCGGCACACCGTTCACGGCAGCGACAATCGCCTACGTACAGCGGCGCTATCCACTGGTGCATTTTGTGTGGATCATGGGCGCGGACAACATGGCCGGCCTGCACCGCTGGCAACAGTGGCGCTCGATCGTGGCGCGGCTGCCTGTTGCCGTTGTCGATCGCCCCGGTTGGCGGCATCGCGCCGTGGCGTCAGTGGCGGCCCGCAGTCACGCCCGCGCGTTCGTACCCGACCATCGGGCCAACACACTCGCGACCCGGCGCGCACCTGCCTGGACCCTGCTCGGTGGGCCGTTATCGAACCTATCGTCGACAGCCCTGCGGGCGGGGAAGTAACCAGTCGGCCTTCAGCAATAGCGCTCGGGTCCGACAGCCTGGGCATCATTATAGCGATCGCCATGGGCGAAGCCTGGAGGCAACAGCCGGGCAAGCTCAGCCAGATCGGCCGGTGACAGCACGACGTTGGCCGCACCGGCGTTCTCAATCAGGTTATCCGGCGACCGGGTGCCGGGAATCGGAATGATGTGCGGACCCTGCGCAAGCGTCCACGCCAGCGCCACCTGTCCGGGTGTCGCGCCACGAGCGGCGGCGAAGGCGAACAGTGGCGCGATCACGCGGAGGTTCGCCGCATAGTGCGGCGCGATGAAGCGCGGGTTCGACTGACGGAAGTCGGATGCGGCAAACATCGTCTCCGACGTCAACTTGCCGGTGAAGATCGCGCGCCCAAGCGGCGAAAACGCGACGAACGCCGCGCCGACGTCCTTGCAGGCTTGGATCAGACCGAGGTCGGGCAGCCGCGTCCACAACGAGTATTCGCTCTGCACGGCATCGACCGGGCCGACGGCCGCCGCCCGCCTCAGCGACGACGGCGCGATCTCCGAGAACCCTATGCCGCCGATCTTACCGGCCTTCTTGAAGCCGAGCAGGGTTTGCATCACATCTTCGATGGGCCGCGCCTGTTCACGGCGGTGGATGTAGTAGAGGTCGACATGATCGACGCCGAGCCGTTTGAGGGACGCGTCGAGCGCCTCGGTCAAATGGCCCGGCGAATTGTCGAAGCCGCGCACGTTGGTCTTCGGATCGCGCCGGATGCCGCCCTTGGTGGCCAGATGCACGCGGGCCCGCACCGACGAGTTCGCCTTGAAGTAGCTGCCGATCACCCGTTCGGACGTTTCCGGCCCGTAGACGTTCGACGTGTCCCAGTGCGTGACGCCGTGGGTTAGACAAGCATCGAGCGTGGCATGGCTTTCGGCTTCCGTCGTCGCGCCGTAGAAGCCGCCAAAGCTCATCGCGCCAAAGCCAACCGCGCCGACGAGCGGGCCGCGTGTGCCGAAATTGCGGTGGGTCATAGGGTGGGGGTCTCGGATTTGAGTGACATCGTTCGCCTCCAGCCTAAACGGGACCGTCATTGGGGTCGAGCAGTGTTGCGAGGCCCTGCTGTTCAACGTGGCGACTGTCCGAGAGCGACTACGTGGCCGCATCTGTCGATCACAAAAACATTGTCATCCTCGGGCGGGTCCCGAGGACAAACCATCATCGTTTGCGATCGATTGCCGTCACCCATTGCTTGAGCCATGCTCACCCTAACCACCAGCTTCGGTTGCACCATGGGCCCTGGGCCAAGCCCAAGGATGACAGGTGTGGGTGGGTAAGCCTCAGTAGGTAAATCGAAAAGCCAGCATCCCCTCACATCGTCGCGCCGATCTGCCAGGGAACGTACTCGGCGTCGCCGTAGCCAAGCAGTTCGGATTTCGATTTTTCACCCGATGCGACCCGCAGCATGGCGTCGAAAATTTCCTGACCCTTGGACTCCAAGCTGACACCATCCAGAACGTCACCGCAGTTGATATCCATATCGTCGATCATACGGTGGTACATCTCGGAGTTGGTGGCGAGCTTGATCGATGGCGTCGGCTTGCAGCCGTAGGCCGAGCCGCGCCCCGTCGTGAAGATCAGCATGTTGCAGCCGCCAGCCACCTGGCCCGTCGCTGCCACCGGATCGTAACCCGGCGTATCCATGTAGACGAAGCCCTTCGTGCGCACAGGCTCGGCGTAGTGATAGACACCCTGCAGCGTCGTCGAGCCGCCCTTGGCAGCCGCTCCCAGCGACTTTTCGAGGATCGTCGTCAGCCCGCCCGCCTTGTTGCCGGGGCTCGGATTGTTGTCCATGCTCATGCGGGCGCGTGCGGTGTAATCCTCCCACCACTTGATGATGCCGACGAGCTTCTCGCCGATCTCGCGCGTTGCCGCCCGTCGCGTCAGCAGATGCTCGGCGCCATAGATCTCCGGCGTTTCAGACAACACCGCCGTGCCGCCATGACGCACAAGCTGGTCGACCGCGAGGCCAAGCGCCACGTTTGCGGTGATGCCGGAATAGCCGTCCGACCCGCCGCACTGCAATGCCAGCATGAGTTCAGAGGCGTGGCAGGTCTCGCGGGTGGCCTTGTTCACGATCGGCAGCATGTTGCGCACCGCCTCGACGCCAGCGGCAATCGACTTCTTGGTGCCGCCGGTCTCCTGGATCGTCATGGTCCGGAACGTGTCGCTCTCCTGCACGTTGTAGGCGGCTTTCATGCGCGCGATCTGGAAGCCCTCGCAACCCAAACCTACCACCAGCACACCCGCCATGTTCGGATTGCAGGCATAGCCCCAGGTCGTGCGCTTCAAGACCTCGAACGTCTCGCCGTCGCTGTCGATGCCGCAGCCGGTTGAATGCACCAAGGGAATCACGCCATCGATATTCGGATACTGGTCCAAAATCCCTGAGCGCTTCACCTCTTCCGCGATGAATCGCGCGACGGTTGCCGAACAGTTTACGCTCGTCATCACGCCGATATAGTTGCGCGTGCCGACACTGCCGTTGGCACGACGGAAGCCCTGGAACGTCGCTTGTTGTGCGAGCGGCAGCACCGGCTCGGGCTTGGCGTCGACGGCGTAGGCATAATCACGGTCGAAGGCTGCAAACGTACAGTTGTGCGTATGGACGTGATCACCGGGCGTAATCTGATCCGACGCGAAGCCGATGATCTGGCCGAACTTCAAAACCGGCTCGCCCTTGGCGATCACCGCGGTTGCCATCTTGTGACCGCGCATCACGCGGGCCTTGGCCGCGATGCCCTCCGGACCGGCGCCCGCCTCGACCGTATCGACGGCAACGATCACATTGTCCTTCGCATTGAGGCGCAGCGTGCGTGGGGTGTTGGCGGTAATGCGGTTCATCCTGGGGCTCCTCGCGGGCGTGGGGCGGACTTTTATGTCGCCGCAACTTCAGGTATTCTAGTATCGGCAGGAAAATCAAGGATGTTGCCAGCATGGCCGATGCAGCGCAGAAGCTCATGACCGTCGAAGAGTTCTTTGTCTGGTGCGAGGACCAGGAAGGGCGGTGGGAGTTGGACGACGGCGTTCCTGTCCGCCTGGACGAGGAACACGCCGAAACCATCGACGGCGTCACTATTAAGATGATGACCGGCGCAAATACGATGCATGACCGCATCGTGGTCAATGTTATCATCGCCCTGGGTTTGCAACTCCGCGGCACACGATACACGCCGACGACGGCGGACGTCGGCCTCAGGACCAAGCGGCGTAGTTTGCGGCGACCCGATGTCATGGTGATGTGCGACGCTCCGCGAAATGACGTTTACGAAGCCGCCGACGCGAAACTAGCAGCCGAGGTTCTCTCCCCCTCCAACAAAGGCATCCGCTGGCAACGCAAGTTGGAGGAATACCGGCTGCGCGATGGCCTCGCGTATATTCTGTTGATCGCCGCCGACGAAGCAAAGGCAACCCTTCTCAGCCGAGCGGGCGAGGTTTGGACCCCCAGCGACTTCGACGGTCGTGATGGAATCATTGATCTTGCCGAGATCGGTTGCAAACTGGCAATGGCCGAGATTTACGAGGGGCTGGCGTTCCACGTCGACACCTGATCCGCCCTCGCCATTCTGCAACGCTGCCCTCCGTACCTGCGCCGTTGCCAGTGCGGGCTGATGCAATACACTCGTACAAAAAACCATCCGGGGAGAAGAACGATGAACCTCCACTCCATGCTCAAGGCACGCGCCAGCGCCAACAAGCCGATCCGCATCGGCCAGGTTGGTGCGGGTAAGTTCGGCACCATGTTCCTTGCCCAATTGCGGCTGACCACCGGCATGCACCTCACCGGTCTTGCCGACCTGAGCCCGGCTCGCGCCCGCGAGCGTCTGCTCGGTGTGCAATGGACGCCGGAGCAGATCAGCGCCACGTCAATCGGCGACGCGCTGAAAACCGGCAAAACACTTGTCACCGACGATGCCATGTCGCTGATCGACCATCCCGAGATCGAGGTCATCATCGAGGCGACCGGCGATCCAGCCACCGGCATCAAGCTGTGCCTCGCTGCAATCAACGCTGGCAAACACATCATCATGGTCAATGTCGAGGCCGATGCACTGGCCGGGCCGTTGCTGGCACGACGGGCACGCGAAAAGGGTGTCGTCTACAGCCTCGCCTGGGGCGATCAGCCCGCACTCATCTGCGAACATATCGATTGGGCGCGCAGTTGCGGGTTCGAGGTCGTGGCGGCCGGCAAGGGCACGCGCTATCACCCGACGTACCATCAGTCGACGCCGGATACCGTGTGGGCAACCCTCGACAAGTACCTGAAAATCAAGAACCGCAGCCACATCAACCCGAAGATGTTCAACTCGTTCATCGACGGCACCAAGTCCGGCATCGAAATGACGGCTGTATGCAATGCGACCGGCCTCAAATCGCAAACCAACGGCCTCGCCTTCCCGCCCGCATCGCGCTTCGAACTGTCCGAGGTGTGCAAGCCCAAGGCCGATGGCGGCACGTTGGAGTTTTCCGGCACAACTGAGGTCGTGTCGTCGCTGACGCGGACCGAGGCCGATGTGCCGCATAACCTGGTGATGGGTACCTACGTCGTCATTACCAGCCAGAGCGACTACGCCAAGCAGTGCTTCGTCGAATACAACTGCCTGCAGGACAGCACCGGCACCTATGCCACGCTCTACCGCCCGACGCACATGATCGGCCTGGAATTGGGCTTGTCGGTTGCGTCCGCCGTGCTGCGGAAGGAGCCCACCGGCTCGCCCACCTGTTTCAATTCGGACGTGGTCGCGACCACCAAGCGCGCGATGAAAGCCGGCGAGATACTCGATGGCGAAGGCGGGTTCGCGGTGTGGGGCAAGCAGACACCGGCCACCATGTCGCTGAAGGAAGGTTATCTGCCGCTGGGGCTCGCGCACGAGGTCAAGCTGCTGCGCGATGTGCCAGAAGGCGAACGCCTGCGCTGGAGCGATGTCGCTTACGACAAGACCGCGCCCGCCGTAAAGTTCCGCCGCGAAATGGAAGTTGCATTCGCCGAGCCCGGCAAGCCCTGAACGGGAGCAAGACAATGGCCAAACAACCTAGTTCTGCCCGCGTCGCGATCGTGACGGGTGCCGCCTCAGGCATCGGCCACGCCACCACACAGGTGCTGCTCGACGCCGGTTGGAATGTCGCGATGTTCGATGCCAATCCCACCGCATTGAAAGCGGCTGCCGACGCGTTCGGCCGCCCCAAGTCGATCCACTACAGCCAGCTCGACGTGACGGATGAGAAGGCCGTCGAGAAGGCCGTCGCGGCGGCGGCAGAGGCGCTCGGCGGCATCAACGGCGTAGTCAATTCGGCTGGCATCGCCGTCGACAAGCACGTATTCGATACATCGGCGGAATTGTTCCGCAAGATCCTCGATGTCAATGTTGTCGGCACATTCGTCGTCGGCAAGGCTGCCGCGCGCATCATGCAACACAGCGGCGGCGGCGCGATCGTCAACATCGCGTCGATCTCGGGGCTGCGCGGATCCAAAGGTCGATCGGCCTACGGCGCATCGAAAGGCGCCGTCGTGACGCTGACCCAGGTGATGGCGAACGACCTCGCCCGCTACAAGATCCGCGTCAATGCCGTTGCGCCTGGCCCGGTTGAAACGCCGATGGTGAAGGCGCTGCATTCGGACGAGGAACGCCGACTGTTCAATCGGTCGGTGCCGATGAACCGCTATGCCGAGCCATCAGAGATCGCCAACGCCATCGAGTTCCTGCTCGACGAGCGGCGATCGAGCTACATTACCGGCGAAATCCTCGCCGTCGACGGCGGCTTCCGAGGCGCTGGCGTGATTGCGGACCGCACAAAGGAGTAATTGACGCCATGGCACAATATCAAACGGTCTCGGCGCACGGCGCCGTCATTCCGTCAATCGGGCTTGGCACCTGGACGCTCAAGGACGAGGCCTGCGTCGAGGCGATAGGTTGGGCGATTGCGGCCGGTTACCGGCATATCGACACGGCCAAGATGTATGACAACGAGACGGCGGTCGGCGAGGGTCTGCGTGCCTCGAAAGCCCCGCGCGACAGCATCTTCCTGACGACCAAAGTCTGGAAAGACGACATCGCGGACGGCGACTTGCAGCGCTCGGCCGAAGCAAGTTTGAAACGGCTTGGCGTCGAACAGGTTGATCTCTTGCTGATCCACTGGCCGAATGCGGAGATACCGCTCAAAGGTTCGATCAAGGCGCTGTGTGATGCGAAAAAGCGCGGGTTGGCGCGACATATCGGGGTTTCGAATTTCCCGACCAAGTTGATCGAGGAAGCGATGTCGCTCACCAGTGAGCCAATCGTTGCCAACCAATGCGAATATCACCCGCATCTCGATCAGAGCAAGGTGATTGCCGCCTGCAAAAAGCACGGTATCGCGTTCGTCTCCTATTGCCCGATTGGCCGGGGCTCGATCGGCGGCGTGATGGACGAGGCCGCGGTCAAAGCGGTGGCCAAGCGTTTGGGGCGCAGCGCTGGTCAGGTCGTGCTGCGCTGGCACGTGCAGCAGGGGCTCGTCGCCATTCCCCGTTCGGGCAACAAGCAGCGCATCGCCGACAATCTTGCGGTGTATGATTTCGCTCTGTCATCGGACGATATGGCGACGATTTCGGCGCTCGCCAAGCCCGATGGCCGCGTCGTCAATCTGGCATTCGCGCCAGCTTGGGATTGAGGTTGTGAAAATCGCGCGCGTCGACTGCTACCCAGTCCGCATCCCGTTCGATGACGGCGGGTCAGCCGGTGCGCTAATGCCGACGAAATGGACGCATATCGACATGGCGCTCGTCCGTGTCGAGACGACCGATGGTGTTGTTGGGTGGGGCGATGCATTCGCCTACTCGTGTTTATCGGCGGTGACGGCAGCCGTTCGCGATATGGTGGCGCCGCTGGTGATCGGCCGCGAAATCACAGACATCGGCGCATTCAATCTCGAACTGCAGCAGAAACTGCATCTGTTTGGCCGCTACGGCATCACCATGTTTGCAATCTCCGGTGTCGACATTGCACTGTGGGATATCGCAGCCAAGGAAAAGGGCATTGCGCTCGCTGACTTGATCGGCGGACGGACACGCGATCACATCCCGACCTATGCCAGCCTCGTACGCTACGGCGAACCTGCGCTGGTTGCCAAGTTTGCTGGCCTTGCCGTGGCGGAAGGCTACAAAGATGTGAAACTACATGAGATCACGCTGCCAGCCATCGAAGCCGGGCGGCAAGCGGTTGGTCCAGATGTTCGACTGACGACGGACATCAACTGCAACTGGTCGATGGCCGAGGCGGAAGAATTATTGCCACACATGAAACGCCTCAATCTGTATTGGGTTGAGGAACCACTTTTCCCACCCGATAATGCGCTCGCTTTGCAAGGCCTGATCGAACGCTTTGGCGTGCCGATTGCCAGTGGTGAAAATGCCTGCACGGCGGTTGAATTCGCCCGCACCATGCCAGCGATCACATACACGCAACCGAGCGTCACCAAGGTGGGCGGCGTATCCGAGTTCCTGCGCGTGGCAGCGCTCGCCAAGATGCAAGGCCGCACTATCATGCCGCATTCGCCGTACTTTGGGCCAGGCTATTGGGCAACCCTGCAACTGGCAGCGGCATTGCCGCACGCCGGTCTGTTCGAATATCTCTACATCACGCCGGAAGCCGACGTCGGAACCGATCTGCCGCGCCCCAGGCGTGGCTTAGTCACAGTTCCAGCAGGACCGGGAACGGGCTTTGTGCCGAACGATGATGTGATCCGGCGTTACACTGTCGCCTGATTAAAACAGCGACCCTTGCGGACCGCTCTCCGAACGGCGGTCGGGCCGGGCTCGGATTGTTGCCGAACGTGCTTTCGCCGCCGACTTGGCGTCATCGTCGACACCACTGTCACGTTTGCTGGCCATATCCTCAACAACATCCGCAGCAAACCGCCCGTCTGCAACCTCTACGTCGATGCGGCTGCCCGGAACCGCCTGGGCGATGGATTTTACCGTCGCTCCCTCTGCGTCGCGGATGAGCGCAAACCCGCGCTTCAAAACACTTTGATAGCTGAGCGAGCCGAGCAGCTTGGCGTGGCTATCGACGAGCCGCCGCCACGCGCTCACGCGATTCGCCAATGCCCGGCGGCTACGCACGTCCAGCGCCTCCAGCCGTTCGCCAGCGCGCGCAATACGCACACGCGGAATTTCGGGACTGAGCCTTCCGGAAACCCGCTCGAGGCGTGCACGCCGTTGCGCCGCCAGCCGCCCGAGCCCGTCCCGACTACGGCTAGCCAAAGTCTCCATCCGATCGCGCGCACGGTGCAACCGATTTTCGATCAGGCGCGGGTGCAGGCGTGCCGTGACCGTGGCATGTCGCATGGCATGGGCCCGCGTATTGGCAAGCAGCGCCCGCCCCAACCGCTTGTCGACGGCGTCAAAGCGCTGGCGCGGCAACGCCACCAAATCCTCCAGGCGCGGCAACCCACGGGCAGCCGCTCGCAACTCGGTCCGCTTTGCATCGAGCGTCCGGCGTGCGGCCTGACCGAGCCGCAGCCCCAGCCCGCTGGTTTGATCTATCAGCTCGGAGAATTTCGGCACCGCCCATTCGGCAGCCTTTGTTGGGGTTGGCGCGCGCGCATCGGCTACGAGATCGATCAAGGTCCAGTCGGTTTCATGGCCAACGGCTGAGATCAGCGGAATGTCGCTGTCGGCAGCGGCGCGCACCACGATCTCCTCGTTGAAGCCCCACAAGTCTTCGAGGCTGCCGCCACCGCGCGCCACGATCAGCACATCGGGACGGGGGATTTTTGCCCCGGGCACAAGCGCATTGAACCCACGGATCGCGGCCGCGACTTCGACAGCGCTGGTCTCGCCTTGTACCCGCACCGGCCAGACCAGAACGTGAGCCGGGAAGCGCTCGTTGAACCCATGCAGCATGTCGCGAATGACGGCTCCCGTCGGCGATGTGATGATGCCAACCACACGCGGCAAGAAAGGCAGCAACTGCTTGCGTGCTTCGTCAAACAATCCCTCGGCGGCAAATTTGCGCTTGCGCTCTTCGAGCAGCGCCATAAGTGCACCAACGCCGGCCGGTTCGAGCGTTTCGATCACGATCTGGTATTTTGACGAACCAGGGAACGTGGTGATGCGCCCCTGGGCGATCACCTCCATGCCTTCTTCCGGTTTGAAGCGTAGCTTGGCGAACGAGCCGCGCCAGATCACGGCGTCGATCTTCGCCTTGTCGTCCTTCAACCCGAAATAGCAATGGCCGGAAGAGTGCGGCCCGCGATAGCCGGAGATTTCGCCGCGCAGACGCACGAAGCCGAAGCCGTCCTCCAGCGCGTGCTTGATGGCATTGGCCAATTCGCCGACTGAAAACTCGGCCACGTTGCCTTTGGGCGCTGGTGCGGCAGCTAACGGCACGAATCATTTCCCATGGTTGGAGCAGTTGGCAATCATAGCTGAACAAACGGGGCGACACCGCAAGCGGTTCTGTTTTGCCAACATCTGAGCTACATGTTCCCGAGCATTTTGAGATGACCGGAGTATGGCTATGAATGTTCTCCTACTCGGTTCCGGCGGCCGCGAACATGCCCTAGCATGGAAACTGTCGGCAAGCCCGCTGTTGACCAAACTTTGGTGCGCACCCGGCAATGCCGGGATCGCTGACGTGGCGACCTGCGCGGCGCTCGACATCGCCGACCATGCAGCGATTGTAGAGTTCTGCAAAACCAATAATATCGCCTTCGTGGTCGTTGGACCCGAGGGTCCATTGGTGGCCGGAATTGTCGATGATCTCTCCGATGCTGGCATCAAGGCGTTCGGTCCGACCCGGTTGGCGGCGCAATTGGAGGGGTCCAAAGGCTTCACCAAGGACTTCTGCTCTGAATTCAACATCCCGACCGCCGCCTATGGCCGGTTCATGACCGCTGCCGCCGCGCGCACCTATCTCAAGAAACAAAGCCTGCCGATCGTCATCAAGGCCGACGGGTTGGCCGCAGGCAAGGGGGTCGTCGTTGCAGAGACGCGAGCGAATGCCGAAGCCGCCATCGATGCCTGTTTTGCCGGGGCGTTCGGCGCGGCAGGCTCGGAAGTCGTCATCGAAGACTTCATGCATGGCGAGGAAGCGAGCTTCTTTGCGCTCGTCGACGGCTCCCATGCGTTAGCGCTTGCCTCCGCCCAGGACCATAAGCGTGTCGGCAACGGCGATACCGGGCCCAACACTGGCGGTATGGGCGCTTATTCGCCAGCACCGGTGATGACGCCCGAGATGACGACCCGCGTCATGGATGAGATCATCACGCCGACGGTTGTCGGCATGCAGTCGCGCGGCACACCATTCAAGGGCGTACTGTTCGCCGGCCTGATGATCACCGCCAGCGGCCCCAAGCTCATCGAATACAACACCCGCTTCGGCGACCCGGAAACACAGGTCCTGATGCCGCGCCTGAAATCCGATTTACTGGCGGCGCTGCTCGCAACGAGCGATGGTGTGCTGTCGAATTTCGACCTGCGCTGGCGCGCCGAAACTGCCCTGACCGTTGTGATGGCCGCCAACGGTTATCCTGAGACACCGCGCAAGGGCACGATCATAACGGGCCTCGAGAAAGCAGCCGCAGTCGCTGGCGTACAGGTGTTTCACGCCGGCACCATCAAACATGATGGACGGCTGCTCGCCAACGGCGGCCGCGTGTTGAATATTACCGGCATCGGACGCACAGCCGCCGAAGCACAGCAAAAGGCCTATGCCGCCATCACCAAAATCAACTGGCCGGAAGGCTTCTGCCGCAGCGATATCGGCTGGCGTGCGGTGGCGCGTGAGAAGGGACACCCATGAGCACACTGCCCGATCTGTTTCCTGGTTTTGCAACCCGTCGCATCAAGACTGCGGGTGCCGAAATCCACTGCCGTATCGGCGGTTCCGGCCCACCGCTCGTGCTGCTGCATGGCTACCCGCAGACGCACGTCTGCTGGCACAAAGTTGCGCCCGAACTCAGCCGCCATGCGACGCTGATCATTCCCGACTTGCGTGGTTATGGGGCGAGTTCGACACCGGCCAGCGATCTGACGACCGACCCGAACCACGAGGTCTATTCGAAACGGGCGATGGCGCGCGACATTCTCGACGTCATGGCGACGTTGGGCTTCGACCGGTTCATGGTCGCCGGCCATGATCGAGGGGGCCGTGTTGCCTATCGCCTGGCGCTCGACCATCCCCGTGCCGTGACCCGGCTGATCCCGATCGATATCCTGCCGACGATCGATGTATGGGACGGCCTGCGCTGGTCGAGTGCGATCAAGTCGTACCACTGGTCGTTTCTGGCGCAGCCGACACCATTGCCAGAACGAATGATCGCAGCCGATCCGGCCTTCTACGTCGACTACACGATCGCGAGTTGGACGATGGACCGCACGCTCAATGCGATCTCCCCGCAAGCGCTCATGCACTACCGCGCGGCATTGCAGACGCCGGAGCGTATTCATGCCGTGTGTGAGGATTATCGCGCGGGCGCCACCTATGACCAGCGGGCGGACGAGGCCGATCGGGCAGCGGCTGCGCAGATCACGTGCCCGACACTGGTGCTGTGGGGCACCGACTATATCGGCAAGGGTGCATCGGACCCACTTGCGGTCTGGCGCCGCTGGGCACCCAACGTGATCGGTCAGGACATCATTTCAGGTCATTTCCTCGCCGAGGAAAATCCGACGGACACCCTGGCCGCGCTGATCCCATTCATTACTGGGGCATTACCGGGATGACGGTCAAAACCAACCTGCCAAAGCGGCAACCCACCATCGCACTGGCGCTTGGCGGTGGCGGCGCACGCGGCCTCGCGCACATCCTGGTGCTTGAGGTTTTTGACGAGTTGGGCATCAAGCCCAAGGTCATCGCCGGCACGTCGATCGGCGCGCTCTATGGCGCAGCCTACGCCTCGGGCCTGTCGGCCAAGCATATCCGCGCGCTAACCGAGGAAACGCTCAGTCGCCGCATCGACATGATGCGCCAACTGTTCTCAGCGCGATCCGATCCGGTTCGCAATTTGCTCAACCTGTTTCCCTTGCGATCGTCACTGCTCAAGCCGGAGGCGCTGCTGGACCTGATCTTGCCAGCCCAGGTCGCCCAGGATTTCCGGTCGCTCGCGATCCCGCTGAAGCTGGTGGCGACGGACCTGGGCTCACGCTCGGCCACGGTGATCACCGAAGGTCCGCTGCGGCAGGCGATTGCGGCCAGCATCGCCATTCCGGTGATCTTCCAGCCTGTGATCATCGGTGACCGCACGCTGGTCGACGGCGGCCTCGTCAACCCGCTGCCGTTCGATCTCGTGGTAAAAGACGCCGACATCACCGTCGCGATCGATGTCAGCGGTGCTGCATCCGAGGCCACCATCGGCGCCCATCCGTCGGCCTTGGTATTGGCCGCGCAGTCGTTGCAGATTCTCGAAAAGAGCATCACACGCGAAAAGCTGCTGCATACCAAGCCCGACATCTACATCGACGTGGAACTCGACCAGTTCAATGCGCTCGAGTTCCACAAGGCCAAGGATATTCTGGCGGCAGCTGCGCCGTTGAAAGAGCGCCTCAAACGACAACTCAGCCGCATTCTCGGCGCTGAGACCGTGACAAATGTCAAAGCCCTCATCGACGAGCGCCCGAAAGGCCGAACGAAATGACGATATCTGCATCTGCGCGCATGGACCGCCGTATCGGCTTGGCGCTTGGTGGCGGCTCGGCCCGCGGGCTCGCGCACATCATGATGCTGGAAGCGTTCGATGAACTCGGCGTCAAACCGTCGGTCATTGCCGGCACGTCGATCGGCTCGATCATCGGCGGGCTTTATGCGGCAGGCCTGTCGGCGGCCGAAATCCGGACCTTCGCGGAGGAGCTGTTGTCGTCGCGCTCCGAGATTTTCAAGCGCCTCGCAAAATCGTACGGCGGGTTGCCAAGTCTGTGGAACATCCGCCGCCCGTCGGTTGTCGATGGTGTGACGCTGTTCGAACTGCTGATGCCGCCGCAACTGCGCTGCGATTTCAACAGCCTGAAAATCCCGTTCAGCGCCATCGCCGTCGACTATTATGCAATGACCGAGGTGGTGATCGATCAGGGCCCGGTGATCCCGGCAATTGCCGCCAGTTGCGCGTTGCCGACGATCATGCGCCCGGTCGTGACGGGCGGCCGCGTGCTGGTTGACGGCGGTTTTGCCAATCCGACGCCGTGGGACGTGGTGCAGCCGAAGGCCGATGTCACGGTCGCAGTGGACGTCACCGGTCAGACCGACCTCGGACGCGGGCAAGATGTACCCACCACCATTGACGCCTGGGTCGGCTGCACGCAGGTGCTGTTCCACACCATCACGGCACACAAGCTGAAGGCACGCGCGCCCGACCTGATGATCCGCCCGTCGGTCGGCACGTTCGGCACTATGGACTTCTCCAAGATCCACGAGATTTTCGCGGCAAGTGCGCCCGCGAAGGACGAGTTGAAGCGGGGGCTGGAGAAGGTGCTGAGGTAGGATCGCGGCCGCACGGGCAATTGGCTGATACGCATGTTGACCAGCACCACACTTATCGCATTCGCCGTTACGTCCCTCGTGATCGAGCTGACGCCAGGGCCGAACATGGCCTACCTCGCGTTGCTCAGTGCAAGCCAAGGACGTCGCGCCGGCCTTGCCGCAACTGCGGGTGTAGCAGTCGGGCTGCTCTTGATCGGTATCGCCGCCGCCTTGGGGGTAGCGACGATCATCGCCAATTCACGGTGGGCCTATGAGGCCCTGCGTTGGGCTGGCGCGCTTTATCTGCTGTGGCTCGCCCTTGAAACCTGGCGTCCGGAGGCCGCGACCCAGCCCGATGCCACAGATCAAATCGAGAAATACGCCCGGCATTTTTATCGCGGCGTCATTACCAATGTCCTCAATCCGAAGGCTGCGATCTTCTACATCACCGTGTTGCCGAACTTTGTCGATGCAACGCAAGCAGCCGTCCCGCAAACGTTGACTCTGTCGGCCGTGTACGTTGGCGTTGCGACGTTGATCCACGCATCGATCGTGATACTCGCTGGATCGGCCCAGGCGTTACTGACCGATTCCCGCCGCATCGACATCGCCCGTCGCGTGTTCGCGGTGTTGCTGGCGGCCGTGGCGATTTGGTTGTTGGTCGCAACGCGGAAGGGGTAGGCTCTACCTCTCATGGCGGCACGTTCCCGACACACACACCAGTCCGAGTTCAGCGATCATTTGACAGGGTCCTACCCCTTCTTCTCATTGAAGAAGTCGTGAATCGACTGCGCCATCTGCGCGGAGATGCCTGGTACGGCCTTCATGTCCTCGATGCCTGCTCGCGACACGGCTTTGGCCGAGCCGAAATGGCTGAGCAGCGCGCGCTTGCGCGTCGGGCCGATGCCCTCGATCTCATCGAGCGGATTGATCCCCATCGCCTTGGCGCGCTTCGCTTTGTGCGTGCCGATGGCGAACCGGTGCGCTTCGTCACGCAGGCGCTGCACGAAGTAGAGCACGGGGTCGCGCGGCTCCAGCATGAACGAGAGCCGTCCCGGCACATGGAAATGCTCGCGTCCGGCATCGCGGTCGGGGCCCTTGGCGACGCCGACGAGCGGGATCTGATCGGTGAGCCCCAACGCGGCCAGCACCTCGCGCGCGATACTCAATTGCCCCGCGCCGCCGTCGACCAGCACAAGATCGGGGATTGAGGGGAATTCATCATCGGCTTCGGCGCCGCGTTCATCGCCATCGTCTGCGGCGATCGCGGCTGCATCCGCGCGCAGCGCACCGAACGCGATCGCGTCCGCGCCGCGTTCACCACGCGGCGTCGACGGCGGCCGGATGCGGGATGTTTCTTGTTTGGCTGCGTCCGACTCCGCTGTCGCGGAACCCGTGGCAAGCGTGTCTTGGACTGCTGCTTCCAGCTCCGCCACATCTTCCCCGCGCAGCTCCGCCACATCTTCCCCGCGCAGCTCCGCCGCGACGCGCTTGAACCGGCGCGTCAAAACCTCGCGCATCATGGCGTAGTCGTCGCCGGGCGTCAGCCCTTCCGACTTGATGTTGAACTTGCGGTACTGGTTTTTCACCAGCCCCTGCGCACCGGCAACGATCATCGCACCAACCGCATTGGTGCCCATGATGTGGCTGTTGTC